>JAHEZH010000053.1 GCA_023251155.1 Flammeovirgaceae bacterium | reverse complement strand
GGAGAAAGAAGAGCTCTATGCGAATTATAAACAATCTCTTCCGTTTCAGACATCGGAGTCACTTCGCCATTTGTTGTTTGGTAAAACCGAAACTCATTCTGTTTTCACAACGTATGAAGTGACCTTATATGATCATAACAAACTGATCGGTTGTGGTTTTTTTGATGAGGGAGAAATCAGTGCAGAAGGCATTACCTCTTTTTACGATCCGGAATATAGAAAACACAGTCTTGGTAAATACCTCATCTATTTGAAGATTCAATATTGCCAGGAACTGAAGCTGTGCTATTTCTATCCGGGCTATTTTGTTCCGGGCTACTCTTATTTTGATTATAAACTTACCATTGCCAAATCAGCATTGCAGTATTTGCAACTGAGTTCGCAACAGTGGATACCGATCGCTGCTTTTTCGGATGATCACATACCTTACCAGGTCGGGTACAAAAAACTTCAGCAGGTACAGCAATTGCTGGCGCAGGTATATCCATGGGTACGCATAGTAAAATACGAATACTTCGATGCGAACTTAATTCCGGAACTGAAGCAAACAGAGCTCCTCGATTTCCCTGCTTTTCTTTTTCATGATACTGGCACAGAAGAGAATGTCAACCTGATCATAGTTTTTGATGTGCGGGATAATCAATATCATCTGCTTTCCTGCATTCCATATTGGATACCAAAGGAAACAAACCCCGACAGGAGTTTTTACTCTGATTTTTTTCTGAAGGCCGTGTATGAGGTGTACGCTACACCTAAGGAAGAAGAAATCGCGTATGTGTTTTTGCAGCTGCTCAACCGAAAGAAGTAACGGTCACTTAATGACATCGGCTTTGCTTTATCATAAAAATTAGCTAGACTTAATTACAGAATTACTTTGTGCCTTTTTAACGTCTTAGCGTCTTGTGTAGCAAACGAATTCCGCAAAGATCAGTTTAACCCCTTTATTACCCTTAAAGCATGGAAAATTTAACCATCGTATTTGTGCATGGCTGGAGTGTGACCAACATAAGTACGTATGGCGAACTGCCCTTACGACTTCGGGAGGAAGTGCGCAAAGCAGGGTTGAACTATGAGGTGAAAGAAATCTTTCTTGGCAAATACATCAGCTTTCATGATGAAGTGCGCATGGGTGATCTGTCAAGAGCGTTTCAATCGGCAGTGAAAGAACAATTGTCAGATATAATGAACGGCAACGGACGTTTTATCGGGATCACTCATTCCACAGGAGGGCCGGTTGTTCGTGATTGGTGGCACCGGTATTATGAGAATAAGCAATGCCCGATGAGTCATTGGATTATGCTGGCTCCTGCCAATTATGGTTCGGCATTGGCGCAGCTGGGTAAAGGAAGACTGGGTCGGTTGAAGGCATGGTTTGATCAGGTAGAGCCGGGACAAGGCGTGTTAGACTGGCTTGAACTGGGAAGCAATGAGGCCTGGAAACTCAACCTGGATTGGATTATAAACGGAGACAATACCATCAGCACACAAAATGTCTTTCCATTTGTGTTAACCGGTCAGTCAATTGATAGAAAGTTGTACGACAACCTGAACAGTTACACCGGTGAATTAGGTTCTGATGGCGTGGTGCGTGTGGCTGCTGCTAACCTGGAAGCTCGTTATATACTGCTCAGCCAGCCAGCTCCGGTAAAAGAGGCAGGTGGAAAATGGATTACAGGTGATCTTGAAATAACACGCTTTCAGGAAGCTCCTAAAACACCTCTTCGCATTATCGCGGGCAAGTCGCACTCGGGTGATAGCATGGGCATATTGAAAAGTGTGAAGAAAACAGCGGGTAATGATAAGAGCAGCGAAACAGTAAAAGCAATCTTTGATTGCATTCGTGTCAAAACCACTCAGGAGTACACTGCGCTTTATAATCAGTTTGCCCGGGAGACCATCGGTGTTCAGCAGCAAGAGAAGATAGAAGTAGAAGACCGGTTACTGTTGTCTGATCGTATTTTTATACATGATCGTTTTTCAATGGTTATTTTTAAAGTAGTGGATAGCCAGGGTTATGCAGTGAACGATTTTGATTTGCTGATCACTGCGGGGGAAGAAAGTGATCCCAATCATTTACCGGAAGGATTTTTTGTAGACCGGCAGCGAAATCATGTTAATGCTGAAACCATTACCTATTATTTCAACTACGATATCATGAATGGTACGGATGCCGTGTTGGATAAAAACGGCAAAGTCATTCGTCCCGCACTGATGGGAATTGATTCCCTGGGATTTGAAATCCGGCCAAGACCGGAGGAAGGATTTATCAAATACCTTCCTTGTCGCATCCGGGCCACGAAGGAGTTATACGATAAAGCATTAGTCCCCAACAGCACTACGCTAATTGAGATTTGCCTGCAACGTGTTGTGCATAGCGAAGTCTTTCAACTGGATGCGCTGCCAGGCGATTCCATGCCCACAAAGAAACAAGGTGATTTCAAGAACATCAGGCCGGGGACAGAGATCGTGGAGTAGTCCGTTTTTCTTTTCGGGTTGGAAATCAATATTCGTTGGCACGGACCGCATAGAAGGTCTTACCTGCAGATGCAGCCTTCTCGTTAATTTAATAAGAGCGGTCAACGACTTGATTTGATAGGAAGACCGCCTCGCAAGGGACTGGCTTTTGTTTTAGGAATGACGGGTTAAGGACAGGTTTATCCCTGTTTATTGCCAGATAAATAATCATGGCAATGAATGGAGTAGTGAGTAGCTATGAGCTGAAGCGGAAAGCGTTATATTTAGTGCACACACCATCCATTCAATGACAATGAAAACTATTTTTAAATGCATTTTACTCTTTCTGTTGCTCACGGGTTCTGGTGCTTTTGCACAGCAATTCAAAGCACTACTATTCACCAAGACAGATGGATTCCATCATGAATCCATACAGGAAGGTGTAACGGCTATGCGCACATTGGCGGCCAGGAATAATTTCACGATCGACTGGCACGAGAATGCCGCCATCTTTAATGACAAAGCATTAGAGAATTATAAGGTGGTGATTTTTCTGAACACCACGGGAGATATCCTGAATGCAGACCAGCAAACTGCTTTTGAAAAATTCATCAAAGCAGGCAAAGGTTATGTCGGTATTCACAGCGCATCAGATACAGAGTATGACTGGCCATGGTACACCAGGCTAGTGGGTATGATGTTTAAGATACATCCTCAGCAACAAACAGCTTATCTCAAACTGGAGGACGGTAATTTTCCGGGTATGGAGCGCTTCCCCAAAAAATTAGTATGGACAGATGAGTGGTATGAATATGGAGAGCGCAAGGCGGATGATTTAAAAATCCTTTTATCTGTAGATGAGAAAACGTACGATCCGTATGCGAAGTGGGGAGAGAAAGAAGGCAAAGGGATGGGCAGCCTTCATCCAATCGCATGGTATCATAAATACGATGGCGGACGTTCGTTTTATACCGGTCTCGGTCACATCCCTCTTACGTTCTCCGATCCGATTTTCCTGGATCATTTGTATGGAGGTATTTATTGGGCCGCTACGGGCAAAGGGTTGTAAAGAATCAGCCATGTAATAGTAAAGTCTTCTTCTTATTTCGAATAGAAGTGGGAAGAAGATTTTTTACTTTAGTACGCTCCGTTCGGATTATATTGTTTGCCTACAAATAGTACGGTTGCGCGTTTGGTAAACCAGGCTCCCTTTGAACGGTAGCGTATGGTAATGTAATCCAGCTGACGGCCATCAGCGGCCAGTTCAATTACCCGACTTCGCTCTCCGCGCTTCACTTCCTTCTCAATAGCGGGTTTTAAAATATCACCGCTGATCATGTGAACTTCGAGATCATGGATATCAATATCACGATTTCGTACGTAAAGTCGCAGTGAAGTAAATTTCTGATTGCCTTTTATTTTGAGTACATCTTTTTCCCTGATATGATTCACCTTCGTTTCCTCCAGCAATACCCATCCTTTTTCTTCCTGTGCGAATTGCTCAAACAGATAACTGGACGGATGGCATCCAGAAATGGATACGAGAAGAACACTAACTAAAAGTGAAATCAAACTGCGGTTGAGGTGTGACATGGCAAGACTAATACAAGAGATTGTAAGCTCCGTGTATCGGTATTCACACAGAAAAAATGATGCCTCGCCTTTCGGCTAATGTTTCAACCGAAGCCAATCAGGGAGTTGATTTTGTGAGTAAATAAATCTCCAAACGTGACTTTGTCATTTCTTGCTGACCAGGAAGATCTTACCACTTCCGCCAGCAGCGATAACCAGTTTCCCGTTTCGTGCCTTGCGGATAGTGTGCAACCCTTTTTCATCGGAGAGCGCCTGCCAGTGCTGCCCGTTATCCAATGAGATATCGCTGCCCGAAGGACCTGTCGCGATCAGGATCGTTTCCGTAATCGGTTCGATACATTCACGATAGCCACGGGTAGCCGTTAAGGGCGCCACCCAGTTGGCTCCATCATCGGTTGAATAAAAACAATGAAGCGTTGTGCCGTTCTCCTCTTTGAAATCGCCCCCCACAATCAGCAGTTGGTTACCATTCTGCGCAAATGAAAAAATACCGGTGGTACTTTGCCCTTGAATGATGGGCGTAGTGCGATTTGTCCACTGCTCACCTTTATCGTCCGAAATCCATAAGCGCGATAGTGTTCCTCCTGTACAGATGATGATTTTATCATTTTTTAGACAACGGATGCCGGTGCCGCTTGCAGCAAACGAAGCCTCGCCGGTTTCTAACCTGGGTGCATTCGTGATTTCTTTCCATGACAGACCCCCATCGGTCGTTTTTAGCAATAACATCTTCCCATCGATCGGATCACCATAGATGATTCCTTCTTTGCTATTCCAGAAATCAATTCCATCGAAGAATGCATCTTTGTGTGTGAGTGTGTGCACGGTCTTCCACGTTTTCCCGGCATCCGCGGTAGTAAGGATATATGCAGGCGATCCTGCATTAGCGATAATCGCGCGCCGGGCATCAAAAGCATAAAGCGAGCGGAACTCTGATTTCTCATGTCCCTTCACGGTGTTGAAGCGCCATGTTTTTCCTCCATCTGCAGTAACACCCACTTGCCCCTGGCTTCCACTGATCCATGCGATCGTATCATTTACTACCGATAGTCCGCGAAAGGAAGCATTGGTCTCTGCATTTACTTTATGGAATTGGTAATTCTGGGCGTGAGTGAATGTAAACAGCAATAAGAACAGCACTGAAAAAAAGTAACTCATCGTAATAGAATATAGAGAGCCTTAAGGTAAGAATTAGTTTTTGATAACAACTAATCGATACCTGCTGAGCATTCAGGCCGCGCTTTTTTCTATTTCGCAAAAGAGCAGTAATCAGGTGTACGTCAATTGAAATGCACTTATGAACATCCGGAGTAATCCATTATCTTTAATGGCCAACCATAAAAACAATGACCCGATTATTTATTGCTATTTTCTCTGTGATCAGTTTTATTGTTTCAGCGCAGGTTCCGTCTTTCTTCAACGAAGCATTTCCGAAAGGAACCGTTTTTTATCAGAACATTCCTTATGCAGCCGATACATTAAAAAAACATTTGCTGGATATTTACCTGCCCCCCAATGCATCGGCAAATGCACCGCTGGTAATATGGATACATGGAGGTGCCTGGAATCACAACGATAAGTATGCTGACATGGGTTACATGACGGGCACCATAAAAGCCCTCCTTGAAAAAGGATATGCACTTGCATCGATTGATTATCGCTTCAGTACCCATGCGATTTTCCCTGCGCAGATACAGGATTGTAATCAGGCCATTGAGTTTTTATATGCCAATGCCGCGAAGTATAAACTCGATAAGAATAAGTTTGCCGTCATGGGATTTTCTGCCGGAGGACATCTTGGGTCGTTACTGGCATTATCAAACAATAATGAGGTGCCGGAATTTTATGTGAATAAAAAGAAACCTTCTTTCAGAATTAAAGTGATGCTTGATTTTTATGGACCGAGTGACTTCACTTTGTTTTTTGCAACATCCGATCTTAACAACATAGATAATTCGATTGCCAAATTATTGGGTCATACTCCTTTACTTCGTCCTGATATCAGTAAGGCAGCGAGTCCGGTCACGTATGTCGATAAAAATGACCCTCCGGTTTTTATAGTGCATGGTGAAAAAGATCAGGATGTGCCAAGAGCTCAATCGTATCTTCTTAAATCGTGGCTGGATCTGGCGGGTGTTCCCAATGCGTTAACCATTGTTAAAGATGCGCCGCATTACGGAAAGATGTTTGACGCAGAAGACATCCGTACTAACCTGATTGCCTTTCTGGATAAGCACATGAAATAAACAACGGTGAGTGGTTACCTCACCGTTGCTTTTATTCAGCATACTAACGGGTTAAAGTAGTTGAAGTCCTGAAGAACGGCTATTAGTTCAACAAGGCCTTTGCTTCCTTCACTACATTGTCAACAGAGAAGCCAAGTGCTTCCAGTACTTCCTCACCCTTGCCGGATTCACCAAAGCGGTTAATACCAAGTATTTTTCCCTCATCCCCTACATATTTTTCCCAACCAAAAGGAGAGAGTGCTTCAATGGACAGTCTTTTCTTGGAAGCTTTGGGTAACACACTTTCTTTATATGCCGCATCCTGCTTTTCGAAAAGCTCCCAGCTAGGCATGCTCACTACGCGAACGTTTATTTTTTCGGCAGCTAGTTTTTCCTGTGCGGCCAATGCAAGAGATACTTCTGATCCGGTAGCGATCAGAATCAATGGTGTATTTCCTTCACCTGAATCTTTCAGTACGTAGGCACCCTTCTCTACATTCGTTGCGGAAGGAAATTTATCCTGGTCAATCACAGGAAGTTTTTGGCGGCTAAGGATCAATGCCACCGGGCCTTTTTCACGCTCCAAGGCAACGCGCCATGCCTGTATCGTTTCATTTGCATCCGCAGGGCGAATGGTAACTAGATTAGGAATGATACGAAGTGCGGCCACCTGTTCGATGGGTTGATGCGTAGGGCCATCTTCACCCAGGCCAACACTATCATGTGTGAATACATAAATCACCGGAGCTTCGGTCAAAGCGGCAAGACGAATAGCGCCTTTCATGTAATCCGAGAAAGTGAGAAACGTTCCTCCAAATACGCGCACACCTTTATGTGCGGCAAGTCCATTCATAATGGAACCCATGCCATGTTCGCGCACACCAAACCAAATATTACTTTCTTCATAATGACCGGGCTGGAAACTGGCATCGTCTTTGGTTGACATTTCATTAGATGAAGCCAGGTCCGCAGAGCCACCAAACAGCCATGGCACAGTTTTACGTAAGGCTTCGATTGCTTTACCTGATGCCTGACGCGTGGCAAGTTGCCCATCCGCAGGCTTCAATACAGGAAGTGCTTTTTGCCATCCTTGAGGAAGATTGTCTTGTGAACTCAACTCTATCTCAGCCGCTTCTTTGGCAAATTCTTTTTTATACTTGTCAAATAGTTGATTCCACACTTTTTCTGCCTCTGCACCGGCAGTGCTTCGTGCCTGCATATTTTCTTTTACTCCTTCCGGAATGTAGAATTGCTTGTCGGGATCCCATCCGAAAAACGCTTTTGTCTTGCGCACATTCTCTTCCCCCAACGGGCTGCCATGCGATTTGCTTGAATTTTGTAATGGGCTGCCATATCCGATAATGGTTTTTACAGCAATGAGCGAAGGCTTATCTTTTTCATTGCGCGCATTTTCCAATGCATTCTCAATGGCTTTTAAATCATTTCCATCCGCTACGGTTTGCACATGCCAGTCGTAAGCTTCAAAGCGCTTCAGTACATCTTCCGTAAAAGCAAGACTGGTGGGCCCGTCCAATGAAATTTTGTTATCATCGTAGAGATAAATCAGCTTACCCAGCTTTAAATGACCGGCCAGCGAGGCCGCTTCTGAAGCGACACCTTCCATCAAATCACCGTCACTGACAATACCATACGTGTAATGATCGATCAGATGATAACCCGGCTTGTTAAAGCGTGCGGCTAAATGGGCTTCGGCAATAGCCATACCTACACCATTACCAAATCCCTGACCCAACGGACCAGTCGTTACTTCAATACCCGGGGTAAACATACTCTCCGGATGACCAGGCGTACGTGAGCCTGTCTGACGAAACTCTTTCAGATCTTTCATGGTAAGATCATATCCGGCAAGGTGCAGAAGGCTGTACAACAATGCAGAGCCATGTCCCGCAGATAATACAAAACGATCGCGGTTAAACCACTTTGGATTTTGTGCATTGAAGTTTAAGATCTTTGCCCATAACACATAAGCCATGGGTGCTGCCCCTAACGGAAGACCAGGGTGGCCAGAGTTTGCTTTCTGAACCGCATCAATGGACAGGAAGCGAAGTGTATTTACAGATAGCTGATCGAGCGTATCGTTGGTGGAGGAAGACGTTTTCATAAATTATCGATTGAATTTTGAGAGAGAATTGGACACTTCTTTCTTTAGGAGTAAAAGAAGGTGCCAGGTCACTCATTACGTAGGGTAGTTTAACCGCCAGCCTGGAAAGTAAGTTCCATTCCCCTTTTTGTTTATGTCAAACCAGCAGAACGGATAGATGAACGGTAGTAGCGGTGCCTTTTGTCATAAGTATCCGCATCTAACCGGTGCCGGACAATGGCAACGTTGTCAGTGATTTTAATTGTTTGTTCGCTTATCGATAGCGTTACAAAATCAGATGAGCTACTGGTAATGCATGGATGAACGAAGATTGGTCTTCTATTTTTCCACTGGAGTGTCCATAGCTCAGATCAGCCGAGAGTATTCGGTCTAACACTATTTGATCGGCATCAATCCATCATTGCGTTATGCAAGGATTCAGTGGCAGCGGCTATTTTTATTTCTTCTTTTGATTGTGCGTGAGCAAAACGGGCGGCCAAGAGAGAAGAAATGATGAACAGATCATTCGATTCATACCGTTTTCACTTTTGTTTTAAATAAAAAAGGCATCGCTGGGAAGCAATGCCTTGATATCCGTTAATGAGGATTAAAACAGTTTTTCTTGTGGTGGCTTCAATCCTTTGAGGCGAAGATAAACGGTTGTCTGTCCGCGGTGATGAGTTTGATGCTCGAATGCTTTTGCCAGTGCGGTTTCTGCCGTCATTTCCATGTTGAACATTTTTACATTGCCGGCCAGCTTTTCATCCGTCATTCCTTTGGCTGCAGCGATAGCAAAATCATAACTATCCAAAACGGCTTTGCTGATTTCTGCTTTTGTCTTCAGTGCTCCTTTTTCCAGCTCTCCGAATTTGATAGGGCTTGGCGTGCCACTTGCCGCAGAAGCCATTCCATAATTTGCTTCAGACAAATGAAGCATCTGCTCTCCGAAGCTTCTCATCTCCGGTGTTGGCTTAAAGCCGAATGTTTCTTCGGTTGCGGCATCCAGGTATTCTTTGGTGTAGGCTTTGGCGCGCTCCCATTCCTTTACCGTATAGTCTGTTTTTGCACTAACTCTTTTTTGTTCTACTGTGCTGAACGCCAGTGATACAAGGACAACAACAGCCAGTAAGGCTGCCGTTACCAATCCGGTGGTTTTTATTTTCATGGGTGTAGTTGGTTTATAAGATAAAGATAGTGCTTTCCTTTTCTTATGAAGAACAAAGCATAGCATAAAAAAGAAAACCCGTTCTGCACAAACAAAACGGGTTTCCCTTGAATTCGGCAAGAATGAATGCTATTGATACGCACTATTCTGACTAAGCTGAGTATTCAGGTTGCGTTCTGATTGAGGAATCGGGAACAGGTAGCGTTTTGCATCAGGCACTACCATCATTTCAGTAAGCGCCAGGCCGGTGCGTGTATAATCGTACCAGGCCTCACCTTCAAAAATCAACTCCCTTCTTTTTTCTTCCTGCACGGCCTGCACGAATGCGGCCAGATCAGTAAAACTAGTTTCAGCTGGTGTACCTACCTGGGCACGATCGCGTATGGATTTGTAATACGTGTAGGGCTCGCCCGCAGCAGCCTGATTGGCGCGTGCAGCAGCCTCTGCGTAAATCAGGTAAATTTCAGAAAGACGAATGAGGGTTAAGTTTTGCGTGGCCGGATTGTAGTTACGGTACTTGCCAACATAAAACTTGCCATTCGTAGTGTAAATGGAAAAATTCTTGCGAATGTCTCCGGGTTCAAACAGATCAACAGTTTTGTCTTGTGCAAAGAAAAGGGTAGCTCCATTCCAGGTAGTACCACCTACGAGTGGATTTGTCGCCTGTTGATCAAACTGCAATTCGAATATCGATTCAGAACTATTTTCGGTTTGCCAGATGGAAGGATAATCCTGAGTCAAGGTATAGCCCCCATTTTCAATCACATCTTTTGCATAAGAAGCCGCTCTTGCATAGTCTGCCAGGTATAAATATACTTTCGCTAATAATGCCTTTGCTGCATATTGCGTAGCACGACCTTTTGTTTCCTCGGTAGTACTGTAAGCGACAGGCAGGAGAGTGGCATCGGTAAGGTCTTCAATGATTTTGGCATACACTTCGGCTGCCGGTGTGCGCGATACATTGGTTGACTCCGGAGAAGCTGATACCGTAGGTGTTGTGATCAACGGCACATCGCCAAAGCTTCTCACCAGGTTGAAGTACGTAAGAGCACGTAAGAATTTTGCTTCACGGATCATTTGCAACTTCACGTTTTCCGATGACACACTGGTCATGCCCGGAACATTTTCAGTGATCAGATTGGTGGCGTTGATGGTTGCATACATCGCTGTCCACAAATTCAATGACCACACATTGTCGATGCGTATTCTGTTTTCCGTATACTCCACATATTCCGGGTAGCTGGCGGTGTGGCGAAGATGTTGCGCTGCAAATTCAGGCACTACCATAAAAGCCTGACCATAGTAGTAAGGCGATTCCAGCGATCGGTAGATAGAGGTTACAGCTCCTTTTGCATTTTGCTCGCTGTCAAAAAGTGTGCTGGCAGAGATCTGATCGATGGGTTCTTTATCGATGAGGTCATTACAACTGGTGGCCACGAGCAAGCTCAGGCTCAGTAAGGAAAGGGTAACTATTTTTTTCATGATTGAATTCGTTTTGAATGATTAGAAAGTAAGGTTGATCCCACCGGTGAAGATCCGGGGTTGCGGATAGCTTCCGTAATCGAAGCCATATTCCAGGCCCGGGTTGGCACCACCGATAGAAGAACTTACTTCCGGGTCATAACCTTTATACTTTGTAAACACATAAGCATTTTGCACTGTAGCATAAATGCGAAGGTTCTTCACTTTCAGTCGATCGAGTACGGCCCCGGGAAGTGTGTAACCTAATGTGATGTTGCGCAGACGGAAGAAAGAACCATCTTCTATAAAGCGTGACGAGATAGTAGAGTTGTCAAACACACCGGGTGTTGGCCGTGGTACGTCAGTAATGTCTCCGGGATTTCTCCATCTTCTGTTCCAGTCCGTTGAGCCATTGTTGCTATCACTGCTACCGGAAAGAAGGGAGAATTGATTATAGTTGAAGATGTCATTGCCATAAGTAAACTGACCCATGATACTCAAATCAAATCCGTTGAAGTAGAAGTTGTTCGTAATACCTCCAAAGAAATCAGGGTTGGGGTTACCGATAATTTTGCGATCATTCGGATCACTTGGAGGGCCAACGGTTTCGTCGTTCTTTACAAAATCAATCAATCCGGTTTGCGGATTCACTCCGGCCATTTGCCATCCATAGAAGGAGCCGATCGGAAGACCTTCCCGGCCAATGTTCAGTGTTCCTCCAAGGCCTCCAAACAAATCGCCTTCAGGCAGGTACACAATCTTGTTACGATTGAATGTCATGTTAAGCGAAGTAGTCCAAATGAAACCACCATTTTTGCTGCTTTGTATGTTTTTGGTGGTAAGCTCAAACTCAAAACCCTTGTTCTGAATATCGCCTATGTTTTTGTAAGTAGTAGAAAAACCGGAAGTGCGAGGTATTTGTGTGTTGATCAGCAGATCAGAAGTGTTCTTCACATAGTAATCGGCAAGCAACGTGATGCGATCATTGAACAATCCCAGATCAATACCAATGTCTGTTTGTTTTGTGGATTCCCATCCTAAGCCCAGGTTTTGGTCGGTGAATGTGCTGGGAACAAAACCAGGCTGATTAAGATAACTGCTGCCAGGAGAATAGAGTGAGTAGCTGGCATAGTTAGGAATGTTTTGATTTCCGGTGATCCCCCAGCTGGCACGTATTTTCAGATTACTGATTTTGCTGATGTTGTCCATGAATGCTTCTTCTGAAACTCTCCACGCACCGGCAAATGATGGAAACGTACCGTACTTGTTGTTAGCACTGAATCGTGAAGATCCATCAATACGGAAGTTCGCCGTAAATAAATATTTGTTTTTATAACCATAATTCAATCGGGAGAAATACGACACGATGGCCCACTCCTGAATAGTAGCAGATGCACCGGCAATAACACCTCCTGCCGAGATCACGGGAATATCGTTGGTAGCAAAGTTGGTTCTTCGTGCATCGACATAACTGAATTTTGATTCCTGAACGGAGTTACCCGCCAAAAGATTGATCGAGTGATTTCCGATGGAAGTAGTGTATGTAAGCGTATTTTCATTCAACCACAATTGATCTTTGCTGCTGCGTGCTCCACCTAATCCTTTCGAAGAAGCTACGAAGCGTATTCCATTAGGGGGCATAAAGAAATTCTCATCAATGTAACTCATGTCAGCACCGAAGTTGGTTTTGAAACTGAAGCCTTTGATGATCTGATATTCCGCAGAAACGTTTCCAAGAATCCGGAATGTTTCGGCCTGATTCAGCGGAAGGTTTAACATGGCCACCGGGTTTTCCCTGTTGGTAATAACATTATCGAATGCGTATGACCCATCGGCATTGTAAACCGGAAGGTTAGGAGGTGCAACAATACCGTTCTTAGTTGATCCCTCTTTCGAGTTTTCTTCCTGCGTGCGTTTGTTGATTGCGCGTGTTACATTGAGGTTGGTAGAGAACTTCAATTTCTCCGTTTGCTGATGATCCAGATTTAATCGCGCACTTAAACGGTTGAATCCGGAGTTCAGGATGGTTCCCTGCTGATCGTAATAACCAATCGAAGTATAATATTGTGTTTTATCGGCACCGCCCGAAGCAGATAGTTCATAGCTTTGAATAGGCGCGGTTTGAAAAATTTCATCCTGCCAGTCGGTATCTGTATCGGTGTTGAGTAGCTGCGCAGGAACAGGTGTTCCTTTGTAGGCATAGTAGTCTTTCATGTAAGACAGGTACTCTTCGGTGTTCATCATCTTATACCTGCGTTCTTTCGGCACTTGCGATACTCCGGCATAAGCACTTAAGCTGATCGAACTTGAATTGGCTTTCCCTCTCTTGGTGGTAATCAAAACCACCCCGTTGGCTGCACGCGCTCCGTAGATGGAGGTAGCAGCGGCATCTTTCAATACTTCTACCGATTCAATATCACTTGGGTTAATCGAAGATAAGATGTTAATTCCTTGAGTGCCACCACCAAAGTTAAAGTCAGAACCTCCGGTGAAGTTGGTCGTACTGTTTACAGGTACACCATCGACAACATAAAGCGGATCTGAACTTGCGTTGATGGAAGTAGTGCCCCTCACACGTATGCTGATACCACCACCCGGGCTACCCGATTTTTGAGTCACCTGCACACCACCTGCTTTACCTTGTATGGCTTGTGTTACACTGGGCAGCGGATCATTTTCCAATGCACTGCTCCCTATCGATGAAACAGAGCTGGTTAAGGTAGAGCGGTCCATAGTACCATACCCCACCACCACCACTTCCTTCAACACTTTCGCTTCGTTTTTAAGTACTACATCGATCTGCGTTTTACCATTTACGGCCACTTCGGTATTCTCTAATCCCACAAAAGAATAGACCAGTACATCTTCCGGTGAATTAAGGAAGATAGTATACGCACCGGTTACATCGGTAATCACCCCTTTGGTGGTGCCTTTAATAACCACACTTGCTCCGGGTACGCCTTCTTTGTTATCCGATGAGGTCACTACGCCCGTTACTTTCGGGCCGGTAGCCGTGGTGTCATTGGTTGTTGCAATGGCTGTTGTGTCTGCAGGTAATTTTGGAATCGTGTCTTTAACTTCCGGAGTCATTGGTACGGTTCTGCTTATTTTAAGTGAATCACTTTGTGGAAGGGAAGCCTTTAGCGAATCGATGCCTGCAGGCGAAGTGGTAACAGAATCCTGAGTGCCTTTCAGTGAATCGTCTTTGTCCTTATCAATTTGTGATACAGAAGGCATGGCCACACCCTCAGTGGCTAGCCGTACGGTAATCTCATTTTTACCATTCATGATCACACCCTTGTTCTTAAACCCTTCACCGCTGAACATCAATGTATCGGTGGGGGTATTGAGTTGGATGACAAAAGCACCATCGGCATTGGTTTCTGTGCTTACGGATGTTTTGTATACAGTTACTTTAATTCCTGGAAGAGGCGTATCTGTCTCGGTAAATACCTTACCCTTTACGGTAAGCTTACTGTTGTCGGAAACCTGGGTCGTATCTTTTGTTTGGCCAAACACCGAACCGAAGAAGACAACCATCAGGCAGATTGTAAAAAGTGGCTTCATCTACTTAATGATTTTATTTTCAAAGCCATGTACTAAAATTATAAACCATTACAGGAGAGAAAGATGATAAAAAGCGGATAAATCAATTTTTAAATCATTTGAGGAATAGTGAGGTCATTTAGTAACCGAAAAAGAAAATAGAGATGTTGCGATTAATGCACAAAATGTGGTGTTTTTCTCCACTTATCAATCTGTTCATCGCCACTTTCTTCGAATTCATTAGCTTTAATCCTCACTTTGTATAAACCTATGCGCAATTCGTTTTTCGTCATCCTGTTTATTTTTTGGGCCATGCTTGCCCTGGCACAAAAACCAACGGTCATTTATACTTCGGGCCAGAAGCGGCCACTGACACATACCGTGTACGATTCATGGAAAGAGATCATGCACAAATCCATTTCACCGGATGGTAACTATGCTACGTTCACCATCAATCCTCAGGAGGGAGACGGAAGGGTGGTATTCTATCATTTAAAAAACAACGTTCAGGATTCAGCAAAGCGAGCGGCCGAAATTCAGATCACCTTCGATAGCAAGTATGTCGTCTTCAAAATCAAGCCGCAGCTGAAAGTAGTAAAAGAGCTGCGCAGGCAGAAGAAGAAAAAGGAAGAGCTGCCTAAAGACTCATTAGGTATTTATTCTTTTGCTTCACGCAAGGTAGAGCGCATCCCCAATGTGAAGTCCTATAAAATTCCGGAAAAAGCAGCGGGCTGGTTGGCATATCAGGCGGAAGCCAAAAAAGAAGTAAAGCCAAAGGCAGATGCCAACGCAAAACCCGAAGAAAAGAAAACGGAGAAACCTAAAAAGAAAAAGAGCAATAGTGATGACAACGGGTATACCCTGGTGGTTCGTAATCTCACCAGCGATAAAGAACAATCCTTCGGCTTTGTTAAAGATTATACTTTCGCCAAACAAGGCCAGGGTCTTTTATTCTCCTCTACCGGCAATGATAGTACCATGAAAGCCGGAGTCTATTGGTATGATTTGAAAAATGAAAAGCTGCAACCCATCTATGAAGGCAAGAGCAAGTATAAAGTAAAGGGGCTATCAGTCAGTGAAGATGGCATGCAGGCGGCTTTCCTGCTGGATACCGATACGACCAAAGCGCAGGTGCGGTATTTTAAATTATACCATTGGAAGAGCAGTAATCCGGCCGCTACATTGTTAGTGGATGAACGAACAACTTCACTTCCTGCCGGCTGGCTGGTAAGTGAGCATGCTTCTCCCTATTTCGCCAAAGATGGATCTAAACTTTTCTTTGGTTCCAATCCAAGACCATTGGTGCAGGACACCACCTTACTTGCTGAAGAAATTGTAAACGTAGAAGTATGGAACTGGCAGGATGACTACATCTATCCGCAACAAAACAAACAGCTCGATGCGGAAAAGAAAAGATCGTATCTTTTTGCAGTGGATCCGGGGTCATCAAAACTGACACAGCTGGGGAGCAAAGAAATTCCTGGTATTGAAACGGGCGATGAAGGCAATTCCATTTATGCATTAGGTGAAAGCAATTTGCCTTATCGCGATATGATTGTGTATGACCCCGCTACCTTTAACGATTTTTATCTTTTCAATCTGAAAGACGGATCGCGCAAAACCATTGCGAAGCAAATCAAAGGTAATGCCTCACTCTCACCTAAGGCCAACTATACCATTTGGTACAGTCAGACCGATACCGCCTGGTACGCTTATGCTAATGCTACCGGTAAGACAGCAAAGCTCAACCGCAGCATGCGTGTAAAGTTTGCCGATGAAGAAGATGATCATCCGGACTACCCATCGCAATACGGAACGGCAGGATGGACCAAAGACGATCAGCAGCTTTTAATTTATGATCGCTACGATATATGGGCATTCGATCCGCAAGGAATGAAAGAACCCGTGAATCTCACAAAAACAGGGCGCAGTGATAAGATCGTATACCGATATGTAAAACAAGATAGTGAAGAGCGTTTCATTGATCCTTCCAAAGAACTTTTACTATCTGCTTTCAATGAAGTGACCAAAGCTTCCGGGTATTATACACTGAATCTGGCCAATGGAAAGCTGACCAAGCTAATCATGGAAAATTATCGCTTTGGCGGAGTAGTGAAAGCAAAAAACACCAGTCATATTTTATTTACGCGCGAGAGTTTCCGCGAATTCCCTGATGTATGGGCAGCAGATGGAAACTTTGCTTCGATGAAGAAAATCAGCGATGCCAACCCCCAGATGAAAAATTATTTGTGGGGAAGTGTTGAGTTGGTCAACTGGGTATCATTGGATAATATCCCTTTACAGGGATTGTTGTATAAACCGGAGGGATTTGATCCGAGAAAGAAGTACCCCATGATCGTGAACTTCTACGAAAAAGAATCAGACAATCTGCATGGGCATATCAAGCCAGAACCACTTCGCTCTACCATTAATAAAGCAACCTATGTGAGCAATGGATATTTAGTGTTTGTGCCGGACATCGTTTATAAAATTGGTTACCCCGGAGAAAGCGCACACAACTGCATTCTTCCCGGAGTTACTTCGCTGATCGCTAAAGGTTTTGTGGATGAGTACAACATCGGTATACAAGGCCATAGCTGGGGCGGGTACCAGATCGCTTACTTGGTTACACGCACTAACCTGTTTAAAGCAGCAGAAGCAGGTGCGCCTGTGGCCAACATGACCAGTGCATATGGCGGCATCCGCTGGGAGAGCGGGATGAGCCGGATGTTTCAATACGAGCATACACAGAGCAGAATAGGAGGTACCCTTTGGCAAAAACCAATGCAATACATTGAAAACTCTCCGTTATTCTTTGCCGATAAAATTCAAACACCATTGCTGTTGCTTCACAACGATGCCGATGGTGCAGTGCCCTGGTACCAGGGGATAGAAATGTATATGGCCATGCGTAGATTAAATAAACCCGTATGGTTGCTTAACTATAATGGTGAACCACACTGGCCGGTAAAGCGGGAGAACCGTATGGACTTCCAGATCCGGATGATGCAGTTCTTTAATCACTATCTGAAAGGAGCGGAAGCACCTGATTGGATGATTAAAGGAGTGCCTGCTATCGAAAAAGGAATACTGAAGGGATACTAGAAAAAGTAAAGGCTGTCTCAAAAGGCAGCCTTTATTCGTTTTATTGGGTAGCTTGGTTAACTGCAAAGCGCATTTTTTTCGAAGAGGGAATCGGAATCAGAACAGTACCGGCATGGACAAGTCGACCTAAGACAAGATCGGGGTAAACTTTTATGTTTATGAATGTAAACACGCATCCATGGGAAAGAGCAACAATGTTAACAGGGAGTGAAGCAGGCCACCTAATTGTCGTTTTCTTTCTTCATCTCATTCTTAAAGTACTTGTCTTCGTCATCCTCATCGACCGTTTTCTTTTGCACAGGGCCGATCTCCAGGATCTTAAATTCGGTTCTTCGGTTGCGATCACGACCTCTCGGGTTATCTGTCCCATCCGGATTAGTGTTACGTGCAATCGGCTTTGATTTACCATAGCCCTTGGCTACCAGTCGTGCCGGTTCTATGCCTTTTGAGATCAGGTACTTCACGGTTGATTCCGCTCTGCGTTGCGATAAGCCAATGTTATAAGCTACCGTACCAATACTATCGGTATGTGATCCCATTTCAATTTTAATCTCCGGATTGTCGTTAAGCAGTTCTACTAACTTATCCAGTTCTGTCCCTGCTTCTTTAGTAATATCCCACTTATCGTATTCAAAATAAATGTTATTCAGGCGAAAGACTACATCTTTCTGCAATTTATCCAGCACCATTACGGTATCCAGTGTGATGTTCGTAACAAGATCTTTCAATGATTCCAGTGGAACAGATTTGCCGGAAGTAGTAAACGGTTGACGCTTTACGATGTAGCCGTCCGTTTCACCGGTAAGTGAATAGTTTTCATTTTCATATACTCTGAATAGAAATTTGCCATCGTTGCCCGTTGTGAAATCCTGCATCACATTGCCGCGGGCATCAATCAATGTCACTTTGGTATCGGGTAGTATAACACGTGAACTGTCGGGTTTGGTTGTGTAGGTAATGCCTTGCAGATAGTAGTTTACCACTCTCAGGTTAGGATCTTCGTTGATGAAAGTATAAATATCATCATCGCCCTTACCACCTTCGCGGTTCGATGTAAAGAACCCGCGATCCGGTTTGAACAAATACATTCCAAAATCATCGCTGGTGCTGTTGATGGGCTGACCAAGATTTTCAATTACCGTTCTGCCGTTCACCCGGTTCACTACGAAAATATCCAGCATACCATATCCGGGATGTCCATCCGAAGAGAAATACATTTTTCCGCTCTCGGCTACATACGGGAACAACTCATCACCAGCGGTATTGATATCCGGTCCCAGGTTTTTCACTTTACCAAATCGTCCACGCGAATCCATCTGTGCCGAGTACAGATCCAGTCCGCCATAGCCGCCTTTGCGGTTGGATGAGAAGTAAAGCGTTCTTCCATCCGGACTGAATGCCGGTGAGGAATCCCATGAGAAGTTGTAAGAAGTGGGGTCATTCTCTTTAATCTGGGTGTTGATGTTGATGGGAGTAGGCTCTGTCCATGCTCCGTTTCTGAATCGGGAGAGGTAAAGATCCACATCGTAAGCACCTTTCTTTTTGCCGGTATTCCCTTTTCCGAACACCATTATTTTTCCATCCGGTGAAAAAGTAATGGTTCCTTCGTTTACACTGGGAGAGTTAATCATGTCGGGCAACGGTGCCAGGGTAGCGATATCCACATTAGCACCTTTTGTTTCTACTTTATACAGATCGGTAAAAGGCGTGCCCGATGCCTCGTAGATGCGCTGATTGCCGCGTGAGGAAGCAAAGTACAGTTCGTTGTTCAGGTAAGCCGGAGCATATTCTGCAAAAGGAGTATTTATCGCTTCCAGATTTTTGATTTTGTAATAGCTTTTGTTCTCCGATAATTTCTCCAGCTTGTTCAGCCCTTCTATCTCTTTGCGTACGTGATTGCGTAAAGGTTCTTCTTCAATGGAAGATTCAATTTCCTCCAGCGTATTTCTCGCTTCAGCATATTTACCATTGGCCTGTAGTGCCTTGGCGTAATAAAGGGCTACCGTGTCTTTGTCAATGCCTGGGCCATTGGCTTTGGCATAAAACTTCTCGGCATCTTTAATGCGATTGGATAAACGAAATGATTCGGCTACAAAGTAATTCGCTTTGCTATTATTAGGTTGCTTCTCAAGTACTTTGAGATAGTAATTGATCACGTTTTGGTATTTGGCCAGCTTGAAATTCTTCTGAGCCTTTTTTTGAGGACTACATGACACCAGCGACAAAACCACTAATAGCAAAAGAGAAATGCTTCGCATAGAAATAAAAAGTGCTTCTAAGATATGAAAAAGACTCGAAGGAAACGATCAGGAAGCTACCGAAGGTTTGGGTAAATAACGTGAAATCCATGTTGTCCGGGCAGGAACAAGCCAGCCCTTTGACCATTCTGCCTTGGTGGCCACCAGGTTGTTAAACGCTGGAGTTTCGGCATTTAGTACACCATCGGCAAATTCATTCTTCAGTTGGCTTAATGGAAAAAGCGTTACCGTACCTCCGGTCAGGAAGGCAATTTGGGTGCGATCAAAGAAATCGATCTGCGTATGTTGTTGTATCTCTTTGATTACGTGTACAGAACTATCGATTGAGCAACCGCTGGGCAAATGATAGGACTCGTCCGCAGCAAGAATGATGAACTGGTTATGTTCTACTCTGAAGCTCGTCCTCAAAGGATGGCCGTGTGCCGCCCAGTCTTCGCAGAAGGCATGAAGTGTCGCTTCAATATTATTTTTCTCATTTTCAGAGAAAGCCCTGCTCGCCTGGTAAATCCATAAGCGGCTATTCTCATTTAGTTCTTCAAAGGGGGCAAACATAATTTCAATTTTAGATAGACGAATTACAAAGTGGATGATTGAGTTCTGTGATTTTTAATTCACAATTCGTCACTTGAAATTCGTAGTTATTATAAACCTTGTGCTTCGGCAATAAGTTCGGCCAGGTCTTTCACCTTTACTTCATTTTCTTTTTCTTTATTTTTCACACCATCACTCATCATGGTCATGCAAAACGGACAAGCTACCGCAATAGTAGTGGCACCTGTATTCAATGCTTCTTCCGCACGCACTACGTTAATGTCCTGTTTCCCTTTTTCCGGCTCCTTAAACATCTGCGCACCACCGGCACCACAGCATAGTCCTGTTGTGCGGCAGCGTTTCATCTCTACCAGGTCTGCGTCCAGTGCCTGCAATACTTCGCGTGGCGCTTCATAGATGTTATTGGCCCGGCCGAGATAACACGAATCATGATAGGTAATCTTTCTTCCTTTAAACGAACCACCTTCTTTCATTTTGATCTGACCATTATTGATCAGTTGCTGCAGAAAGGTAGAGTGGTGAATCACCTCATAGTGGCCACCCAGTTCTGGGTATTCATTCTTTAATGTGTTGAAACAGTGAGGGCAAGCCGTTACAATTTTCTTGATGCCATAGCCATCCAATACCTGAATGTTGGCCATTGCCTGCATCTGAAAAAGGAATTCATTTCCGGCTCGGCGTGCAGGGTCTCCGGTGCAGGTTTCTTCCGTACCTAATACGGCAAACTTTACTCCTACGGCATTCAGGATTTTTACAAATGAAACCGTTACGCGTTTGTAGCGGTCATCGTATGATCCGGCACAGCCCACCCAGAATAATACTTCGGGAGTTTCGCCTTTGGCAGCGAGTTCAGCTATTGTTGGTATGTTCATTAGTTTGAATTAGAAGTACACATTTTGGTTAGCGATGATTTTCCTTGTCAGGAAACCTTCGACCAGTTGAACCGATCGGCAGCAGAAAATTTCCATGGAGCAAAGTTGGTCTCTATGTTCTGGAACACCGCATTCCATTGGGCAGGCGAGCCCGACTCCTCCATAGCAACATACCGTCTTAGCTCAAGTATAATCTCCAATGGATTAATCAGCACAGGGCATGCTTCCACGCACGCATTGCAGCTGGTGCAGGCATTAATCTCTTCTTTGGTGATGTAGTCGTTCAGTAATGTCTTACCATCATCCAGCCCTTTGCCACCGGCAGCAATGCTATGGCCTACTTCATCCATACGATCACGCACATCCATCATGATTTTGCGTGGCGACAGTTTCTTTCCTGTTAGGTTGGCAGGGCATTCTGACGTACATCTTCCGCACTCCGTACACGAGTAAGCAGACAATAACAGGTTAGATGATAAATCATTGATGTCCTTAGCACCAAATCTTCCGGGAGGTGCTTCTGCGGCAGCAGGTGTCGTTTCTGCTACGGTTAACCCAAGCATTGATTTTACTTCACGCGTTACTACCGGCATGTTGTTGATGTGGCCTTTCGGTTCCAGCTTCGCGGCATACGTGTTGAAGAACGCCAGGAAAATATGAAGGTGCTTGGAGTAAGTAACATAAATAGCAAAACCCAAAATGCCAATAATGTGAAACCACCACGCGAAGCGCTCTGTAATAATGAGCGTAGTAGTGCTTAGATTTTGAAACAACGGAATCAGAAAAGAACTGAAGAACAAAGATCCGGTCGCTACGTAATGATGATCACGGGTTTGCAATACCTGGTCGGCTGCATTCATCGAGAAGATGGCGAACATCAGGATAATTTCAGTAACCAGTATCAGGTTAGCATCGGTACGTGGCCATTGGGTCATTTCGGCCGACCAGAAGCGGGGAATGCGGACAACATTTCTTCGTAGTAAAAAAAGAACACAAGCGATCAGCACAGCCGCTGCCAGAAACTCAAAGAAATTCATCAGCACACCATAAAAGCTTCCCAGAAAAGGAGCAAAAATGCGGTGCGTTCCGGCCAGCCCATCGATCACAAACTCAAGAACCTCCAGGTTGATTACTAAAAAACCAACATACACAAATAGGTGGAGGATAGCCGGCAAGGGCCGCTTGAACATCTTACGCTGACCAAAAGCAACCAGCAAAACATTTTTGATGCGCTGACTCTTATCACCCGTCAGTTCTTCTTTTTTACCCAAAAGAATATTATCACGCAGGCGAAGTACTCTTTTTCGTACAAACACCCCCGCGGCAACCAGAACTAGAAGAAATACAACCTGTTGAACAATAGCCATGCAATCGATTTTGGATGGAAGTTAGTTTTCAGGTCCAATTCTACCTAAAAAAAGCATCGAAATCGTCTCCAACATTTGCGTCCGTGGTATTTTTATATACTTTTGTGGCCCTTAACCGGTGACATAGCTCAGTTGGTAGAGCAAAGGACTGAAAATCCTTGTGTCGGGGGTTCAATTCCCTCTGTCACCACTTCAAACCCTCGAATTTTCGGGGGTTTTTTGTTTTTAACGGGTTTGTAAAGTACAGCCGATCCCCGGCCCAAGGGAAGAGATGCTGCAAATTGGCCCGCCTGTGCTGATGAAGTGAGTTATGGCGTTTGCTTTTCACTGATAGCAGTAGCTGCCAGATAACTGGTAGTCCATGCCGCCTGAAAATTAAATCCACCTGTTTCTCCATCAATGTTTAATACTTCCCCGGCGAAGTAAAGCCCGGGGGTCTTTTTGCTTTCCATGGTCTTCAGATCAATGTCGGCAAGAGAAATACCCCCGCAAGTCACAAACTCGTCTTTAAAAGTGGTCTTTCCCCGAATGCGAAAAGGGCAAGCAAAAAGTAATTCAATCAGCTTGTTGATGGATTTGTTGGGCACATCCGCCCAGATTTTTTTCTCTTCAATCGCCGCCTTGGCACACAAATGTTCCCAAAGTCTTTTTGGCAGATTAAACAGGGGTGAAGTAGTAATCTGCTTCTTGCTGTTATCGGTTTTCAGCTTCATCAGCGAGTGACGTACTTCTGTTTCTGGTACGCCCGTCCAGTTGACTAATGCCGTGAATGTATAGTTCTGTTTGAATAGCTCTTCGGCGGCCCACGCTGAAAGTTTTATTACGGCAGGGCCGCTCAGCCCCCAATGAGTAATGAGCAATGATCCGCGCTGCGAAAACTTTGATCCGGCGATGCGCACCTCTGCTTCTGGCACAGCCACACCCATCAGCGAGGTGAATTCTTTTTCTGAATCATTGAAAGTAAATAGAGAAGGAATGGGGCGTACAATCTCATGACCCAAATCAGCCAGCCATTCGTATCCTTCTTTCTTATGATATCCACCCGCCGCAATTAAAAGAGCAGCACCGTGATAACGCTTATCATTGGCCGTGAGTGCGAAGTAATCCGCTGTCTTTTCAATCGTTGTGACTTCACAACTGGTTTGTATTTCAATCTTTAGTTGCTCCGCTTCATTCAAAAAGCAATCGATAATCGTTTGCGAGCTATCCGTAACAGGAAACATACGCCCATCGTCTTCTGCTTTCAGTTTTACCCCACGATTTTCAAACCACGCAATGGTATCGCTGGCCTGAAACTGGTGAAACATATTTTTAAGTGGCCGCTGTCCGCGCGGATAATGGTGTGATAGTAGCGCGGGACTGAAGCAATGATGTGTAACATTGCAACGCCCTCCCCCTGACACTTTTACTTTGGAAAGAAGCTTGTTCGTTTTCTCGAGGAGTAACACACGAAGGCCTTTGCTTTTTTCTGCGGCATTGATCGCGCCAAAAAAACCCGCAGCACCACCACCAATTACAATAAGGTCGTAGCGCTGCGGATGTGATGGCATGAAGTGGATTAATTTACAATTGTAAAATTACGAAGTCCCCGTTACTCTGCCGCATGAGCTACAGGTGGTGCAGCAGGTTGGGGTTTGTTCATCACATAGTCATTCACAAACCAGATCAGTATCATGGTGATGACCGTAGTGCCGGATACGACATAGCCGATAGTATCATAGTGTTGCAGTTTGCCCGAGGGCGCCTGCACCACAATTAACCCGGCCGCATAAGCTGCCAGGCCACCCGATAACTGCTGTAACGATGAATTGATGCTCATGAAAGCTCCGCGATCCTGCAGGGCGGGGACTGCTGAGGTGAGTGCAGAGGAGGAGATCATGCGGGCAGAAACACCGGCAAACATCACAATGTTAATGATCATCACCATCCACAGCGGAGTAGGGCCAAGTTGAGTATAGTAAATCGAAATAAAAATCACCGTAACAGATCCCAGCAGGAACACTTTGTATTTCCCCCATGAATCAGCAAGCTTTCCGCTCAATGGTCCAAGCACCATAGAGAAAACGCCCGTGACCGTATAAAGTATCCACAGATCATCTTTGGAAATTTTAAGATTATTCACTCCGAATACCGTACCAAAGGGCATCATCATAAATCCCCCTGTTGCCAATAATGCGGTAGCAATAAAAGTTCGGAAGTAGATGCCATTAGTGGCTGTTTTCGCCAGGTGCATAAACGCATTTCTGTCCGACTTTACTTTAAGATGCTCGTCAATCGGTTTGAGATAAACGATGATCAGCCCCACTACAATGATGCTTACCAGTACGATCATCATAAAGGGAGAATGCCAGTCCCACAAATTGGCAAAGTAGAGTCCGATGGGTAATCCCAATACCTGGCTGGAGGCAAATGCCATCTGCACAAAGCCCATTACTTTGCCTCTTACTTCCAGTCGGAATAGGTCGGTAATAATCGCGAAGGAAATAGAGCCAATGACACCACCAAAAAGCCCGGTTACAATACGTGCTGCAAGCAGGGAGTAGTAGGAAGTGGCCAATCCGCAAAACAATGTTCCGGCAATAAAGCCGATGTAAAAAAAAAGGAGTAGCTTTTTGCGATCGTATTTATCGGCAAAGCCTGCCGCCAGAATACCGGAAGCAAACGCACTAAATGCATAAGCAGAGACTACATGACTAAACTGTCCCGTAGTAATGTGAAGATCAGGCATCAGAAAAGGACCCAGGGGCGATAATACCATGAAGTCCAGTATCAGCGTAAACTGAAGTATAGTAAGTATGGCTACGACAAATATTTCGTAGCGAGAGAATGTTTTTTGTTCCATGCAGTAATGGGTTTGAGAGAAGTGTAGAGCACAGAGCTTACAGGGTACTGCAAGTCACTATGCCGGGAGTAGTTTAGGATTCAGTTAATCATCAAGATCTTCGCAAACAAAGCCGGCATATTCCACGCTTTGTTTAATCGTCATTTCATCGGCCCCTTCCGATTCAATGCGAAGAACATGGTCAATGTCTTCACGATCTACGGTCCACTTGCGAATGCTGGGCTCGGTACCTAGCAGGGAAGCCAGCTTGTGCAGGTCTTGCTCTGTTTCAATATTGGTTTTGAAAATGATGACGTTCGTATGAGTGTTAATCTGGGTTTGCATAAGGAGACCGGTTATGGTGTTATGGTTTGAGTGCTTTTAAAACAAGTTGCAGCGTCTGTTCCATCATTTTATCATCCAGTTTAAAATCACGACCGGCCAGGCCGCGACCGGTCATGTGCATTTTCACCAGTTGATAAAGAGGGGCGTACGCTACAGACCAGTACACCTCCAGTGGAAGTTTCACCAGCTCTTTTCGCTTGATGGCGTTGTGAACAAATTCACCCTGTATGGAGATAAACGTCTGGTTCATTTTCTTTCGCGAAAGATTTTCATAAGGCGAGTACTTGATCTGTTCCATGAAGTGCATACTCAGCTGATTGTTCATGAAATAGTTTGCCCGGTTCATCCATTGCACGCGCAATCCTTCTTCAAACGACATCGCTGCATCAAAGCCTTCAAGTGTTGCTGCTGCCATCTTCTCCATTTCGCCGGTCCAGAGTTGAATGATCAGGTCTTCTCTGTCTTTGAAATAGATATAGATCGTTGCGGGAGATACATCTGCTGCTTTCGCCAGTTTCTGCATACTCAGCCCATCGAAGCCTGCTTTCACAATCATCTTAATGGCCTCTTCCCGGATAGCCGCTTCTTTGTTCTCGTCCCTCGTTCTCATGAGCAGACAAATATAAATGAATGTTCGTTCTTTTATAAAAAGACCTTCGGATTATTTTTGAAAGAGACAGCATCATTCACAGCGACTGATGCAATTGCTGTTCTTGGACCTGGCGGATCAGGGTCGCTGCGGGAAATGAAATCAGATCACATCAATTTGCCCGTGCAGCAGGTCTTCAAACGTAGTGCGCTGGCGAATTAGTTTTGCCTCGCCATTAATCACCAATACTTCGGCTGGCAGAAAACGCGAGTTGTAAGTAGAAGCCATAGAGAAACCATAGGCACCACCATTTTTAAAAGCCAGAATATCCCCTTCGCGCACTTCATTCAAACTCCGGTCAGCGCCCAGCGTATCCGTCTCACAGATATTTCCTACCACCGTATAAGTCTGTTCTTTGCCTGTTGGGTTGGATACATTTACAATTTCATGATACGCATCGTACATCATCGGGCGTATGAGGTGATTCAACCCGGAATCCACGCCAAGGAAAGTAATGGTCGGGTTCTTCTTTACAATGTTCACTTTCGTGAAAAGATAACCGGCTTCACTCACAATAAATTTTCCTGGCTCGATCCATAATTCAAGATTACGGTTGTGCTTCTGATTGAAATCGGCAAAAGCGGTATTCAATCGCTGGCCAAGCTTTGGCATATCGGTAACGGCATCTTCCTTTTTGTAAGCCACTTTAAAACCACCCCCAAAGTCGAGGAATTTCACATGCGTGAAATCAACCGCCAGATCAAAAAGAATGTCGGCCATTTTCATGAACACATCCACATCTTTGATTTCTGAGCCGGTGTGAATATGAAGGCCATTGATCACTATATTATAGTGAGTAACCAATGCTTTGATCTGATCCATCTGCTCTACCGGAATACCAAACTTGGACTGGCTATGGCCTGTTGATATTTTCAGATTGCCTCCGGCCATGATACTTGGGTTAAGCCGCACACAGCAAGGGTAGGAGCTTCCGTATTTTTTGCCAAACTGCTCCAGTATGGATAGATTATCCAGGTTGATATACACGCCAAGATCAACCGCTTCTGCAATTTCATCGATGCCCACACTATTGGAGGTAAACATGATATCCTTTGGATCAAAGCCGGCATGCAGTGCAAGACGGGCTTCGTTTACAGAGACCACATCGATACCCGATCCGTTTTTCTTCAACAGCTTAAGTACAGAGATATTGGTTAATGCCTTGGCAGCATATTTCACCTTTACATGACTCTCGGCAAACGTAGTCTGCAATGTTTTTAGCTGCGCGACAATCGTATTCGCATCATATACATATAATGGAGTTCCGAATTGATTGCAGATGTCGGTAATGGCTAGTCCTTGAAGTTGATAATACGAATTATGGAGTTGCATATCAAAAAATAAATAAGGTCGGCTCATGCCGACCTGCGGCAAATATACCAGAATGAAGAAATCCATTTTGTAAATTGCCCCACTAAATATTGCCTCACATAGGTTAGGCACGAATACAATAAAGGGAAAATGAAATTATTCTTCAGAGAATCGGGCCAGGGTGAGCCGCTTATTATTCTTCACGGGTTGTTCGGTTCATCCGACAATTGGTTTACCCATGCTAAAACATTTGCCACTCATTTTAAGGTTTATCTGGTGGATCAGCGCAATCATGGCCAGTCGCCCCACAGCGATGAGTTTGACTTCAAAGCGATGACGCTTGATCTGGAAGAGTTTCTGGCCGAACATCAAATCGAGAACCCGGTCATTCTGGGTCACTCCATGGGTGGCAAGACAGCCATGAACTTTGCAGTAAAGAATCCGGATAAGTTAAGTAAGCTGATTGTGGTTGACATTGTTCCCAAGTATTATCCCATCCATCATGATGCAATCTTAGAAGGACTACAGTCGATCAATCTTCAGACACTCACTTCGCGCAATGAAGCAGACCAGTTGCTATCGGAGCACGTGCCTGAGCCAGACGTACGTCAGTTTTTGCTGAAGAATCTTTCACGAACAGATAATGGATTTGAATGGAAGATCAATTTGCCGGGCATTGACAAAAGCATTGAAAATATTGGTGTCGATATACAATACCCCGGAACCTTTGACGGGCCAACACTTTTTGTAAAAGGAGCAAGATCCAATTATTATAAACCGGGCGATGAGGCAGTGATCTTACAGCTGTTCCCACAGGCAAAGATTGAAAGTATTGACACCGGTCATTGGGTGCAGGCGGAAAAGCCACAGGAGTTTGCTCAAATGGTATTGCAGTTTTTAGGCAAGGCATGAGTGGCAAACTTTACCTGATCCCTGTACCCATAGCGGAGGATACCTTATCGGTTATCCCTCAGCAGCTGATGGATACCATTAGACCATTAACTCACTTCGTGGTTGAAGACGTGCGCACGGCACGAAGATTTCTAAGTAGTCTTAAAATCTATTCAAGCATCGAGGCCCTTCACTTTCAGGTGTTAAATAAGGATACAAAAGAGGCAGAGCTGAACCAATTATTAAAACCCTTATCGGAAGGTATTGACGTGGGCATACTTTCCGAATCGGGTTGCCCCGGTATTGCTGATCCTGGAGCTTTGGCGGTAAAGTATGCTCATCAGCACAAGATAACCGTGGTGCCATTGGTAGGACCATCCTCTATAGTGATGGCATTGATGGCCTCGGGGTTAAATGGACAGCAATTTGCCTTTCATGGCTATTTGCCCGTAGAGGCAAAAGATGCAGCGGCAAAGATTAAAGAGCTGGAACGTGAATCAAAAATCAGGAATCAAACCCAGATCTTCATCGAAACGCCGTATCGTAATACTTCTCTGTTTGATCATTTATTGAAGCATCTTCAGTCGGAAACATTACTTACGGTAGCCATTGATATCACCGGTAAAAATGAATCCATACAGACAAAAACAATCAAACAATGGAAGGCCAGTAAAGAAGCATGGCCTAAAACTCCCGCGGTCTTTGTTTTTTTGGCGTAAAACCTATTAATTCAATAGGTTAAACCCTTGCTATATTCATGTACTTATTATCTTTGCGACCTTAAACAAGATCATTAACTTCAACTATGCCTTACTTATTCACATCAGAATCAGTGTCGGAAGGACACCCAGACAAAGTAGCGGATCAGATTTCAGATGCGCTTATCGATTACTTCTTAGCTTACGATGCTACTTCTAAGGTAGCGTGTGAAACACTGGTAACTACCGGACAAGTAGTATTGGCAGGTGAGGTTAAATCAAAAGCCTATTTGGATGTGCAGGACATCGCCCGTGAGGTAATCAGAAAGATTGGTTATACCAAGAGCGAATACATGTTCGAAGCCAACAGCTGCGGTATTTTTTCAGCTATCCACGAACAGTCTGCCGATATCAACCAGGGCGTTGAGCGTAAGAAGAAAGAAGATCAGGGCGCGGGTGACCAGGGTATGATGTTCGGTTATGCGACCAACGAAACGGACAATTTGATGCCGCTTCCTCTGGAGTTGGCTCACTTGCTATTGCGCGAGTTGGCTGTGATCCGCAGAGAAGGAAAGGTGATGACTTACCTCCGTCCGGATGCCAAGTCTCAGGTGACAATTGAATATTCAGATGATAACAAGCCTCAGCGCATCGATGCGATTGTCATCTCTACCCAGCACGATGATTTTGCTAAGGATTCCGTGATGCTGGCCAAGATCAAGGACGATGTGATCAACATTCTTGTGCCGCGCATTGCTAAGAAATTACCTAAACGCGTTCAGAAGTTATTCGGTAATGATATCACCTATCACGTAAACCCAACCGGTAAATTCGTAATCGGTGGCCCTCACGGAGATACCGGTTTAACGGGTCGCAAGATCATTGTAGATACCTACGGTGGTAAAGGTGCTCATGGTGGTGGTGCATTCTCAGGAAAAGATCCTTCAAAGGTTGACCGTTCTGCAGCCTATGCAACACGTCACATCGCCAAGAACCTGGTTGCAGCAGGGGTGTGTGATGAAGTATTGGTGCAAGTAGCTTACGCGATTGGTGTAGCCAAGCCTGTAGGATTGTATGTAAATACATACGGTACCGCTAAAGTGAACCTTACTGATGGCGAGATCTCGAAGAAGATTGAGAAAATTTTTGATATGCGTCCTTACTTTATCGAAGAGCGTTTCAAACTGAGAACCCCTATCTATTCTGAAACGGCAGCTTATGGTCACATGGGCCGTGAGTCTAAAGTGGTAGAAAAGATCTTCAATAAAGGAAAACAAAACGAATTGAAGATGAAGGTGGAGCTCTTCCCTTGGGAAAAACTGGACTATGTGGATGCCGTTAAAAAAGCATTCAAACTGTAATCAGCAATCTATTTTAAACAAGTAAAGGCCCCTCAGGAGGGCCTTTTGCTTTATAAAGCAAAATTTCAACCGCTGCAGGGTTTTATTAAATAGAAGTGAATAGAATTCTTACTTAAGAACCAGTTCAATCAGTTCTTTCTCCACATTCCAGTCTTTGGCAAGCTTGAGCATGGCCGTAGCTTCCATCTCGGTAACGTATCCTTTCAGATTGTTGGATTGCCACACCATGTTGATGAGTTCAATGCGTTTTTCTTTGGTGTAATCTCCGATGATTTCATTAAGAAACACCCTTGCCCGATCGAAAGCGGTGAGGTAATCTTTAGCCACAAAATCGAGCGCCCACTTTAATTGTTCTGCAGCATCCAGTTTGGTCGCGCTATCATCGAGGTCTAGCTTCTCTGCTTCATCCAGGCCGTGGTAATGATAAATAACAGCCTTCAACAGAAGATATACACGTTTTTCTTCAGGTGTCATGTGATATAGGTGGCCGAAAGTAATAAATTCCTGATCGCCGGAGAAGAAGCGGCTCGTTAACTCACAACAAATAAGTCAGAGGCAATCTGGTCAGCCAGGAATTTTCCTTTATGCGTAAGCAAAAGCCGCTCATCATTTATGGAAATCAGATCTTTTTCTTGCAAGTTCTTTAAATAGGGACCTTGCGATTTTATCAGGTCGTAATTCAGGTGCGTTTTTAAATAGTTGAGATTGCAGCCCCATGAGGTGCGCAGTGTGGTAAAGATAAATTCGTTGATTTTATTTTCAGGGGTGAGTGTCTCCAGTTCAAAAGGTATTTTGTTTTCATGAAGCAATCTGATGTAGGCCGCATTGTTGCTCACGTTAAACTGGCGGCTAACTCCATTATAGGAATGGGCACTCGGCCCGATACCCAGGTAATTTTGCTGACGCCAATAGTTACTATTATGCTTTGAATGATAACCTGGCTTGCAAAAATTGGAGATCTCATAATGTTCATACCCTGCAGTACTCATGGTGTTCATTAGCAGTTCAAATTCATGTGCTGCAAATTCTTCCTCCACACCTTTTAGCTTTCCGCGTTTGGCCCATTGACCAAATGCGGTCTTTTCTTCAATGGTCAATGTATAGGATGATATATGTTCGGGGTGCAAGCTCAGCGCAAGCTCCATATTTTTTTGCCAGAGCTCATGACTCTGACCAGGAATGGCATACATCAGATCTATGCTGATGTTATCAAAACCGGCGGCTCTTGCCCGGGCAACAGAATTGAAAGCTTCGGTCGAATTATGGGCACGATTGAAAAACGCTAAAATCGCATCGTTGAATGATTGTATTCCGATACTTAAACGGTTAACACCAGCCAGCCGTAGTTCTTTCAGTTTTTCTTCCGAAAGGTCATCCGGGTTGGCCTCCAGTGTGATTTCAGCCTGTTCGCTTATTTTATAGATAGAATGAATGGATTCAACTATTTTATTCAGTTCTTCGGCCGAAAGCAGGGAAGGTGTACCACCTCCAAAATAGATCGTGTTGATGATTTCCTGGTGCAGATAATCTTTCTGAAGCTCAAGCTCTCTATTGATGCACGCTATCAGATCTCTGCGGGTAGACTGGTTGGTGGAAAAGTGGAAATCACAATAATGACAGGCCTGCTTGCAAAATGGAATATGAATATAAAGTCCTGCCATTTTTGTAAACACAAAGTTAGTCAGAACATTTTTTTAAGTTTGTAGTTAGCGGTTTTAAATATTTTGGCGCGCTTGTTTTGGGCATGTATCGTTTCATTCTTCTCTTTTTCATTTTAGGTAAGGCCCATTTTGTAGTGGCACAGCAGCATCGCGTGGTAGTCAAAGATCTGTCCGGCCAATTTAAATTGTTCAGCGATGGAGCATACGTGAACCCGGACAGCGTAAGCCTGGAGAGCAACACTATATATATAGGTGTAGATGCGGCTGAGTTCAAAGGTGATTTTTTGGAATTTGAAAATGCTCAACCTCTGGTATTATTCATCAACGGACAGCTGGCTGCGAACCTGGAGGCCGGGAAGAGAAAATTCAACCTCGATAGTCTTTCCTCCATCTACACCTCTGAGCTCACATTGGCGATTCACCATCAGCAGAAGGCCAGACCCGATTGTGCAGTAAAGATCATTGCATTTGTATCAGCTGTGCGTGCGGATGATGATTTGGCCGAACGAAACCGGAATCGCTTTCATGATTTCTCCATTATTGCCTTTGGTGTTTTGATGACTTGCTTCGTTCTGCTTTACAGAAGCAACCCTCAGTTACTTTTTGATTACCTCAACTTTATCAAATTGTTTTCCGGGCAGGAAAGAGAAGAGAATGTACTCAGTACAAAAATTGTAGCCAGCGGCAACTTATTGTTTTACGGAATAGGGAGTATGCTTTTGTCGTTTTTGTTACTGGCGATAAATTTTTATGCTCGTGGCTCATGGAGCTGGCTGCAAGTAAACGACTATTACAGCGTTACCCGGCTGTTATTCAGCTGGGTTAGTTTATCGGTGTTCATATTTGCCTTACTTATTTTAAAGTCACTCATCGTTTTTTCTTTTTCACGGTTATTTGACTTTGCGGAAGCAGCAACCATTCAGTTTTTTAATTTCATCCGCCTCGTATTTATGATCAGCCTGCTTATCGGTGTATTGCTGATCATCTATTTTGTTTTTGGAGTAGCCGCAAAGCAATCATTCATGCGCCTCTTCGATGTGATGAGCTGGGTGCTTGCTTTTTGGATTCCGATTGTCTTTCTGAAATTATTGAAGAGATCACCGTACAGCACTTTTCATTTATTTTCCTACCTTTGCGCTACGGAAATTTTTCCTGTAGTGATTGTAGTTAAGTTATTGTTTTTATAAAAGTACACTCCGGACTAGTGCAGATATGGCGGAAACTGTTAATGAAAGGACTCGAAAAGTAAAAAGTATTCTGGTCACTCAAGAAGCTCCTACAGATCCTAACTCACCTTACTTCAAGCTAGCAGAAAAATTTGGTCTTAAGATCGATTTTCGTCCGTTCATTCAGGTAGAGCCAGTTCCGGTAAAAGAATTTCGTAAGCAAAAAATTGAAATACTTAATCATACCGCCATCATCTTCACCAGTCGCAATGCGGTAGATCATTTCTTCCATATCTGCCAGGAATTAAAGATTGAAATGCCGGCAGACATGAAATACTTCTGCATCTCCGATCAGACTTCTAACTATCTCCAGAAATATATCGTTATCCGTAAGCGGAAAATTTTTGCGGGCCTGAAAGACACCAAGGACCTTCTGGAGATCGTAAAGAAGCACAAAAACGAAAAATTCCTTTTCCCCTGTTCAGATATCCGGAAAAATGATATTCCCGACTTTTTAAAATCCAACGGGTATCAATACACGGAGGCCATTATCTATCACACCGTGGCGGCTAACCTTAGCGATCTGAAAAATGTGTTTTATGATATCCTGGCATTTTTTAGCCCGTCAGGCATCAACTCACTATTCGTCAATTTCCCAGAGTTTAAACAAAATAATACACGGTTAGCCGCTTTCGGGCCAACAACCGCTAAGGCAGTAAAAGATGCCGGGTTGATTCTTGACATAGAAGCTCCTCTTCCCAATGCACCTTCCATGACCGGTGCCCTGGAACTCTATATTAAGAAGGCAAACGGAATCAAATAACTGGTTCAGTTCTAAGATTTTAGAAAGACGTATATTTTATTACACTTTAATTACATACATTGAAAGTGAATAGGTAATTTGATTTATATTTAATGCCACTTTCTACTTTAAAATAGTGAAGAAGCTTTTTGCCATAGGGTTATTCGCATTTTTTACTTCTGTGTCCATAGCGCAGCAGGACCCTCAGTTTTCGCAATACATGTTCAATACATTGTATTTCAACCCTGCATTTGCCGGTACGGAGGGTATCACCAAACTCACCGCTATACACCGTAGCCAGTGGTTGGGCTATTCACCTACAGTAGGAGGGGGAGTGGCGCCAACAACCCAGATTATTAGCTTTACGGCTCCCATATTCAAAATCAACAGTGGTTTTGGTGCCTATATTGCCAATGACAAACTCGGGCCTCAGAATAACCTGGAAGCACAGGCTTCCTATGCTTACCACCTAGGTATAAAAGAAAGTAAATTGAGCTTAGGTATGCGGGTAGGTCTTTACTCTCAGACCCTCAACTTTG
>JAHEZH010000174.1:8312-12150 GCA_023251155.1 Flammeovirgaceae bacterium | reverse complement strand
ACATTACACCACTCAAGCTATCCGATCAGGAAGTGCGTCTCAAAGCCATTGCAGTAGGTGGTAAGACCGTTGTTACCCGTAAAGTGACCGCCGGAGAAATCATCCGGATGGAGCTTGGGTTCACCGATGACTTGAAGGACTATGTCAATCCGCACGAATACAACCTCTACTTTCTCACCGCAGACAAAAAAGAAACCAGCCGTATTCATTTGTTAGTTAAAGAAGACGGTACTTTTCTGGTCAATGATAAGGTGAAAGGCAAGTTTTGATTTGTCTTGGAGTTCGTTAATCATCGTCATTACTGAAGGCCCTCGTTCGTGTCTTGATTCATCCTCTTGAAGAGGGCCGATATCTCAGATCATCGTGGCCTACGTGTTACATTCATTGAAGTGCCCCACACAGACTTGTATGGTAAAATCATCGCAATACTCACTCTATCTCTACTAATCTTATAGGTTAACAACTATTAACATCTTCATTCTTAATTCGTTATTTTCATCTTTGTTTAACTTCCTACCTTGGCGAAAATTTAATGCATGAGGTTTCTCTTCTTTCTTTTACTGATCACGTCTTCATTGTGTAATGCACAGTATCGTCAGCCCGATGCTTCACAGATAAAACTCAAACTCAGGAAGCTCAACTTTCTTGGCTCGGTTCTTTATGTAGCTGCGCACCCTGACGATGAGAATACCCGCGCGATTACTTACCTCGCCAATGAGCGATTGGTTACTACGGCGTACCTGTCGATGACACGGGGAGATGGCGGTCAGAATTTAATTGGCCCTGAGTTCAGGGATTTACTGGGACTGATTCGCACACAGGAATTGCTGGCTGCGCGTAACATTGATGGCGGACACCAATACTTCACCCGTGCCAACGACTTTGGCTTTTCAAAAACAGCAACGGAAACATTTCAGATCTGGAGCCGTCAGGATATCCTTTCGGATGTAGTTCGTGTTTATCGTGAGTTCAAACCCGATGTGATTCTCACGCGCTTTCCGCCTGATGAGCGTGCAGGTCATGGTCATCATACGGCATCGGCCGTATTGGCACAGGTAGCTTTTGATTTCAGTGGCGATGCTACCCAGTTTCCGGAACAGATCAGGCAGTGGGGAACCTGGTCGCCGGTGCGGCTCTACACCAACACCGGCCGTTGGTGGAATCAAACCATCAATGAAAGCACTCCGGGTGTCATCACCATGGAGGTAGGTGCATACAATCCATTGCTTGGCAAATCGTATTCCGAAATAGCAGCGGAAAGCCGAACACAGCACAAGAGCCAGGGCTTTGGCTCTCCGGGCAAAAGAGGCCAAGCACCGGAGTATTTTGAATACATGAAAGGTGCGAAGGCACAGAAAGACATTTTTGAAGGCATCAATACGACCTGGACAAGAGTGCAGGGAGGAGAAGGCGTACAGCTCCTGATTGACAAAGCCATTGCTGAATTCAACCCGGAAAAACCCTCACAACTGGTTCCTTCATTGTTAACCATCCGCAAACAAATAGCCGCACTACCTGAATCGATATGGAAAACCCGTAAACTGGCTGAAACCAATCAACTCATTCAGGATTGCCTGGGGCTGTTTGCAGAAGTGACAGCCGATCAGTTTTGGGTGGCACCGGGTGACCCGGTAGCTGCTTCCTTTGAACTGGTCAACCGTTCCGATTATCCTTTGCAGTTAACGAAAATCAGGAGCACACGCCTTCAAATGGATTCCACGCTTTCGGTGGAGATGAAGGACAATCAACTGATTACGTTTCGGTCGTTAAAAACGCTTTCGCCATCGGCTACGTATTCCGATCCCTACTGGCTGAGAGAAGAACACACGCAAGGCATGTTTACGGTGAATGATCCGCAGCTGATCGGCCGTGCGCAAAATACTCCGGCGGTCGCTGTGCAATTGAGTTTCCTGATGAACCAGGAGCCACTGGAGTTGGATATACCGCTTATTTACAAGTGGACGGATCCGGTGAAGGGAGAACTCGTTCGCCCGTTTGAGATTGTGCCTCCGTTGTTTGTCAACTTATCTGAAAAAGTAATTGTATTCAATAGCCAGAAGGCAAAGTCAATTGGTGTGCTGGTGAAGTCATCTTCGTCCCAGCTGCTTAAAGGCAATCTGAAACTACAGCTTCCGGCCGGATGGAAATCAGAACCGGCAAGCATTCCGTTTGAGTTAACCAAAAGAGGAGAGGAGAAAAGCGTGCGCTTGATGGTCACTCCCGCCAAAGAAGAAAGTTATTCCTCCCTGAAAGCAGTGGCAGAAGTAAAAGGTAAAGTGTACGACCAGGCCATCCAGACCATTCAATACGATCACATTCCCGTACAGACGGTATTACCCAAGGCCAAAGCAAAGGCCATACGCCTTGACCTGAAGAAAGAAGGCAGCCTGGTGGGGTATATTAAAGGTGCCGGTGACGAGATACCGGCGGCACTTCGCAACATGGGCTATGACGTGTGGGAGATGAAGAACGAAGAAATCACTCCGGCTAATCTGAAGAAGACCGATGCCATTGTCATGGGCGTTCGTGCACTCAATACCAATGACCGTGTGAAGTATTTCATGCCCGACCTTCTGAACTATGTAAAAGAAGGTGGCACACTGATCATGCAATACAACACACCTGCTGATCTTACCCTGGACAAAGACCAATTCGCTCCCTATGCATTGCAGTTATCCCGTGATCGCGTAACGGAAGAGAACAGTGAAGTACGGCTGTTAAAACCCAATCACCCGGTGCTCAACTATCCCAACAAAATCACCGTGGCTGATTTTAAGGATTGGGTGCAGGAGCGGGGATTGTATTTTCCTGACAAGTGGGATGCGCATTTTGAAGCCGTACTTTCAATGAACGATACCGGGGAGCAACCCAAAGACGGAAGTTTGCTGATTGCACGCTATGGGGAAGGCCATTATGTCTACACCGGACTTTCCTTTTTCCGGGAATTGCCGGAAGGAGTACCGGGAGCCTACCGTTTGTTTACCAACCTGGTGTCGCTGAAGAAGACGAGCACGCCAGCGAACCAGAAAGTAAAAACATCGAAATAAATGAGTGACCAAGAAGAAAAGCCGCCCGTGTTCTCCTCCTGGAAAGGATGGTACGTGCTGGTCATGAGCGTGGCACTGGTTCAGCTCATTATCTATTTTCTGATCACCAACTCATTCCGTTGATGCCTTTTCATATCCTATTCTTTTCACCTTTTCAAACCGGAATATGAACCTGATTGACTGGATTGTATTGTTCAGCACACTGGCCTTGATTGTGATCTACGGCACGTGGAAAACGCGAGGCAAGAAAAACATGCAAAGCTACCTGCTGGGTAATCAGTCCATGCCGTGGTGGACAGTTTGCATTTCTATTATGGCCACACAAGCCAGTGCCGTTACTTTCTTGTCCACTCCCGGCCAGGCGTATGAAGATGGTATGCGCTTTCTGCAATTCTACTTCGGGCTTCCCTTAGCCATGATCATTCTCAGCGTGACCGCAGTGCCGCTCTATCACAAATTGAAAGTATATACCGCGTATGAGTACCTGGAAACACGCTTCGATCTGAAGGTACGATCGCTGGGGGCATTCTTTTTTTTAATGCTGAGGGGACTTTCGGTAGGGATCACTATTTATGCTCCGTCATTAATCCTTTCCACCATACTGGACTGGAATATTAACCTCACTACACTTTTCATAGGCTCATTGGTAATGATCTATACCATTACCGGGGGAACCAAAGCGGTAAGCATTACGCAGAAATACCAGCTCACGATCATTATGGCGGGTATGATCATGGCGGGTATGATTGCCTTCAGCAAGCTGCCCGCGGAAGTCAGTTTTGGTGATACGT
>JAHEZH010000174.1:0-8302 GCA_023251155.1 Flammeovirgaceae bacterium | reverse complement strand
AACATCTGGTCGGGGTTGATTGGTGGTTTGTTTTTGTTCCTTGCTTATTTCGGTACGGATCAATCTCAGGTGGGCCGTTACCTGGCGGGGAGTTCGATCACTGAAAGCCGGCTGGGATTAATCTTCAATGGATTGCTGAAGATTCCCATGCAGTTCATCATTCTGTATATCGGTATTCTTGTATTTGTGTTCTATCAGTTTCATCAGGCGCCTATTTTTCACAATTCATCACTGAAAGATAAAGTGATTCAAAATAAGGAAGCAGCTATCGCTATCGATGGTCTTCAGAAAGAATACGACCAGGTGTCGGCACTTCGCAAAGCCGAGGTTACTCGTTTGGCAAAAGCCATTCATACCGATGATGAAGCGGGGATCGGTGCAGCGAGGGCGCAACTTGAAGCCATTCAGAAATCCGAAAAAGAAATCAGGGGTAAGGTAAAAGAACAGATCACGGCGGTATTGCCCAAAGCAAACACGCGCGATACCGATTACGTGTTTATTCATTTTGTCATGACCTATCTTCCGCACGGCATCATTGGATTATTACTGGCCATCGTTTTTTCTGCGGCCATGTCATCTACCGCATCTGAACTGAACTCACTTGCTTCTACTACTGCAGTGGATATCTATAAGCGATCCATCAACCCGAAAGCGGAAGACGATCATTATGTGAAAGCATCCAAATGGTTTACCGCAGGGTGGGCCGTGTTTGCCATGCTCTTTGCCTCAATGGCCAACCAGGCGGAGAACCTGATCCAGTTTGTAAACATTGTGGGGTCACTGTTCTATGGCACGATACTGGGAATTTTTATCTGTGCGTTTTATTTAAAATACATTCGCTCCACAGCGGTCTTCGTTGGCGGTATTGTAGCCGAGATGGTCATCCTTTACCTGCATTTTTTTCAGCGCGAAAAGGTGGCTTTTCTGATGTACAACATTATCGGTTGCCTGGTGGTGGTGGTGGTGGCCTCACTGATCCAGTTCGCACAGAACGTATGGGGACGTAACCAACCCCACTCATAGTGGGGATTAATTTATACACTACACTTCTGTTTTCTCTGGTGAGGTAACTGATCGGCGCGGCACCGGCTTTTCATTTCATTTGATCTAAAGCAGATGAAAATGAAAATCATAGCAAAGAGAAGCGGGTGGATTGCGTTGGTGCTGGCCGCCTTTATCCTCGTATCGTGTGACGATGAGGGGGATAACAATTCGTTGCCCGACATTGGTATTACTTCGCCCGGCGACAAGAGTGTATTCAAAGCCGGAGATCCGATTACCATCAATGCATTTGCCACCGGTGAGAATGGCAAAGTGGCGCGTATGGATTTCTATGAAGGAAAAAATAAACTGGGAGAAGACCCTATCGCTCCCTACGAGTTTACCTGGACGGATACGAAAGCGGGTAACTATGTCATTACCATCACCACGGTAGATCAAGATGGTAATGAAAATGGTTCGGCTTCAATCAATATTGATGTGGTTGATCCGATATAAGGTTTGTCAACGACCCGACATAAAAAAAGTCGTGCTGTGAATTTGACAGCACGACTTTTAATTAATAGACCCGGTCAAGGATTACTTTAATCCTTTAATCAGTTCGTCATTCATCTTCACATATTCCGTATTCTTTGCTTTTTCAGCGGCTGCTTTAGAAGCAGTAGCTGATTCCAAAGCACCTTTCTTGTCGCCCAACGCTTTTTGAATTTTGGCTTTTGTCAGCCAGATCCAGAATGCGTCCGGGTTAGCAGCGGCAGCAACCGCTATCCATTCGTTTGCCTGCTTCAGGTCTTTGCCATTTTCAAAATAGTACAGTGCCGACTGGTACAATACATTCGGGTTGGGCTTTGTACTCGCCTCAATGGCCTTCATTACTTTCGCATCGTAATCTACGCTGAAAGGTACTTTTACCGAAGTGTTTTCCCAGGCAATCTGAATGTTGGCGGTCTTGCTGTTTTCTGCAATGTCAGTTACTTCCATGGTGAACAACTCTACTTTTTCAGTCAGCTTTTCCGGTTTCACGGTTACTTTGGCCACATCATTGGCAGCATCATAGCCTGCTGTACTTCCGCCTAACGTCATGTCTTTGCTCAGGATCACGGTCCATTGGGTAGCACCGGGTACGGTGATCAATTGGTATGTACCTTTTGGTACTGCAGTATCGCCAAACTTCACCTCATCGCTGAATGTAATGCGTGAGCCGGAGTTGGCTGCTGTTCTCCACATTTTTCCGAAAGGAACAAGGAATGTTTCCCCTTCACCATAGATCTTGCGACCTTTCATTTTAGGGCGCGAGTATTCTATTTTCACTTCCGTTAATCCCACCACGTTGGTGACAGTAGAGGCCGTGCTGGGCTGAGGAGTCTGAACCTGCGCCTGGGTAGTGAGGGCGATGGCCAGCATCAAAATCAATACATAATTCTTCATACTACTAGTTTGTTTGTTTTGTTTAAAATTGTGGCCAAAAATAAGCCAATTAGTCCAGCTGCATGAAGCTTTCCGAATCCTTTTATCAACAATCTGATGTGGTGAAGGTAGCGCGTGAGTTACTGGGTAAAGAGCTGATTACCAACATTCAGAATAAAATCACCAGCGGCATTATTGTAGAGACGGAAGCCTATTCGTGGAAGGAGAAAGGATGCCACGCGTATAACAACCGGAAGACGACCCGCAATGCGGTGATGTTTCAGCCGGGTGGCTTCAGCTATGTGTACTTATGCTATGGCATTCATCATCTGGTGAATGTAGTAACGGGTGGTGATGGCGTGGCCGAGGCGGTGCTGATCAGGGCACTGGAACCCAGTGCAGGCGTTGACCTGATGCAAGAGCGAATGAATACCGATTCGGATTACCGGATTACTTCCGGGCCGGGCAAGTTAACGAAAGCATTGGGCATTGACCGATCGCTCAATGGAAAATACCTGCTGGGTGACGATCTATGGATTGAGGATTCCGGCATAAAAGTTGGGAAGAGCAACATCGTAGCCAGCAAACGCATTGGCATTGACTATGCCGGTGAAGATGCCCACTTACCGTGGCGGTTCACCATCAAAGACAACACGTGGGTAAGCAGGAGGTAATTGCGGATTTAGAACTTGGAATGATGGAATTAGAAATGAGTAAGAATACAACTTATCGCGTTATCCTGAAATTCGCACTTCATCATTTGTATTATCTTTGTAAGATGTACCAGGTATTTTTCAGATTAGTTCTTGTATGTATTGCTGCTACGGCAGCAGGACAAAATTTAACTCAGGCTTCGTTTAGTAAATCCAACACCGGTTGGGATGAACAGGCACCTGTCATCAGTCCGGATGGAAAGACCTTATTCTACACCATTGCCTATCACCCGCAGAACATCGGAGGTAAGCGCGACCTGGGCGACATCTGGATGTCCATTCGCATAGGTGATGAATGGACTGCTCCGGTACATGCCGGCACGGTATTGAACGATGCGGCGTATAATTCTGTCATCGGTATCTCCGCAGACGGAGAACAACTTTTTCTGTCAGGACATTATTCCCCCACGGGCAAGGCCGCTACACAAGGTATTTCGGTATCGCGCAAAACAGCTGCAGGCTGGTCTGTACCCGAAAATATTGCTATTCCTTATTTTTTGAATAAGGCCCCCTTTCTTCAGGGACATCTTTCCAAAGACGGAACGGTGTTTGTGTTTGCTGCGGAGTCGCGCGAAACGCAGGGAGCGGAAGATATCTATGCTTCCTTTAGAAGCGGATCGGGCAAATGGAGTGAACCCCGAAACCTGGGCCGTGCCATCAATACCTCCTTGCAGGAGTGGACCCCTTCACTCAGTGACGATCATACCCTTCTTTATTTCTCTTCCAACGGACGGAAAGGCTATGGCAGCTTTGATGTGTACTTTTCACAACGGCTTGATGACACCTGGACCAACTGGTCGGTACCGGTAAACATGGGGGCCAGCGTCAATAACGAAGGAAGAAACCTGTTCTATCAACCTTATCCGGCATCGGGCTTTGTGTTGTTCACAAGCAGCAATAGCAGTGATGAGTACAGCGACATCAAGATCTATTATCCTCCCAGGGAAATCATGGATTCACTGGCACAAAAAATCATGAGCGCTAAAACCGATACCATCGTGAAGCTCACCGAGGTTATACGTGAAAAACCAATCGGCAAAGAGGAAAAAGTAGTGCGCGTATCGGGTAAGGTGATGAATGCAAAAAACAATCAACCCATTGCAGCAGAAATCCACTACCAGTCTGATGTGGTTCTGAAAGCGGTGGCCGGCCCCGAGGGGAGATACGAAATCAAACTGCCCTCGGTTCATGAGTACGTGATCAAAGTGGAGTCGCCTGGGTATGTGGGCACGATGGAACGCCTGGATATACGCACCTTTGAGATGAAGGAGCTGGAGATGAACTATACCCTTCAGCCGATCGAAGTGGGAACCACCGTAAACCTGAAGAACGTACTGTTTCAGCAAAGCACGGCTAACCTGCTCACGGAATCATCGGATGAGCTGAACATGGTAGCAGACCTGATGAAGAGTAATCCTAACATTGTGATTGAGCTGTCCGGCCATACCGACAACCGTGGTTTGCATGCACACAACGTGCGCCTGTCTAAAGAACGGGTGGATAAAGTGAAAGAATATCTGGTGGCCAAAGGTATAGATGCTGCGCGCATCTCCGGCAAAGGCTATGGAGGCATTCGCCCCATTGCCGAGAACGATGCCGAAGAAACCCGAAAGCTCAACCGCAGGGTAGAGTTTACGATTGTGAAGAACTAGAAGCGGTGATCGTCAGTTAACCTGCGGTCGTTACGAGTCCTCTCAAACCACCATCGGCATCAGCACGCTTATCTTTTCCGCCGTACTCATTCACTGCTGTCTGGATATGCGTTGCGCTGAAAACACTTTGGTATAGCAGGCGGATCGTGCACTCACGCAGTAGCTGAAGCTGACCATTCGGAAGGCGTCTTTCCAAACTTCTTCTTGAATGAATGGGAGAAGTGCGACAGGGTTTCAAAGCCCAGGTCGAGGTAGATGGCAGAAGGCTTCATGCTCTTTTTTACAATCAGGTATTGGGCTTCCGTAAGGCGTTTTTCCTGTAGCCATACCCGTGGCGTCATTCCAAATGTTTTTTGAAAGTCGCGCTTGAAAGCGGCAAGACTACGGCCGGTGAGCTCCGCAAATTTTTCAATGGTGATGTTAAAGTGATAATTGCTGATCATGAATTTTTCCAGATCAATCTTATGCGGCCCTGAAAAATCGAATAGAAAATTTCGGAGTTCTGGCCGGGTTTGCAGAAGCAGTTTTACTACTTCCTTCACTTTCAATAAACCCATGTCATCCGCTATTTTATCGGAAGGGTTTCGCACGTAAGGCAGGATCGATTGAAAATACCCCATCAGAAAATCATTGGCAGGAATGTGAACATTGGAGGGTCCGTGGTATTTTTCACGAACCTCGATCTGTTCTTCCAATGCGATCCTTCTCAGAAATTCCTCCTGCAATGAAATAACAATCGTCTCGTAATGATCATCTCCCGGCAAGGGATTCTTGGTTATTTGTCCCAGTTGGTTTTTACCTATCAGTATCATCTCCCCGGTCTGCATTGAAATCTTCTGGGCAGGTGTTTCAAAAGTAAATTGACCTCGCACCTGAAGCACCAGTTTGTTATTCCCCAGAAAGCATACCTTCTCTTTCCTGATGGTGGTCAGGTAGGAGTAGAACAGCACTCCGGGGATTATTTCATTTGGATTCGTCACCAGGTATAAAAGTATAAAAAGACGAGCTTCTTTAGTAATGCATTACCGCTGCAAATACGTACCACCCAGTATAGCACCTGGCGAAAAGTGCGTGTTCAATGTATTGCGCTCTTCGGTGGTGAATTCTATTTCCATGGCCCGGATATTTTCAGGAAGACGTGATCGCCTGCTCATACTGACCAATGGCATGATGTGATTGCCTTGCGTATTCACCCAGGCTATTGCCAGTTGTGTGGGGGTGCATCCTTTTTCGTTCGCCATTTTTTTAAGTTCTTCTACTTTCTCCAGGTTCTTCACCAGGTTCTCTCCCTGAAAGCGGGTGAAGTGACTATGATAACTGTTGGCGGGCAGAGGTGCTTTCATTTCTCCGGTAAGTAATCCTTCGGCCGTGTTGGCAAATGCAACTACACCCACACCGAGTTCTTTTGCGGCAGGAAGCAGATCACTTTCAATCTGGCGGTCAGCCAGTGAATAACCGATCTCCAATGCCGTTACCGGGTAAAGGGTGTTCACGTGGCGAAGTTGTGCTGCGGTGATTTCAGATACACCCAGGTGACGTACTTTACCTTCTTTGATCAGATCCACCACTGTGCCGATCACGTCTTCGGTTGGCACGCTGTTGTCTAACCGGCACGGCTGGTACAGATCGATGGTATCGGTGCCTAGGCGCATCAACGAATAATTGATGAAATTTTTGATGGCTATCGGGCGAAGGTCGAGGCCCAGCAAGTGACCGCCATAAAAGATAGCCCCGAATTTCACGCTGATAAATGCATCGTTCCGGCGGCCTTTGATGGCTTTGCCCACAAGCAGCTCATTATGACCACTGCCATAGAAATCTCCCGTGTTCACAAAGTTGATACCACGATCCAAAGCCGCCCGGATAGTAGCGACACTTTCACGTTCATTTTTTACCGGGCCTCCCCATATGGAGGACATGCGCATGCAACCTAATCCAAGTTTAGAAACCAGCGGGCCATTTTTGCCCAGCTGTATTGTTGGTATTGTATTCATCTCGGTTTGTTTTATTTACGCACAAAGATGAGTGCACATGGGCGTGCGGAGTTATCCTCAGTAGCTCAATTTAGTTGCCTGTATGGCTCACAATCCGAACCGGTAAAAAGGATATGAATTGAAACCCAACGCATGAACACAGTGCCTGATTTTAGCAGCAGGGCGGGGCATGTACTTTCTTCTTTTATTGCTATTGATTATATTCGTTATCACTAAACAAATTCCCGACGATGAAGAAAGAGGTGCTCCTGGTGGACGATGAGGTGCTTCATAATAAAATCAATGAAATGCTTCTGGAGAAGTCTCCACTGGTGGGTAACGTGGCAAGCGTGACTACCGGTAAGGATGCACTCTCGCTTTTGGAAGCGCGGTTTTATGGAAGGAAGCCCTTCCCGGAAGTCATCCTGCTCGACATCAACATGCCCATGATGAACGGGTTTCAGTTTCTGGAAAAGCTGCATGATCATGGTATTATTGATCCGGCCGAATTACACATTGTCATGCTTTCTTCTTCCTTTGATCCGCGTGATAAGCAACGGGCATTGGAACTGGGTATTGAAGATTACATTGAAAAGCCGCTGAAGCCGGAGCACATCCGGAAATACCTTGAAAACCGTGACCCGGCCATTGCATCATAAACACTGGCAGCGAAATCACTTTTAGAAAATGTTCTTGCCTTTCGTAAATTGCCATGGCGAAAGAAAATGGCACGTACGCATTCCCGCATTTTACTGGTAATCTTCTTCCTCTCGGTTTCCATCATTCCCATGATCGAAATGGGCCATGACATTCTTCACCGTTTTAAAAACCCGTTTCACTATCACGATGGAGGTCATCAGCTGTATGCGGTTCACTCTACGGCGGATCACTTCGGCTTTCAGAAAATGAAGTTTGCCCACCAGATGGAAGACAATCAGCCGATGCACAACCTGGTCTGGTTTGCGTACCAGTTTTCCAAATCACTGGAGTCATTTGCTTCCGCACCCCATGAGGCGGTAACGCTGAACCATTACACCATCATTACCGAGTCGCCATACGCGGTTCATGCATCTCCGCCTACACGTCCACCGCTGGCCATTGAAGTGACCCACCTTCGTTAGTTTATCATTTACAGTTTTTGAGATCATCTTACCGAATGGCTGCGGCTGTTCTGCCTGTTTATATTTATGAAAAAAATAATGTTGATGGTGCTTATGACCATAAGCACGTTGCCGCTGTTTAGTCAGGATGTTGTGCCTGCTGCCGTACCTGTTACCGGTATTGTTTATGATAGTAGTTCATCCGCCCCACTCAGAGGAGTGCTGATCACGCTTGCCGGCACAGCCAGGAATGCCGTTACCAATGAAGCGGGCGTTTTTCAATTTCCCCAACTGGCCGCGGGCACCTATACCCTGCAATTGACCCATGTTGGTTTCCATAAGATAACCCGTTCGGTTACCGTAGCGGAGAAGCCACTCACGCTCACGTTTCACCTGGCCGATTCCAAAGTACAGCTGGAGGAAGTGGTGGTGTCAGCACCCACGATCAACGATCAGCA
>JAHEZH010000173.1 GCA_023251155.1 Flammeovirgaceae bacterium | reverse complement strand
TTAGTAAAGCTGGATTTATCCGCTATCGGATCAGAATCGTTAGAGCAGGCAGCGAATAAAAGAAGTAAGGGGAGTAGGTATTTGTTCATGGTGATTATTCTAAAGATTTAAAGCCACTGGAAAGGAAACGATGCGGGAATACACAACCTGCTGAGATTACCACATTGTTCAGTTTTAAATCATCCTGCGCATCGCCAATGCCGGAAAGACGGTCATTACCGAAACGATTCTTCACATTGGCTATATTGCTCATGCCTTTGTGATACGAGGCATCCAGTACGAGGCGAACATTGCCTACATTGTAGTAAACACCTGCACCGGCAATGATTCCCCAATAGTTGTCAAACAAATCTTTAGCACCCACAATGACACCTTCATTGGTAAATTGATTGGTTCCACCCGAAGCAAAGTCAGTTCCGGACATGGTTACCGTCTTGGTGGCGTTCAGCAAATGAGCGTAAAATATCCCCACCTGCACATAAGGTCTTAGCTTATCGCCAATAATTTCATACTTCACTATGAAGGGAATATCGGCATAATCAATGTTTTGTTGCTGATCATATTTCAGAATCAGGTGATCATTGACATTGTCCGTACTTACCCATTCAAACTGATTGTTGTATGTAAAAATAGAATGCCGGTAGGTAGGCTGCACACTAAAGGAGAATCCTTTGTACGTGAAGGTCACCTCCAGGCTGGCCTGTGCACCGGCTTTGCTGAAGTTGTCGTAGGTTTTATCCGATGCCGATGCCGACTGGTTGGTGGGGGTTACCACCGTGTATCTTTTTATCGGGTCGGCCTGGCTGAAGTTAGTACCTGCTTTGAAGCCAAGCCACCATTGCTTGTCCAGGTACTTGTTTTTAGCAGAGGCTCTGGTCTTGCTGTTGAAAGAGGCTGGTTTTTTCTGCTTTTGCGCCACACAAAAAGTAAGTACACCTAAACAGAGTAGGAGGGTAAGGGTTTGCTTCATAGGCTATCGGGTCACGATCAGTTTTTTTGTTTCATTAAGCAGGCCTGCTTTGATGTGATAAAGATAAGTACCGCTTGGCAGTTCTGATACATCTCCCTTCACGGAATATTCACCGGCATCTTTCTGCTCATTCAGTATGTTTTTGATTTGTTTTCCCTGTACACTCAAAAGATTGAGTTCCACCTGCACCGTAGAATTGATCTTGAAGCCAAACGTAACGGTGTTCTTTGCCGGGTTGGGATAGCAATCATTCAGCGTAAATCGTTCACTGAGGAAATGATCTTTTACTCCGGAAATAATCTGATCCGCAATAGGCAATGGTTCATAATTGCCGGTACCCTCTTCTTTTGGTCCGCTCAGGAAGTTCTTAAAGAAGATATCATTGTTGATTTTGGTTTCATCCACCAGCATCCAGTCTTTCAGAATATTGGCATACACCTGGCGATAGTCGTATTGCATCTCTACGTTATCTTTCGTCATGTCGGGTACTTTGCCGATCACGCCCGGATGTGCGCCTTTACCAAATACAAACACCGGGCCGCCTGTACCGTGGTCAGTACCATAACTTCCGTTGGAGTGTACACGTCTTCCAAATTCAGAAGTAGTGACGGTCAGCACTCGGTCTTCCAATCCGCGCAGGCGTAAGTCGTCCTGAAATGCTTTCATTGCGGAAGAGATGTGATACATCAGTGCCGCATGGCCACCCATGGTTGCATCATAGCTTTCTACCTGGTCCGCATGGGTATCGAAGCCACCAATCTTCACTAAAAACACTTTTGTTTTTACACCCTGGCTGGCACCGCCACCATCGAGAAGTTTAGCGATCAGTTTTAATTGAGGTGTCAGCCCGTTGGTCAGGCTACCCTGAGGTGCATTAAACGGATACTTCTCCGGATAAGTAGCCTTTGTTTCAGGAGCAGCTTTGTATACCTGGTACAAACGATCCGCATAGTCTTCTGATTTTTCTTCCAATCCCAGAATCCAGTTCAGTTCTTTTCCATAAGGTGAATCATTTAACGCAACGGGAGGTTTACCCCGCGGATCAATACCGGAATCCTTGAATCCCTGCAGCCCATCCACTAATGCCGCAAAGCTCTCCGGATCGTTAATAGAAATAGACGTAGGTATGTTTCCTTCCTGATGGAAGATGAGTGATACATCACTACCCATTTCAATGGCCAGCGGATCTTTCATTTCTACGTTGGGAAAATCGGCAGGATAATGTTTCGGAGCGAACTCTCCCTCGAGGAAACGACCTACCCAGCCGGAAGAGAAATAGTCATCGAAGCTTCCCCCCATAAAAGAGATGTCTCTTCCACGAAAGTGAGATCCGTTATTGTTTTTGTACGATACCCCCTGTATGATATTCATGCGACCGCGATCATACAGGTCTTTCATACCCACCATATCCGGGTGAAGTCCGATTTGTGATTCGATCGGCAGCGTACTGTCTAACGGAATCATTTTACGTAACGAGTTTTTGGCAGGAATGGCGATGTTTGCTCTGCGCTTGTAATATAAATCGTAATCCTGCACCGGGATCAATGCATTCAATCCATCATTGCCACCATGCATCTGCATGATGATCAACACACGGTCGTTGGTGCTTTGCTCGGCCATACGGGTGAGGGAGTTTTCTCCCATCAGTTTGATGGGGATACCACCAATGGAGAAAGGAATCGCAGCCAACGATAATTTCTGTATAAAACTTCTTCGCTTCATATGCTTTAGTTATGATAATCAATTGCCTTGCGGCAAATGAGCTATCCGATTTTGAATTAGTATAATTGATATTCCGGTGACTGCATCATGGCATTGAACAGACTTTGCAACTGACCTCTTACCGTGTCCACATTTGTAAAGTCATAACCGGTTCCCCAGCGGGCAGTCCATGCGGCTTCCGGATTGATATCAATGGTACCCAGGAATGCAGAAAGAAAATAATTCATCCGCTCAGCAGTAAGTCCCGAAGCGTCATCCACGGCAATGTCGTAGGTCAGGTTATCGGTCACCGGCAAAAGATATTTAGCCAGCTCAACGATCAATGACCGCGCATTGGAAGCGATCGCGTTGCTGAAATTCGTTCGGACAAAATCGATAATATCAATCTGCAGTGCCCCCTCCATGGTGAGGTTATCAATGGTCAGCTTTTTAATCATTTCATATCTCCGAGTGAGGTAGTTGGTCGAAATCCAGCTGCGATGAAAGATGGGATATTGATGATAGGCATCGTATCCGGCTACATCATAGGGCTCATAAAAATTCATACCCATTAATGCCAGCTCACTGATCAGGCCATTGGTTTTATCGTAAAAATCGTTGGGAGAAGTTAAGTAATCCGGCAATTGTGCTTTAACATTAAACAGAGTGAAGGTACCCATCATCAGGTCCAGCGGTGATTTGATAATGGCACCAAAACTATCATCATTCACACCAGCTCCTCCATCATAAAAATGCTGACTCTTGAAAAGCTCTTCCAATACCGGTTGCAGTTTATAACCGCTGGCCTGGAATGTCGCGGCCATTTGCGTAATGATGGTATCATCAATACCGGTGGTGATATCGTGATACACGTAGAACCGATAGATTCTGCGGCAAATATTTTTTGCTGTCTCTGGTTTAGAGTAGATTAATTCGATCAGGTCATCGATTTCTTTTAATGCACTGGCTTCGGTTGCATTGTTGCCATTGGTCAGTGTAGTATCCGGTGTAATGGTGGCATTGCCAAAGCGATCGCTGAATTGCTTTACTGAGTTGTCATGACCTGATGCATTGTTTGCACTGCCTCTGACTTTACCACGTGGTAAGTTCGTGTCAGTATCCATCGGTATAAGTGGATTGGGTACGTAACCCATCGCAGAGGCATCCGGTATTTTACCTACACCTCCCACACCTAAATTCAAAATATCCCAGCCGGAAAGAACTTTGGCTGCCGCCTGTACATCCTGCTCGCGGTAAACAAAGTAATCACCGGCATCCGTGATCGGAGGTGCAGTACCTTCCAGTCCGCGGCCAATTGTGTATAGCTCGTGTAACTCGCGTGCATAGTTTTCATTCGGGCTTCCATTCACATTCAGGTTACCATCCAGCAAGCGCAGCATGGCATTGTCTACACTGACTTTCTTGGTCAGATTCTTGAAATTGAATTTGGCCTCTTTCGCTTTATCGAAAGCAAAAACCCGGTACAGCTGATTTTGAAAATACAGCGCACGGCTGCTGTCTACCTTGGTCTGTATGGTAGTCAGTACCGTGTGCGTGAAGAACACTACTTTTTCCCTTACGGAATAAGAGAGCGACTGGCTGGCCGGAATATTTTGGCTGAGCATCTGAGCCAGCAGCCACCCTTTGAAGAATTCCTGCAAGTCACCGTCACTGCTGTTGGCTTCGGTGGGGCCATTGATAAGCCAGTCACTATTCGTTTTGGCATCGATGGGCAATTTGGGGTCGGGCAATCCGGTTTGGAAAAGCTGGGTTACGGCTGCGGCAGCGGTTAAGGAGGCAAAGCCATCAATCTGTTGTTTGGTAGCGCCAAAACTCGCCCTGTGTAGCAGGTGAGCGGCTCGTTTAATTCCTAGAGTTCCGGTTAATTCGGGTAGAGGCATGGGTTAAAAACTAAGTGACCAAGTTAATCCAGCGAATCAATAGAAAAATTCATTTTAGCGGATAAATGGTAGAATATACCGACAGTTATGCTAATTTTTCCGCGATGATGACTTACTATTTAGTTTTATCTACTTTTTCGCAGAGTAAAGTTAGAAATTTAGCCCGGCAGAGAAGCACTCTATTATGAAGATTATCGAATGCCCACGAGATGCCATGCAAGGCATCGATGAATTTATACCTACCGATAAGAAAGTGGCTTATCTCAATCAGCTGTTACAGGTTGGGTTTGATACTATTGATTTTGGAAGTTTTGTTTCTGCCAAGGTTATTCCGCAGCTGAAGGATACCGTAGAAGTACTTAACCGGTTGGATCTGTCCACAACGAAATCAAAACTCCTTGCTATTGTGGCGAACACACGGGGGGCGCAGGAAGCATCGGCACATGAGGCGATTACTTATCTGGGTTTTCCTCTTTCTATCTCTGAAACTTTTCAGGTGCGAAACACAAACAAGACGATTGCCGAGGCCCTGAATACGTTAGATGAAATTCAGAACGTATGTATCCGCACCGGAAAAACGTTGGTAACGTATATCAGTATGGGGTTTGGAAATCCGTACGGTGACCGGTATGATCTTGATCTGGTGACACAGTTTGTGGGAATTCTCGATGCGCTTCACATTAACATTATTTCATTGTCAGATACGATTGGTGTTTCACAACCCGATCAGCTCAAGCACCTGTTTGGTTCCCTCACGAAGCAGTATCCGCACATGGAATTCGGGGCACACTTGCATTCCCATCCGGCTACCGCCCTGGAGAAAATAGAAGCCGCCTTTGCTTCCGGGTGTCAGCGGTTTGATGGTGCCCTGAAAGGTTTTGGCGGATGCCCTCTGGCAGAAGATGAACTGGTGGGTAACCTGGCTACCGAAACCCTGATTTCGTTTTTGGATAAGCAGGAGGTTGTGCTGAACTTGAACCGCGCTGCACTACAAAAATCCATGGCGTTGGCAGAAGTAACCTTTCCAAATCATTGAAAATATTACATGTCTGCCAGAACCTAGTTTTGGCGATGAATTGACCTGAAAGAGTGAATTATTTTTACCATCACAAACACCAAGATGTATAATTATGAAAGGTTTTAATTCGTTCGCAGGGGGTATACTGCTTGCTGTGATTTCTTTTTCCTCCTTCGGCCAGTCTCCGAAAGAGCTCACACAAAGGGGGATGGAGTTGTATGAAAAACACGAGTTCATGGAGGCCATCCTCAACCTGAACAAGGCGATTGAGACCGACTCCCGGTTTGCTCAGGCGTATTTTGTTCGTGGTAACATCAAGTTTGCATTTGAAGACTACCACGGAGCCATGAAGGATTATAATTCAGCTGTTGAACTGAACCCCAAACTGGCAGACGGATTTTTTGCCCGCGGTAATGCCAAGATGAAGCTTCAGGACTATTACGGTGCCATTTCGGATTATACTTCCGCAATTGTGCTGAACGAAAATTACGTGGAAGCGTACTTTAACAGAGGGAAAGCGAAGCAGTTTTTGCAGGCGTATGAAGATGCCATCAACGATTGCTCGAAGATCATTCAGATAAAACCTAAAAATGCCGATGCGTATTACATGCGCGGATTACTTCGTATTGAGTTTGGTGATCTGAAACAGGGATGTCTTGATCTGAGCAAAGCAGGTGAGTTGGGCGACCAGAAAGCGTACGACGCGATCAAGGAAAAGTGCAATCTGAAAGCGAGCCAGCCGGAAGAAGATAAGTAACTAACAGCAGCCGGGTTCGATCATTTAACGGCTTCCTGATGCCCCTTCATGAGGAAGTCGTTTTATTTTGAAGCGAGCCGGAACATTTTTCCCGGCAATACCTGCACGGCATTTTTCATTTCCAAAGTGAGCAGTAGTGAAGCCAGCGTACCTTGTGCCAGTCCTGATTTCCATGCCAGTTCATCGACTAACACCGGTGCATTCTTCTCTTTCAGGATCGCCAGTAGCTTTTGTTCTTCCGAAGTAAAATCGTCCAGCCTCAGTGAGGGTGTTTTTTCTTTACCCGCACTTTCAGGCGACCAGTTCATGATGTACTCCAGATCTTTAATGGAGGTAAGAAGATGGGCACGATTGGTTTTAATCAGTTTATTACATCCTTCGGAGTAGGTCTGTTGGGTGTTACCCGGTATAGCGAATACATCTTTGTTATAGCTGTTGGCAATCTCCGCGGTGATCAGTGCCCCGCCTTTCACCGCGGCTTCTACCACAATCAGTGCATCACACATGCCGGCGATGATGCGATTGCGTGCAGGGAAATGATGCGCATCGGGTTTAGTGCCGAAATGATTTTCAGTAATCAATCCACCTTCCGCTTCAAACATTTTCTTCACCGTGTCTTTATGCGCAGCGGGGTAGATAATGTCCATACCACTGCCCATGACGGCCAGCGTGGGCAATTGATGCTTCAGCGCCTGCTTGTGGGCGTGGATATCAATACCATACGCCAGGCCGCTGATAATGACTACCTGATGTATGGCAAGATCGGCCACCAGTTTTTCCACATTTTCTTTACCATATGCAGTAGCTTGTCGTGTGCCGATGATGCCAACCGTTTTGGGGTGATGGAGATTCACATTTCCCTTCACGTACAGCAGCGAAGGAGCATCTTCAATTGACTTTAATCGCGAAGGATAACCCTTGTCGGTGAAGAAGAGAATCCGGGTTTCTTCTTTTTCTGCCTTACAGAATTCTTTTTCGGCATGGGCTACTGTTTTTCCATTGATAATAGCAGTGGCAGTGACTTCACCGATCCCCGGAATTTTCAGAAGCTTTCCTTTCGGGGTTTTAAATACTTCGGTAGCCGATCCGCAATAGCTGATCAGTTGCTTGACGAGGTAATCACCTACACCAGGTACGAAATGAAGGGCAAGAAAGTAAAGTCGATCCTGATCCATAGATGGAAGATCAGAAAGCATTTTCAAATCTTCAAATGAAGTGATCAGAAATTGGCTAGTGGAGTTTTTCGCGTACCTCTACCAGGAAGGAGCGTACTTTTTTCAATGATTCCAGCAATCCCATCTTGTCTTTGATCGATTGTGTATCATTTTTAAGCATTTCTTTGGCGCCCTGCAAGGTGAAGCCTTTCTCTTTTACCAGGTGGTAAATGGTACGAACGTTATCAATGTCTTCTTTTGTAAACTGGCGATTGCCCTTGCGGTTCTTTTTCGGCTGAATAAGCTCAAACTCCGACTCCCAAAAGCGGATCAATGAAGGGGCTACATCAAACATCTCGGCTACTTCACCGATAGAGTAATATATCTTCTCAATTTCTTTTTCCTTGTATGCCATGAAGCAATCGAAACGCTTGGGTTGGTCGTATTTTTTAAAACGAACTTCATGCAAAGTAACAATTCTTCGTACGCAGTGCAATGCTGATAAATAAAAATAATTGATCAGTCATTCATGTGGAAATTTTGGAAATCAATGAATTGCACTTGGTATCCGTATAAAGCAATTTATCTTTGCTAATTACTGAAAATGGAAATGATCTATCGTTTATTCGCATTTTTTACACTACTGCTTTGTTGTTGCCCGGCTTCTTATTCACAATCCACATCACGCATAGATACACTGGCGAGAGCATCGTTCCGGTTTGAGATGCACCGCACCAAGGGCGACTCGCTCCTGCGTACGTTAGATACACTCGCGATCTCTTTTGACGATTCGACCTACACGAAACTGAAAGGAGTGACCACATTCAGAGGTGGCCCGCTGCGAAACAGGCCATCCTACGGGCGTATTGCAAAGCGACCCGACTCGCTGGTGGTGGTATGGTCCTACGCTACCGGTGCCGATGCCAAGTGGGGTGGAGGTGCCGGCTGGACCGGGCAGCCTACTATTGTACAATGGCCCGATTCATTGAAGATGCTGATGAATATTCAGGCTTCATTTAAAACAGATACTGCTTTTACGGAAATCATTCATCCGTCTCTGGATGGAAAGATCTATTTCCTCGATTTGAAAACAGGGAAACCAACCCGCAAACCGATTGACATTAAGAATCCCATCAAAGGTTCACCTTCCATTGATCCGCGTGGCTACCCATTATTATATTGCGGACAGGGTATTCCTAATACCACGGAGTTTGGTTTTCGTATTTTCAGTTTAATCAACCAGGAAAGACTTTTCTATCTCAATGGCAGAGATGCCTATGCGCATCGCACATGGGGCGCTTTTGACGGATCGCCATTGATTCACGGCAAGAAGGACGAACTTGTAGTGGGGGGTGAGAACGGTGTATTCTATTCGGTTAACCTCCATACAACCTGGAAGCCCGATAGCGCCAGGATTGCCATTGCTCCATTGGTAACCCGTTATCGGTATAAAACGTCAGCAGCTCAGCTGCAAGGCATGGAGAACAGCGTAGTGGCTTACCGCGATCACGTTTACTTTGCAGATAATAATGGATACATACAATCGGTGAATCTCACTACCATGAAGCCGGACTGGATTCTTTCCAATCACGATGATACGGATGCCACCATGGTGATGGAGGTGCAGGACCAGGTTCCTTATCTCTACACAGGCAGCGAGGTAGATATACAAGGTGCGAAAGGATACAGTTTCATCAAGAAGATCGATGCCAGCAATGGAAGCACGATCTGGGAAAACAAGATTCCCTGCTTTACGGTACGGGGGCCTCATCCGGTCAACGGGGGTATGCTTTCTACACCCGTAGTGGGTAAAGAAAAAGGGAAAGACGTACTGGTATGCAGTGTGTCGCGTTATGAAACCATCAACAAGGGATTGCTGGTGGCGTTTGATAAAACTTCGGGTAAAATCGTATGGCAAAACACGCTTGATAACTATGCGTGGTCAAGTCCACTGGACATTTATGATGCTGAAGGGAACATGTACATCTTCCAGGCCGATAGCCGTGGGTATGTGATGCTGTTTGACGGCTTGAGTGGAAAACAGATCTACAAGAAAAAAATAGCAGACTTGTTTGAGGCTTCCCCTGTGAGTTTCAATAACAAGATCATTATTGCATCACGCCCGCGCCAGATCTTCTGCCTGGAGATACGCTGAATGGGAGGAGTGAAAAGGGAATGGATAAATCGTCCTTTGCACCGCGAACTTTTATCATGATCACGTTTAACGACAACGACTTGCTGATGCTTAGTGTTTAATGATCTTGTTGTATTCCTTCTGCTTCAGATCGCGATACATGAAGTTGACCGGGTTTACATATTTGCCCTGATACAGTACTTCATAGTGAAGGTGCGGTGTGGTAGAGGCACCTGTGCTTCCAACAAAACCAATCAGATCGCCACGCTTCACATGCTGGCCTGCCGATGAATTGAAGCGGGACAAGTGACCGTACCGGGTTTCAAATCCAAATCCATGATTCAGGAAGATGGCATTTCCGTATCCTCCACGCCACTCTGTGGTGGTGATGATGCCATCACCAGTAGCATACACAGGTGTTCCCTGGGGGGCAGTCAGGTCAAGACCATTGTGATTTCTCCATTCTTTATAGATCGGATGCATACGCATTCCAAAAATAGAATTGAAGCGGGTAAGCTGGCGGTTATCAATCGGCATCATGGCCGGGCGTGTAGACGTTTTCTTTTCCTGCACATTGATTTCTTTTTCCAGCTCGGCTACCGATTGTGATTCTACATCGAGGCGATTGAGAATACGATAGAGTTGCTCGTACGATGATTTGATTTCATACACCTGGTCTTTTTCATCCAGGATATATGGCTCGTGACCACCACTACCTGCAGTGCGTATGGATTGTTCCAGAGGAGTCATGCTGAGCAGCACCCGGTACTGGTTGTCATCGGTGTTTTCAATGGCAGTAAGGTTCTTTGACAGCTCGTTGATCTTATCCAGGTACACTTCCCATTCCCATTTCATCTTCTGGTTTTCCTTCTGAAGCTTCACTTCATCGAGGGAAGGGTAGTGGGCATTGTAGTACCAAAGGCCGGCTAAAGCCAGCATCAGGCTTACACCAATAAAGGTAAATGCACGCTTGGTATTTTGTTTGCTCGTCAGGAAAATCGGTTCATACTGACAAGTAGCGGCATTATAACGGTAGAGGATTTTTGCCATGTTGTTAATCTAAGGCTTGTTTTATTTTTTTATTACTCTCTATCAGTCCCAACCAATCTCTTTCATTCAGCTGCTCGGCGAAAAAATAAAGCGGATCAACTGACTCGTTGTTTTTTGAAATCTCGTAATGAAGATGCGGTGCGATGGCGCTTCCGCTCATCCCGACAGTGCCGATCACCTGACCTTGTTTTAATTTTTGTCCGTGGCTTACTTTGATTTCGGCCAGGTGGGCATAGCGGGTGCGGAACCCTTTTGCATGTTCGATCTCTACATAGTTACCCATCCCGAAAGGAGTGGACTGATTGACAATGGATACGACACGACCACTGCCGGCAGCGACAACTTCGCTTCCTTTTTCAGCGGCAATGTCAATTCCCTTGTGACGATACAATAGCTTATGGAAAGGATTGATATGTTCACCAAATCCGCAGGCCAGCTGGCTGGGAGTAAAATTCTTTACCGGAATTTGTGTCGGATAATACAGCAGATCGCTTACATCTTCTTTTCCGGGCCAGAACAGCTTGGCAAAATGTGCACTGGTAATCATTGCCTTCTGCTGTGCCTTATTGGATTTTTCCTTCAATCCATCAATGATGGTTTTAAAATCCGAAAGATCGGCATGCAAAAGTTCTTTGGTTTCATCCTGCAGGGCACCGGAATCGGGCTTGTCGTAAAGGAAGATACGCTTGTAGATGGCCTTGTCTTTTTCGCTGAGTGCGGCCAGTTGAATCTGTGCTTTCTGAAGGTCGTTTTGCACTATTCCATGATGGCGCCTGAAAGCTTCATTCTCGGCACGTAAGATTTTCTCCTTTTCTGTTTCAAAAATGTGGTTCTGCAGGAGCACCAGACCGTAGAAAAATGCGGTACTGACCATCAGCAAGCCCAAAGCTCTCAGCGTCCACGTACCCCAGGCAAAGCGGGCACGCTCATAACGCAGCGTTTTAGGGTTGTAAGAATATTTCACCTTGGTCATCTACTATTGCCCATCGGGCCACTTAATTATTATCAGTTTCGTTCGTTCGTCCCTCCGATTTTAGGCTGTTTCCTTTACTAATGCCTTTATTACTTTAAATTTGAGGGTTCAAACCCTTAAAGATAATTAAATTTTCACGTCAGCAAAGTTTAGAATGAGCTTAGAAGTAATGGATTCAGGTACGATAAGGCGCAAATTCCTCGATTTTTTCGCTAGCAAAGGACATCAGATTGTTCCCTCAGCCCCTTTGGTGTTGAAAAATGACCCCTCACTGCTCTTCACCAACTCGGGCATGGTGCAGTTCAAGGATAACTTTCTGGGTAACGCCACGCCAAAGTATAAGCGCATTGCCGATACACAGAAATGCCTTCGCGTAAGCGGAAAGCACAATGACCTGGAAGATGTGGGCCTCGATACCTATCACCATACGATGTTTGAGATGCTGGGTAACTGGAGCTTTGGTGACTACTTTAAGAAAGAGGCCATTGCCTGGGCGTG
>JAHEZH010000172.1 GCA_023251155.1 Flammeovirgaceae bacterium | reverse complement strand
AGGCATTTAAAGACGAACTGAAGTTCTTTCAGAAGATGCGCGCCTCCGTGCAGCAGCGCTATGCCGATACGGTAAGCTACAGAGAATACGAACCGCGTGTGCGCAAGCTGCTGGATACGTATGTGGAAGCGCACGAGATTGAATATGTAACCAGGCAGGTGAACATCTTCAGCAAACCCATGGTAGAAGAAGCGCTGATGGAGTACGGCAAATCACCCGCCTCGCAGGCCGACATGATTGCGCATGAGATGAAGAAGGTGATCAACGAAAACATGGACAAGGACGAAGCCTTCTACAAAAAGTTTTCGGAGATGATTGAAGACACCATTCAGGCATTTCAGGAAGGAAGAACCACGGAGAAAGAATACCTGGAGCAGGTGTTGCACACCCGCGATGCCTTTGAGGCAGGCTATCAGGAAGGCATTCCCGAAAGCATCAAAGACCAGCCCGAGGCACGTGCCTTCTTTGGTGCACTGGCCGGTGTATTGAAAACAACACATGAACTGAACGATAGCATCAATGAACAACTGGCGCAGGCCGGTACACGCATCGCTGCCATCGTAAGTGCACTCACCATCCGCGACTGGAAACGCAACCTGGACGTGCAGCGCAAAATGGAAAACGATATCGAAGATTTTTTGATGGAACATCGCAAAGACCTGGGCATGGAAGTAACGTTTGATGAGATGGATGCCATACTGGCGAAGTGTTTGAAAGTAGCCAAGAACAACTACTGATGCCACACGAAATTGTCTATGGCACCTCGGTGATCCGCTACACCATAAGCCGTGCGGATAGAAAAACACTGGCTATTGAAGTTCATCCTGATCTTTCGGTAAACGTAGTGGCTCCGCTGAAAGCAACCCTTGCGGCCATTGAAGAAAAGATAATTCATCGTGCTTCCTGGATCAGGAAACAGCAGTACTACTTTGAGCAATTTCTTCCGCGCACACCAAAGCGCGAATACGTTTCGGGCGAAAGCCATTACTACCTGGGCAGAAAGTACCTGCTGCGCGTACGCAAGTCGGCCGTGGATACGGTGAAGATCAAAGGCGGTGAACTGGTAGTGACTATGCCGAATCCATCGGACACCATGCAGGTAAAGAAGCTGATTACACAATGGTATCATCATCAGGCGGGTAAGAAATTTGAGTCAGCATTGAGCAATGCATTGACAACACATTTCAGAAACAAGGTAGGAGAGCGGCCTCAGCTTGTTATCCGCAAAATGGCCAGGCGCTGGGGCAGCTATGCACCCCAGGGTAAAATCACGCTGAACCCCGAAATCATCAAAGCACCTTCGCGTTGCATTGATTATGTAGTGATCCATGAACTATGCCACATGGTACACTATAACCACAGCACTTCATTCTATCACCTGCAAGACACCCTCATGCCCGACTGGCCCAAATGGAAGCAACGGCTGGAGCGGGTGATGGCGTGAGTATTTTCTATTTGACTTTTGTTAGAATTAGAATTTATTGACAATTTATAATAATGATGCAAAAACGCACTTGCCTGTTTCTGCTGCTGATCTTGTTTTCGTCATGCAGCGTGCAAAATATTCATGAGCGGGTGTATCAAGGTAAAAAACAAACAATTTATGCTGGGTTTTTCCATGGTATAGCGTATCTGGTAACATTAACCCCGAAAAGTCATTAGAGAAATTTTCAAATGGCAGCCATCAGAAAAAACACTTTGAAGGATAAGATAAGCTGGTAGAATATCGCATAAAATCAATAATATTTCCTTTTTCATTGGGTTACCTGGGTAAAGTAGAAACACTAAGGCTAGTTCTTGAAAAGACAGGGTTTGCCATACGATTTTTAAAGCCCTAGTAATACTATTAATCATTATAATTCACCCCAAACCCAACACCATGAAATCAAAATTGCTTTTTCTCTTCATTGTACTCGTTGCAATCTCTTGCAGTGAGCCGAATGATGATCAGTTATCAGTAAAGGGTCCTGTAAATGTTTTGAATTTTGACTCATTTGAACGATTCGAGTCTATCACAAGTAAAATTACTTCAGCCCCCCAAACGGAGTTGAACAATTGGGAAAATGAGAGTTCCTTCAAATCCTACCGCAGTGTATTGTCGGATGCCAACAGTGAGTGGGATCTTGCCGATACGGAGGAAAAGCGAAATACGTTTATCATAAAATACAAAGACGTACTCAGTGTAGTTGATAGTTCTCTGGTGCCACACATTAAGGTATTCATGTATCAGGCAATCGTTAATCGTGAAGGAATCTACAGAACGGGCGATCATTACCACAAAGTAGTAGGCGACTTTATTGTTACCGTAAAAAAGGAAGACTATAACAAATTACTATCAGTACAATTGGAGGATGAATCGTCCTATAGTGGAGAAGGAAAAGAAGTTGTTAGATACACCAACACGCGCAACGCAGAGAAGTCTGGAAAAATGAACGGGCGAACCTTAGCCACGTGCGGCTCTGATCTGTATTACAAGGAAGCCGAATATTACTTGAATGCTCGTAAATGCAAGGATGGAAGAAAGGCATATATCTCAGCACTCTCCTTTATATCGAAATTTACGGGGAATGGAAGTTTTAATGGAACTGAGCGGTACGGAGATTTTTCTCAATCCGCTATTCAAATTGCTGTGTGGGGAAAAAAGAGAGGAAGCTGGTGTGGTTGGGGAAATTATAGTACCCAACTGGAGTGGAGAAGCGTAAGCTTGACGATTCCTGGGTACGTGATTGTCGGCTATGAGGCTAACCGGACTATTTCAGGTACAAATGTATTTAATCTGAACATCCCAAATGTTAATTCGGATAATGAGGGTGGCGATACTGAATTGTTGAAACGTGACTATAAGTTTGGTGATCTGCTTTTTAATAACAATGTTTCTGTTTTCGGCATTAACAAAATCTATGCAGAAGGCAAAAGCCGCGGAGTAGATAATAACTGGGCAGTCATTTTTTGTCCTTAATATTGCTTCTGAATGAAGAAAGCGACTACGTTTCTCTTGTTGTTTTATTTCTTGAGCCAAGCGTGTAGCTTGGCGCAAGAAACGAGTGCGAATAACCGAAAGACCAGAATCAGTGCAATGAATGGCATTGGGTTTTCGTACTTTTTGTATGATGTTAATAAACTCAACCGTAGAATTCATGGAAAACGGTATCAGTTCGAAGTTCCTAATTTTAGGTTAGGGCTTTTGGTTGAGCAACCTATTTCTGAGAAATTATCACTTAAAACGGGTTTGCGTATGGGAATCCGTACGAAGAGGAAATCAATTTATCCAGACCGATCTTCCGGATTGGTTTACCCGTATTCCTTTTATGGCATGGACGAACAAGTAAGTAATTCCTGGGCGTATTTCTATGAAGTTCCTCTAAGCATTGTTTATAGCCAACAGAAAATACGAATCGGTGCGGGTGTATTATATCATGGTTGGATTAATATCCTTTCAGAGGGGAGTAGCCCGGATCTTGGCCTTTTACCCAGCTTGTCCTATGCACTAAATGCCAAATTTACTTTTGGCATAGAATACTTTTATGCGTTAAATGAAAGAGGGGTGGATTATGTGCATGATGATTATGGGCAGAACATTCCTTTCCGATACCGGAATCAATTTGTTCAATTTACGGTAGAATATCGCCTAAAGTAAGAAATAGAACTTCTTCAAATTGGCATTGAAAAGTCTGACGGATGTAATTCTAACGGAATAAACCAATTCCCAACCATCCAACTGCGTTCTTAGTCTACTTAACGCTTCACCTCAACACCACCGATAAACACTCCTGAAATCTTCCGTGTATTTTTTATGTCAACCAACGGATCAGCATCGAGCACAATAAAGTCAGCATGGTTGCCCTTCTCTAAGGTGCCGATATTTTTCAATCCCAAATAGTGGGCAGGATTCCGGGTTGCAGAAACAATGATCTGCATAGGAGTGAGGCCCGCGTCAGCCATCATACTCATTTCAAGGTGTTCGAAGTAACCGATGAAGCGCGTGGGTACTCCGCTGTCGGTACCAAATACAACGGGCACACCGGCATCGTGCAGTTTTTTCAGGTTGGCCATGGCAGTGGGTAACTGTTTCTTGTAGGTGATGGCACTTTGGCTCTCTCGTATCTTCTTTTGCCGCGCAGGATCTTTCAATGGCTGAATGGTCAGACTATCGTATTCTTTTGTAAAGAAAGGATCAGAAAAGAAATCAGGAATGTTTTCATATACAAACGTAGAAAGTTCGCGCGTAAGTGTAGGGCAGTAAGGTACTTGCTTCACTTTCATCAGTTGAATGAATGCATCATCTACAGGAAGGTCTCGCACACTGTGTGCCAGCATGTCGGTGCCCGCGTCAAGCAATTTACGTGCATCTTCCAGGTAGTACATGTGGCTGGCCATTTTGTATCCCAATTCATGCGAGCGCTTAATCACCGCACGATAAATCTCTTCCGGCATTTTAGGAGCAGTGCCCAGGTTGTCATCCACTCTGATTTTCATGAAGTCAACACCCATGCTATCGTTGCGATTGACCACCTGTAGTGCTTCCTCCGCGTTCTTGCCGTTCACAATAGTACCCGCAATGAATAAGCGTGCACGTTGAACGTTCGTAGTATCGTTCACCGCGCGAAGTGATTCTGCTTCCTGCTCATCACCACCCAGGCTAACTACTGCAGTAACACCATAACGCGTATAGATTGCTAAATTGTCAATGATGTTTTCCCTTGAGTAATGCCCGCCTTCAATCCCTTTCACGTCGCCCACATGGCCATGTGCATTAATCAAACCGGGAATAATGGTCTTGCCCGTTACATCATGAATCACCGTATTTTCAGGAAGCGTACTGCTTTCATTCGGCCCCACGGAAACGATACGACCATCTTCCATCAGCAACACGCCATCTTTGATCGGCTCGCCACCGTTGCCATCAATGATGGTGGCTCCGGTAAATGCAGTAAATGAGGTGACGGCCAGCGGTTCTTTTTTGGTACAGGCAAACAGAACGAGCAGAAGTAGACAAGCAGAAAGGATGGTTTTCATCATTCTTAAATTTAAGATTATGTACCCACTTCCCCAACCTCACATAAAACGTGAGGGCGTGGGGTAGCCAGCAACCCATGCGTTGGTTTCCTGATTTAAATGTAAGGAGATGCGCGATGTGAAAATACCTGCGGTGGGTTATTGCGGTCAACCGTGATTTTGGATGGTGACTGGATGGCTGTTGAAGCGCCACTGTGGAAAATGACCACAACGGTGAACTTGCAATCCAGCTTCAAAAATCGTTTGAAATGTAGCTTTTCATTCGTTTTTCAGATTTACTTTCTCTGTTGCAACATTATCCGGATATTGGCGCATTGATAACGTACCCCACAGGTTCTATAATGAGCGCAGAAGCAAAGAAATTCATTTGCATACATGGTCACTTTTATCAGCCCCCGAGGGAGAATGCCTGGCTGGAGGTGATCGAAGTGCAGGATTCGGCACATCCCTATCACGACTGGAACGAACGCATCTCAGCAGAATGCTATGGCCCCAATGCCGCCTCGCGTATTCTGGATGAGAAGAGCGTTATTAACAACATCGTCAATAATTACAGCAAAATCAGTTTCAACTTTGGTCCTACGCTGCTTTCGTGGATGGAGACCAACGACAAGGAAACCTATGAAGCCATACTGGAAGCCGATAAACAAAGTATAAAGAAATTTTCCGGCCATGGATCAGCCATTGCGCAGGTGTATAACCACATCATCATGCCGCTGGCCAACCGCAGAGATAAAGAGACTCAGGTACTTTGGGGCATACGCGATTTCATTCATCGCTTCAAGCGTGAGCCGGAAGGAATGTGGCTGGCCGAGACGGCAGTGGATTATGAAACACTGGAGATACTGGCAGAGCACAACATCAAGTTCACCGTGTTTGCTCCACGCCAGGCCAAAGCCATTCGTAAAATAGGAGAGCAGAACTGGGTGGATGTGAATGATCGCACCATTGATACCAGGAAATCGTATCGCTGTAATTTGCCTTCCGGCAAAAGTATTACCGTATTTTTTTATGATGGCGATATCTCACAGTCAGTCGCCTTTAACGGATTACTCTATGACGGCAAGCGCTTTGCCGATAATCTGATCAGTCATTTTGGCGATCAGGAATCACCACAGCTGGTGCACATTGCTACGGATGGTGAAACCTATGGGCATCACCACAAGCATGGTGAAATGGCGTTGGCCTACTGCCTCGACTACATTGACAAGATGGAGGACGTAGCCCTGACCAACTATGCCGAGTATGCCGCCAGGTTTCCGCCTACAGAAGAGGCATGGATCATTGAAAACAGTTCTTGGAGTTGTGTACACGGCATCGAGCGCTGGAGAAATGATTGTGGCTGTAACTCAGGTGGCAAGCCGGGATGGAACCAGGCATGGCGAAAGCCATTGCGCGAGTCACTGGACTGGCTTCGTGATGCGATCAGTGAATTGTTTGAGCGTGAAGCTGGGAAATTATTAAAGAACTGCTGGGATGCGCGTAACGATTATATCAATGTGATACTGAGAAGAAGCGATGACAGCATCAGGCGCTTCCTTCACGAGCATGCCCAGGTGGCAGTAAACGCTACGCAGGTGCTTCGGCTGATGGAGATGCAGCGCCATGCCATGCTCATGTACACCAGTTGCGGATGGTTTTTTGACGAGATTTCAGGAATTGAAACCACACAGATATTGCAGTACGCTTGTCGCTCCATTCAGCTCACACGCCAGATCAGTGAGGTGGACATGGAGTTCGAGTTTCTGAAACGACTGGAAGAGGCAGCAAGTAATATTCCGGCATTGGGCAACGGTGCGCAGGTATATGGCAAATACGTCACTCCTTCTAAAATCAACTTGCAACGGGTGGGTATGCACTACGCGGTGTCCTCGATCTTTGAAGAAGAGCCGGAATCATTACCGTTGTTTAACTATGAGGCGGCCAATGAGTTCTTTCTGAAAAAAGAAGCGGGGGAGCAGAAGCTGGTGCTGGGTATTACCAAAGTACGCTCGCTGGTAACGCATTCCGAAAAGCGATTTGCCTTTGCAGTGGTGTGTATCGGGGTGCATAATATTATCGGCAACATCTCGCTCGATATGGAGCCGGATAAGTTTGCCAGCATGCAATACCGCATCACACATGCTTTTGATGATGGAAGGCTGGGAGATGTCATCGGTATTATGCAGACCTACTTTGGTCCGGATAAGTACACCATCTGGCAACTGTTCAAAGATGAGAAGCGCAAGATTCTGGATATGATTGCCAAAAAGGAACTGGAGGAGTTGGAAGAATCCCTGCGCAGAACCTACAATCGTGATTATCCTTTGGTGAATGCATTGGCCAACAATGAAATTCCTATTCCTAATGCCTATCGTACTACGTTCGAATATATCCTGAATGCGGATTTGATAAAGACGTTTCAGTCGGACAAGATCAATATCAAAACGCTGGAGCGAATAGTAGGAGAGCTGGAAAAATGGAATCTGAAAATTGAAGACCCGGACAGAGTGGCTCAGTTGGCGGGTGCCAGCATCTTCAAAGAACTGAAGCGTATTCGCAGTGAAAGTGAAAATGTAAAAAGAGTACAACGACTGAACCGGCTGTTTCCATTACTTGCCAAGTTCAAGATTGACCCTAACCTGCATTATTCTCAGAATCTTTATTTCGAGATGGCGATGGACAATGCGAAGAAACTCCAGCAGAAATCGCTTACCGACTGGGCGGAGCAATTTCAGCTCTTAGGCGATAACCTGGGTGTAAAACTTGGGTGATTATTTTTGACGAATCACTAAGCTATCTGAAGGCCTCGGCTGAAGGCAATGCGTACTTCGTTGATGCCCTGAAAAGAAGTCTGCAGTTCATTCAGTTGTTTTTTGATGTCTGTTTCTGCCTCGACGGGGAAGAACGACATCGCCAATGAAGTCTGGTATTTTTTCAGGGTATTACGTTCCAGTTGTTCGCATTCTTTAAGTGCAAGCTGGCGTTCGTCTAATGCGATGGAGCGTTTCAGCTGATTCCATAATTTACTGAAAGAGAGCGTTCGTGCAGTAGCAGGGGTGTACACGGCACCATAAGCACTCAGCCAGCTGTTGAGATACGTAGTGAATGATTGCGCCTGGATGGCGTACTTCATGAAGAGCAGTTTCAACTCCATATCCCTGGCGGAACTTGCCGCTTCCTTGTAGAATTGAAAACGTTCGTTATTACTGTCGATTAGGGTGTTAATAGCAAATACAGCTCTGGGTAGATTTGATTTCATAACTGACGTATTTAAAAGTGGATACATCTGGCCGGAAAGAGTTGTGCCACATGAAATGGCAGGTGAGTTGAGAAATAATTTACTCGATGGGAGACGTGAAATAAAAAAAGACAGCCCTTTCGAGCTGTCCTTTGGGAAAAATTTTATCAACCTGAGTTAAGCGGCTGTCTTCTTCTTTCTCATGTACAGTACTAATCCTGTAAAAGCGATGATAAGCAGGATAGGGATAACAAGTGTGGTTTTAATAACCTCTGGTCCGGCAATCAATTTAGCCTGAGCAAATGCAGCAGCCTGCTCGGGCAATGCTGCCGCGGATTGATACACTTTTATGTCCGCTCCGGCAGGAAGGTTTTTCTGTATGATGCCATCGTACACACCACCCATGAAGAAGGTATACACAAATACGGCAAACATACCCGCGCCTCCCATCAGATTAAGCCCTACTGCTCCTGACTTAGGTATGTTCTCTGCCACGAAGCCAATCATCGTTGGCCAGAAATAGCACACACCAATACCAAATAGCAATGCAGCAAACAATAGCATATTACCAGAAGCGGTTGCCATCAGGTATAAACCTACGGAAGCCACGATAGCGGAAGCCAGCAGTACTCCATGTGGTGCAAAGCGATGTACAATCGGCTCTGCGAAAGCGCGGCCAATGACCATGATTCCGGTGGTGATGGTGAGAAGCAACAGGGCATTGTTACTTACATTCGATAGCAGCAAGCCTACCCATTGGTTAGTAAACAATTCAGTGATCGCCGTACCAAACATGCAAATGAACATGAATAAGAAAAGGGGAGTGAATACCGCTTTATACATATCACCGGCAGACACACCCGAAGCTACACGTTCGGTAACCGGAAAATCAAGACGTGAGAACAGGTATCCGTACGTTACTGTAGGTACAAGCATCACTGCCATTTGCCATTGCCAGCCCAGGCCGATTTTATCAAAGAGCATGACAATGAGTGTTCCGATCACAATACCTCCGGGTAACCACAGGTGAAAATGGTTGAGCTTAGTGGTCTTGTTGTCAGAGTAGATGGTAGCAACCAGTGGATTACACGCTGCTTCTACCGTTCCATTGGCAATACCAATCAATAAGGTAGACAAGAACAATGTCCAGTAGCCATTGGCAAAAATAGTAAGCACGATGGCCAGCAAGTGGAATATAAAAGCCAGCATTAATAAACGCTTCATTCCGATCACGTCTACCAGAAAACCCCCAATGATTACGGCAAGAGGAAAGCCCAGAAATACAGTAGAGGCAATGACACCCAGTTCGCTTCCGTTCAGATTGAATTCAACACCAAGTCGTTCAAGAATTCCTGCGCGGATACCAAACGATAAAGAGGTGACAAGCAGCGAAAGACAGCTGGCCCAGAAGAGTGCGTTCTTGTTTATTTTTTGTTCCATGTAGTGATAGGTTGGTTTTAAATGGTAGAAATATGAAAGTAAAAATCAGTTATTGCAAACGTTTGATAGGTTAGATCCATAAAAATCATAATTCAAAAGCAAATCCTTTCTCCCGTAGCTGTTGATACCGCTGCTCATCAAATTCATACAAGCTGGCCGCCCGGTGCGATACATCCTGCTGCTTCTCGGTGCTGGGTTTCACCAGGTTCATCTTCAATAACTTTCTGCGGAAATTCGATTTATCAAACTTCGTTTCAAGTATGGCTTCATACAATTCCTGTAATTTGAGTAAGGTGAACTTCTTGGGCAGCAGGTTGAATCCGATCGGCTCATGCCTTACGGAATGCCTTAGTTGCTTTAAGCCGTGCTGGATGATTTTGGTGTGATCGTAAAGAAGATCAGGTAGTTGATGAAGGTCATACCACTGCACATCCGAGGCTGTAAAGCCTGGAATGAGCGAGTAGTGTTCTTCATTCACCATCGCATAATAGGCAATGGTCACTACCCGTTTGCCGGGATAGCGGTCAACATCACCAAACACGCTGAGCTGTTGAAGGTAAATATCACTGATGCCTGTCAGTGAATGAAGAATGCGTTTGGCAGCATGGTTCACACTTTCATTGTATTGAATCCATCCTCCCGGTAATGCCCACTTGCCTTTACTGATCCCTTCACCGTGCTTCACCAGCAAAATATCCAGCCTGCCGTTATTAAAACCAAAGATCAGGCAGTCGATCGACAGCGCATCAATGATCTGATCAGGTGAAGGTTTCTTAGGCATAGAAAAAGAAATATGCATAAATATATGGTCATTTTGACTATAAGTAAATACTTTTGAGATAAATTCAATCGTATGCAGCAGTTTCTTCTGGGATTAGATATTGGAAGTTCATCGGTAAAAGCATCGCTGGTCGATGTGGAATCTGGCAAGACCGTTGCCTCGGCGCAGTCACCATCGGAAGAGATGGCCATGCTTGCGCCACAGGCCGGCTGGGCCGAACAAGATCCTGAACTATGGTGGGAGCATGCCGTGAAAAGCATTAAAGCATCGCTCGATAAATCAGGTGTTAATTCTATTGATATCAAGGCCATTGGTATCGCTTATCAGATGCATGGACTAGTGGCTATCGATAAAGAAGGTAAGCCCGTTCGCCCGTCAATTATCTGGTGTGACAGCCGCGCAGTACACATTGGCGATAAAGCGTTCAATGAGCTGGGTCAGGAGTATTGCCTGAGCCACCTCCTCAACTCGCCCGGAAACTTCACCGCTTCCAAACTGCGCTGGATACAGGAAAACGAACCCACTGTATATGCCCGCATTCACAAGATCATGCTGCCGGGTGATTACATCGCTTACAAGCTGAGCGGCGAAGTGGTGACGACCGACTCCGGTTTATCGGAAGGGGTCTTCTGGGATTATAAAGACTCGGCCGTGTCACAGAAACTGCTGACGCATTATGGCATTGATCAGTCCCTGCTGGCTGCGGTTAAGCCCGTGTTTTCCATACAAGGAGAAGTAACAGAAAAAGCTGCTTCAGAAACCGGATTGAAGAAAGGAATCAAGATTGCTTACCGTTCAGGCGATCAGCCCAACAATGCCTTTTCACTAAACGTACTGAAGCCAGGCGAAACAGCCGCCACAGCAGGAACATCGGGTGTAATCTATGGCATTACCGACCAGAACGCCTACGATGCTAAATCACGGGTGAATGCTTTCCTTCATGTGAACAACACATCCGAAGCCAAGCGCAACGGCATTTTGCTATGTGTGAATGGTACCGGTATCCTGAACAGCTGGCTGCGCAAGAGCATGAAAGGAGAGGGCAGCGCATTTGATTATCCAAAGATGAATGAACTGGGTAAACAGGCGCCTGTCGGTTCTGCCGGTTTGAGTATTCTTCCTTTCGGGAATGGCGCTGAGCGTATTCTTGAAAACAAAGTCATCGATGCTTCTTTTCACGGACTTGATTTCAATCAGCACAGTCAGTCGCATTTAGTACGAGCTGCGCAGGAAGGAATTGTATTTGCGCTGAAATATGGATTTGAAATATTGCAGGCAATGGGACTGAAGACGACCGTGATCAGGGCAGGTCATGCCAATATGTTTTTGAGCCCGCTGTTCCGCGAGGCCTTTGTGAACACCATTGGTGCGGCAACCGAACTATACGATACGGATGGCGCCAAAGGTGCGGCATTGGGTGCCGGTGTGGGCGCGGGTATATTTGGTTCTTTTGAGGAAGCCTTCAAAGGACTGCACTGTATTGAATCGGAAGAGCCGAAGGCCGCATTGCAGCAGCAGTATGGCGAAGCGTATCAGCGCTGGAAGAAGATATTGAATAAATACTTGTAATCATTTTTAAACTGCTCACTTTAACAATCGAATAATGAAAGTAACAACCGGAGACAAAGAGTACTTCAAAGGCATTGGCCAGGTGAAGTTCGAAGGAAAAGAATCAGACAACCCATTGGCATTCAAATTCTATGATGCCAAAC
>JAHEZH010000052.1:33457-34990 GCA_023251155.1 Flammeovirgaceae bacterium | reverse complement strand
GTCCGATGAGATCATCAAAAATTTGGTGAAGGTGCTGAATGCAAACCAGGGAGGAGTATTTATTTTGAATGACGATAATAAAGACGATCCTTTCCTGGAAATGAAAGCATGCTATGCCTATAACCGGGCAAAAGTAATTTCACAGCGAGTGGATATTGGCCATGGAATTTTGGGCCAGGTCTTTTTGGAAAGAGAAACACTCTATCTCAAGGAGATCCCTTCTGACTATGTGCGCATCACTTCCGGCCTGGGCGAAGCGACCCCAACGTGCCTTATCATCGTTCCGCTCAAATTGAATGAAACGGTGGTAGGGTTGGTGGAGATTGCCTCGTTCAATGAATTCGAAAAGCACCAGATTGATTTTGTGGAGAAGCTGGGTGAGAACATTGCTTATGCCATCACCTCATATCGCATCAACGAAAATACCTCGCGACTGCTCGCCGAAAGCCAGCACCAGACCGAGCAGATGAAAGCGCAGGAAGAAGAACTGCGACAGAACCAGGAGGAGATGCAGGCTACGCAGGAAGAGATCAGCCGTAAGTACAATGTGTTGTTTAAGCAGCTGGGAGAGTTAAATCATCAATCCAAATTTGATCAGCTGAAATCAATCAACTCCACCAAAAAACTGAACATCGAATATTATTTCGATATCATCCGCAACCAGATCATCACCTTCGCAGAGAACCGTACCGTGATCGAAGCGATACGCGCTTTCCGCGTTTCGTTTTACCAGATAGGCGAGGAGTCAGCAGAAAAGATAGTGCTGATGAGAGAAAGCCTGAAGAATTATTATGAAACCGATTTTCTGCCCAAGCTCAATGACAGTGCTACCATTATAAAGACGGCTGCTGATTACTTGCCTGAAGACATCCGGCCATTGACCTTACAGTATTATTACATCTCATCCAATACTTATCCTACCGGAGAAAAACATAAATTGAACAAAGCGGCTGACGGAAGTGCCTACAGTGATGATCATGCCGAATACCATCCGCTATTCAGGAACTTCCTGGAAAAATTCGGATATTATGATGTGTTTCTCATTGATCATACGACCGGGGATATGATTTACTCGGTCTTCAAGGAAGTGGATTTTGCCACCAGCCTTCTTACGGGTGTATATCATACGACTAACTTTGGTAGGGTAGTGAAGCAGGCGGTAGACAGCTCCAGTACCGGTTTTGTGAAGTTGATCGACTTCGAGCCGTACGATCCATCCTACCGTGCACCTGCATCGTTCATTGCTTGTCCTGTTTATGACAAAGGAGAGAAGATCGGGATACTGGTGTTTCAGATGCCGATCAATAAAATCAACCAGATCCTTACCGGTAACAATAAGTGGGAAGAAGATGGACTGGGTGCAACCGGTGAAACATTCATGGTTGGTGCGGATTTTAAATTGCGCTCCATCTCACGCGGACTTATTCAGCACAAAGAACAATATCTTTCCGACTTGGCAGCCAGTGGCTATTCTGCCGCTGTAATCAACGAAATACGCAAGGCAAATACAGGTATTCTGCTGGAGGAAGTAAA
>JAHEZH010000052.1:0-33447 GCA_023251155.1 Flammeovirgaceae bacterium | reverse complement strand
AAAAATGATTCTTCATCCAGAGCACTGCGCGGCCAGACGGGCACACAGGTAGATCAGAGTCATAAAGGAAGTTTGCTCAGTGCGTATACGCCCTTGCAGATTGACGATGTAAACTGGATTCTGATGTCTACCATGACGGAGAAAGAAGCATCGGAGAAGATTAATGCATTGCGCAATACATAGCAATTGAAAGGGTTGAAAGGAGATGATTAGGTAAATGAATGAAGGTGGTATCGGTTGCATGGACGGGTGACTGAGGGTTCTCTTCATTTTCAACTAGTCAAATTCGGTCTTTTTCAAATTGTTATTTTATCTTTCACTATTGCATTAGTCATGCTTCAGCATCTTCGTGGCGATGCACTATTTAAAACCCGAACTACTCTTCAACCCGATAGCTTATGTTTAAGAACATTCTCGTTTTAGTCCTCCTTGCCTTCGGCACGAATACATTCGCACAATCCTTTAACCTGGAGTCGGTGAGGAGCTATCCGTTCCCTGCAGAATTAACAGCATCATCACAAGGAACAAAGCTGGCGTGGGCGGTGGATGAACAAGGCAAGCGCAACGTTTATGTAGCGGAAGGCCCGGAATTTAAAGCACGAAGACTCACTCAGTACAATGTGGATGACGGACAGGAGATCTCCAGTCTTTCAATTTCTGACGATGGCAAGTGGGTTGTGTTTGTGCGGGGTGGTGATCATGGTTCCAATTGGGATGATGCACTGCCGGTCAATCCGGGTTTCACAGCCATTCCCTTCAAAGTGCAGATCATCAGTGTTCCTTTTGCCGGAGGGGAAGCAAAGTCATTGGCAGAAGCCGATGAACCATCGATCTCGCCAAAGAATGATGTGGTGGCATTCATAAAAGGAGGGCAAGTGTTTACTGTTCCGGTAGATGGTTCGGCTGCAGCGAAAAGTTTATTCACTACCCGCGCAAATGCAGGTGCATTGGAATGGTCGCCCGATGGTTCCCGATTAGCTTTTGTTTCTTCACGCACGGATCATTCCATCATTGGGGTGTTTACCCATGCGGAAACACCTGTTCAATGGATAGCACCGGGCTTCACACGGGACGGATCACCCCGATGGTCGCCAGATGGAAGTAAAATTGTTTTCGTTCGCACTCCGGGTGCCGGTGGTGCACCAGATTCATTACTGACACGCAGGCATAACCCATGGTCAATATGGACAGCGGATGTAGCCACCGGCAAGGCCACTCCACTCTATCAATCCCCGGCGACATTACGAGGATCCTACCCTACGACACATGGAGGTGTCAATCTTCACTGGGCGGCTGATCGTATTGTGTTTCTTTCTTATCAGGATGGCTGGCCGCATTTGTATTCCATTTCGGACAAAGGAGGAAAAGAGTTGCTGCTCACACCAGGTAACTTCATGGCCGAACATATTCGATTAAGTGCGGATAAAAAGTGGCTCACTTTCAGTGCCAACACGGGCCCCGATGCCCTGGATCTCGACCGAAGACATGCTGTACGTGTGCCCGTGGATAAAGCGGCCATGGAAGTGCTCACTCCCGGAGTTGGATTAGAGTGGACTCCCGTTATCACCGGTGATGGATCAACACTTGCCTTCATTAGCGCTACAGCGCAACGCCCCCCTTTACCATCCGTATTGCCGTTAAGTGGATCAGGCCGGAAAGCGATTCAGCTTATCGCGGCAGATCTTCTTCCTAAAGACTTCCCGCAGAATAAATTAGTAACACCAAAGAAAGTGACTTTCAAGGCAAGTGATGGGGTGACTGTGCATGCCGATCTGTTTGAACCCGCAGCCAGCAATGTAAAGAAGCCCGCTATTGTATATGTACACGGTGGCCCGCCACGCCAGATGCTGTTAGGATGGAATTACTCTGATTATTATTCCAATGCGTATGCCATGAATCAGTACTTAACAAGTTTAGGCTATGTTGTACTGGCGGTCAACTACCGCCTGGGTATTGGTTATGGATTTGACTTTCACCAGCCCGCTAATGCAGGTATGTCAGGTGCGTCAGAATACCTCGATATCAAGGCAGCGGGAGAGTGGCTAAGTAAACAATCACAGGTAGATGCATCCCGCATTGGAATCTATGGTGGATCGTATGGCGGGTTTCTTACTGCATTGGCGCTGGGGCGCGATAGTAAGTTATTTGCTGCCGGTGTCGATATTCATGGAGTACATGACTTTGTTACCGGCAGGGCAGCATTAATTGCGCCCGCAGACAAATATGAAAAGGCCCCCGACTTACAGAAAGCCATTGAGGTGGCATGGCAGTCATCACCTGTAGCTTACGTCAGCACCTGGACATCACCGGTGTTGATTATTCATGGTGATGATGACCGCAATGTACGTTTCAATCAAAGTACCGATCTGGTACGAAGATTGGAAAAGAAAGGTGTATCCATGGAAACACTGGTCATTGTCGATGATACGCATCACTGGATGAAACATAGCAATGTATTGAAAGTGGATGAAGCGATAGCAGCTTATTTTGCAAAGCAACTCATGAAGAAATGAAACTATCGGAGAGGGTTTATTATGAAAAGGTTATTTAGTTGAGGTAACGGAGCGATTCGCTTTCAAGTACACATTCTAAGAAAAGTGTTTCCGGTCTCGTATTTAAACTATTTTCGTTGGAACGGTGGGAGTAATAAATGATTCCAAATCAAGAACCTACCCTTGTAGGCAATAAATGGTATTGCAATACAAAAGGGTATCTCTATCAATTCTTGCCTCGCTTCACCGGAAAAATACTTGAATGAAACCCTGCCAGGGTGTACTGATGGTCAATGCCAATAAAGATATGAAACGGGTGACGGTAAAGTAAATGAAGTTAGATACTGACTTCAGCTACGGTCTGAAAGCGATACATCTCAAGCGATTTGATTTTGCCTGTAGCTTTAACACCACTTATCCCATTCCGGCTACCCAAAATGATGGTTTCCCTTTTTTTCTTCACCTACACCCATTAGGTTTAACCTCGATTTAACTAAACCTAATAAAACAACAATTTATGTTTTTGAAATGTGGGAAGTATATAGGCAGGGCATATCTGGTTCTGATCATTGCTTCGGTCGGTACTGCGGCTGCTCAGGATCGCCTCAAGAAAATGCCGGGCTATGAGCAATTCACTAAGGTAGCTCCTGAAATAAGAAATTCGTACAAGTCAGGAGAGCTGGCGGTGACGTGGAAGGAAGATGGTTCTTCATTTGACTATGTATTGGATGGGAAGAAATACACACATCACGTGGCAGAAAAGAAATCAATCGAACTGGGCGAAGCCCCTAAGCAGGATCGCAGAATGATGCGTGGCCCTGAGCGTGGTCGTCAGTTTTCATCCGCCGATTCGCCTGACGGAAAATGGAAGGCGTATACGAAGGACCGCAATATGTGGATCAGTAACCCGGATGGGAGCAACGCCACCCAGATCACTATGGATGGCAACGATGAAACACAAATCAAGTACGGTATAGCGACATGGGTGTATGGCGAAGAACTCGGCCAGCGCACTGCCATGTGGTGGTCGCCCGATAGTAAGAAGATAGCCTTCTATCGCTTTGAAGAAAAAGCGGCTAAGAAATACTATGTATTGTATAACCAATTGAACTTACAGGATTCAGTAGAGATTGAAGCCTATCCAAAAGTAGGAGCCACCAATCTCCCTGTGGATATTCTGGTTTTTGATCTGTCCACCAAACGTACCGTAACTCTCGATGTGCGCGATGGTAAACCGTACAGCGATAATGAGGTGGGTACTTACCTGTATGGTATCGACTGGTCGCCATCGGGTGCCGAATTGCTCTTCCATCGTACCAATCGTAAGCAGGACGTCATGGAGTATGCAGCGGCTGATCCCATTACCGGGAAGACAAGAACCGTCGTGCGTGAAGAGTGGAAGGCAAGTTATGTAAAGAACACACCTGAGCTATATGTACTCAAGGATGGCAAACGGTTCATCTGGGCATCAGAGCGGAGCGGTTTTAATAACTATTACGTGTACGACTGGAGTGGTAAACTGATTACGACATTGACCCGGCACGCCTTTGAAGTAAGCCGCATTGTGAAAGTAGACGAAAAAGAAGGCGTGGTCTACTATCTCGCGCGCAGCAGCGATAACCACATGAAGATGCAGCTGCATCGCGTAAAGCTGGACGGCACTAAAGATGTACGCCTCACCGATCCTGCCTATAACCACAGTGTGACGATTTCACCTACAGGAAAATACTTTGTCGATGTGGCCCAGACCCATGACATAGCGCCTTTCACCAACCTGGTGGACAGCAAAGGAAAAATCGTATTTGAACTGGCTAAAAGTGATCTCACCAAGTTTAATTCGCTGGGGCTGAAAAAAGTGGAAGTGTTTACGTTTACTTCTGCCGATGGTAAAACGCAATTGCATGGCATGTTGCATTTCCCTTCCAACTTCGATCCGAATAAAAAGTATCCGCTCATTCTGAGTAATTACGGTGGCCCGGCTACCAATGCCTTTCGTGAGACATTTACTACCCCCGATGTATTGACAGAGTACGGTTTTCTGGTCGCCAACATCGATGGACGAAATGTAGGTGGGCGTGGAAAGAAAATGCTGGATGTGTTGTATGGCAACCTGGGGATCGTAGAGATGGATGACTTCGCGGAAGGAATTAAGTCGCTGTACACTCGCGCGTACTTTGACAAGACCAAGGTGGGGGTGTACGGAACTTCCTACGGTGGTACTACCGCGGCCACCAGTTTGCTTCGTCACCCGGAAGTATTTCATGTGGCGGTGGCTAACTCCGCAGTTACTGACTGGAGAAATTATGATAACATCTATACCGAGCGCTTCATGAACCTGATTGAAAACAACAAGGCCGGATACGATGCATCGAGCCTGATGACGTATGCGCCTACCCTGAAAGGTAAGCTGATGATCTACTATGGTACCAGCGACAATAATGTGCATCCATCCAATTCACTTCAACTGATAAATGCTTTACAGAAAGCAGGCAAGAGCTTTGAAGTGCAGGTGGGAGCAGACCGCGGGCATACCGCCATGGATCGCGACCGGATGATGGAATTTTTTATCGAACATCTTGTGCTCAATAAGGAATAGACAGTAAAACAAAGTCCATGATCATGGAGGAAAGGTCATGTGCTTCGGTACATGACCTTTTGTTTTTTTTTGTAAAAAAAGTATAATTGGATAATCGTTTTGAAAGTAATGATTCACAAACGATTGATGTGGATTTTAGTGGACTAGAAAAGAAAGAGAAGTGAACATGAATCGGTGGGTTTTCTTTTTTCTGCTCGTGAGTTACGCTGCTGTCGGCCAGACGGTCGTGGAAGGGGTTATTTTGGACAAGGACACGGGTAAGCCTGTTCCGTTTGCTTCCATTGGAATCGAAGGAACAGCACAGGGTACCAGTTCCAATATGGAAGGGCAATTTTCGATTATGGTGCATGAACCGTTTTCGCTTAAAATTACCTGCCTGGGGTATTCTTCCACGATTGTAAAATCAAAACAGGAAGCGGCAACGATCCAATTAATACCTACTGTGATGCAGCTGAATACGCTGGTGGTAACAGACAAAGAGGTTAACCCGAAAACGATTTTGCGTAAGGCGTTGGCAGCAATCCCTGCTAATTATTCGAAGCACTCCTTCAAGCAGCAGTTTTTTTATCGCCACTATTGTAAAGACGGTGGAGTGTATGGCCGGTTGATCGAAGCTTATGTGGATGTGTGGAAAAATGCAGGGTACCGCACGCTACAGCCGCGCGCAGGAATACAGGATGCGATAGAAGTGACACAACTGCGCAGAAGTATTGATAAGACAACGGCAGCGCAGGGCCATGAGCCGATTGCCATAACCAATGTATTACAGGCGGATATTGTAGGATATCAAATGCCCGTGAAGAGTGATCATCTTTCCTTGTATACGGAAGTTAGTAATCTCAAAGCAGACTTTGATAAGTATTCTTTTTCCTATAAAGGAATGACTTACTACGATGATCAGCAGGTGTACGAGATTGACTATACCTCTAAAAAAGATTCGGCCCTGACCACTTCAGGAAAGTATGTGCACTATGCCCGTGCCTCAGGTTCGTTGTTTATAACGACCGATACCTATGCATTTGTCAAGGCAGAAGATACGAAGACGGAAGGCGGCAATACCATTAAGACCTCGGTGTATTACCGTAAGCAGAATGGATTTTATTACCCCTATCACCTGGTTCGCGAGGGGGAAAATCTTGCCGGGGGAGGTAATGCACATGTTTTTCATATTGAGATGGTGTCGGTGGAGATTAAAGATGGCGAGCAGAACAAGTTCATCACCCATCTGCCCAATAAGAAAGATTTGTTTTCCATCCCGTATGACTCGGCATTCTGGTCATCGCACACATTATTGAAGACGACACCATTGGAAAATACAATTATCAGTGATCTGGGCGGTGGCGCTTCGTTGAATAAACAATTCGAACGCTACCGGCAATATGAACTGAATGTGCGTGATGGTGGTGATGAAGGAGAGAAGAAATTTACCTGGCTGAAGGAAGACAGCAAAGGACAACGCATTCTTTATCTGTTATTCTGGTCGGGTGATTTTCAGCCGTACTTAAAAGAACTGGAATTGGCCAAGCGACTGCAGCACCAATACCGGAACAAGATCACGTTTATCCTTCTTTCGCTGGATGACAATGCAGAACAATGGCAAAGTAATGTGCAGAAGTATTCGCTGTTTGCCGATGGAATCATTAACTATCGTATCGGTAGCCAGTCGGCATTGGCCCGCTCCATGAAAATAAAAGAAGCTCCTTCTTTTGTATTGCTCTCGCGCGATGGTTCAGTATATCAGCAGAAAGCGAAGGCACCCAGTGATTCGTTACTGATCAACGATTTTAATTACCTGATGGCCCAGTCGACTAATTAGCCTGACTGGAGGATTTCAGCTTTTACTTTTTCATGAATTGCAATCCCAGGGCAGTTCCTGTACCCAGCACAGCACCCGCAGCTACATCAGAAGGATAATGCACCCCCAGATACATTCGTGAATAACCTACTGCGCCTGCAAACAAGTAGGAAGGAGCCATGACGTACCATTTAGGGTAAGCCAGCGATACTGCGGAGGCGGTACTGAATGCACTGGAAGTGTGACCGGAAGGAAAAGAGTGCTCGCGCGGCTGATAGACAGCAGTGAAGTTGACGTGCATCTGAAAGGGCCTTGGCCGTTTGACCACCGTCTTCAGGGTATAAGTAAAGATTACCGTAGTGGCCGTGCTGGTGGCAACATACAAGGCATTTTGCCGCATCTCTTTATCATGCGTAATACTTCCGGCTACCAGCAGGCCAACGGGTATGCCGATGTTTACATACTTATTCGCATCAGAAATAAAGCGCCAGAATTTGGTTTTACCTTCGGTACGGTTGGCTTCCATCTTTTGAAGTAGAGCAAAATCCGCCTGGTTGATTTTGTTTTGGGCAGACAACAAAAATGAACCGGAAAGAAGCAGTGTGATCAGTAACTTATTCATTATCGTAACATGCTCGGGCAAGTTACGCAACAAAAGTTTTTCGTTTAAGATTCATTTGCAGTGGCCGTAAAGTGAATATAGTATGAATCGCGAGTGGTGAATTTGAGGCTGGTCTGATACACTGTTATCGCTGCCGTTAATACAATACTCAGGTGCAGGATGGTTTTTCTTTGCTTTCTTTGCAGTAAAAAAAAGGATGATCTTCCGACAACGCTTTCTGACTTCTTTGGTGATACTGGTAATTGGTTGGACACAGGTAGCGTGTAGAAAGAACCTTTCGATAAAAGAGGTAAAGAAGCTGGATAAAATTATGAATCATAACGGAATGTATCACTATCAGTACCTTTCCATTCCTGATTCCGCCTCTCTGGATAATCTGATCGCATTGACGGAAAAAATGATCCCCCGCCAGAAGGCAAACGACAGCTGGGACGTGTATACTTATTATATTGATACGGCACGCCAGAATAAATATGCGGTAGTAATGACTGCCAAAGCACATAGCGGAAAAGATACTGTAATCGTACTGCAGTTCGGGCAGGAAAAAACACTTCAACAGGAGTTGGCGGTCGCTATGAAGAAGCAGCTGGCCAATTCGGTAAGCTCTCCACCGGACAGCTGTGCCGGTATTTGGGCCAACTGGGCTAATCCTTTTGGACACCAGATTATTATATTTAACAGAAAGGGACAATCTTACTTCAGCGATTTCATGGGTTTACCTGAGCCGTTACAGCGCGACAGTACGGAGAAACGGGTGTTTCTGAAGCGGGAACGGGATGAGCGTTCTACGTTCTCCTCACCACTGATCCATCATACCTATCGCTATGAACTGAACGCCTATCGTGATCTTTTGGTAACCGAAGAAGTTCCTGGTTCTGCTGAGTTTACCTTTGCTGTCTATAGTTTTCTGTGTGATTGCAATACCAGACAGCAGTGGATGAAGCCATGATCCCGTGAAAATTTTTCTTAGTGCTTCGGGGCTATAAAATTAACGCTTCAATCCAAACAGCGGTCGTATCCATTTCACTCTTCGTATCACCAACTCATACGTAGCGAAACATCCCGCAAAGGTAAAGAGTAACACCAGTACAAACTGAAGTGGTACACCGATCTCTAAAGGGAATATCCAGGCGGAGCTCAGGTAGAGAAAGATCATGTGTATAATGTAAACGGGATAAGCAGCCTGACTCAGGTAGGTAAGTGCTTTGCCGGGACGGTTGAGGTAGCGGTAACCGAAAGCAAACACCGCTATGATCCAGCATTGCGATTCGATGACCATGACCGGCATGAGGGCCGGAGCTTTCAGGTAGGTCAATACCGTGCGTAGGGTAAAGAGCGCCACGGCAATCAACAGGAACAGCCACTTCCATGTGCTGATCATCTGCCAGAAGTGGTTGCCACTGATGACAAAACAAAATCCAAAAAAGAACGCCAGTAGACCGAGCACAAATCCGTGCCACGTCATGGCATACAGTTCGTACGGCATAGGGTTTATGATCAGTGCTTCCAGAATAAAAAGAACAATGACAGGAACAAGACCCCATGGCGTACTCCATCCTTTTTGCATCCAACGTACAATGTGGCCTTCTTCGTTTCGCTTCAGGTAAAAGAAAAGGGGAGAGAGTACGATTACATAAACCACCAGGTTGCCCAGAAACCAGAGATGACCGGGGTTAGGCAGGTAGGTGGGAGTCAGGTGATAATAGTACTGGATAATGAAAATATGTATCGGAACAATAGCGAAGATACCAAACACAAAAGGAAGTAAAATGCGCCATGCCCTGTCGGCAAGTAACTGTTTCCAGTTGCGATTGCGCATCGCAAAGTAAACCCCCATACCTGAAACAAAGAACAGCAGGGGGATGCGCATCACGTTAAGTAACGTCATGGGTATCCACAGGGCTGTCCATGACTTACTGTTGGTGATGAATCCGATCATCATGCCCCACGGTTGAAAGCCAATGGAGACATGATAGATTAAAAGTAATCCGATGGCGATAACGCGTATCCAGTCGATGTCGTACCTTCTCATTCTTTTGGTGATGGTTAAACGTGGAAAAGTTTAATGGGAGTGGGTAAAAGTTAAAAGGGGTGTATTCCTCATTCCCTTTTAACTTTTACGGATTCACTACTTCAACATGGCCGCTATTTCTGGTCTTGTCTTCTCAAGGTAGACATAGTCCAGTTTCAGACCCATCGGACCAAGTAGCTGCACCATCATATCATAAGCAGGTTTTACATCCTGGAAAGGAGTAATCACCGATTCGTAAGGAGTAGCGTTGTATTTGTTCCGGATGGTTTTGTCGGCCTGCTTTGCCAGCAACATCTTCACGATCTCCGGTCGGCAGAAGAAAGCCGCGGAGTGCAATGCAGTAGAGTTTTCATTGTTTTTGAAGTTGATGTCAGCCCCGGCATCGATCAGCAGTTTGGCCATCGCTGTTTTGCCAAATACCGCTGCGGTAATCAGCGGACTTGATCCACCGTAGGGGTCTTTCTCGTTGAGATCGCTACCGGCGGCAATGTGCTGCTCCAGTGCTTTCTGGTTATCGGTGAGCACTGCGGTGTGGATGTCTACATCAGGCGCTTTGGTCACTTTAGCTGCACCGTTTTGAGCGACCGATTCCTGTTTGCTGCTGCAGGCAATCATAAAGAGGAGCGCGGCAATGCCGAGTGTTTTGATCCGGAATGTTCGCATCAATGCAATGTTTACTGTTTTCATAGGTGGATGAATTAGTTGTTTTTGTGTTTTTGAAATGGATGCAAAGGTGAGGTAAACCTACAGGAGCGATTAAACAGCTATGCGCCCAAATCCATCAATTTTGCAGTAAACAGTATAAATTTTGATGAATCGATATAAAAATTGACGCAAAAGCCAGTAAAAGGTAGATTTGTATTGGCAGCTGTTGCCTAAAAGACAAGTTTCATTTTCTAATTCATGCCAGATACGCCCCAGGACCTCGAGTTTCTCCATCAGATCACCGCAACGATTGAAGAAAATCTGGCCGATGAACAGTTTGGCGTGACCGAGCTGGCCGGCAAGATGAACATGAGCCGCTCCAATCTGCTGCGCCGGGTGAAGAAGAGCACAAGCCTCCCTGTGAACCAGCTCATCCGGGATGCGCGGCTGAAACGAGCGATGGAACTGCTGAAGAATTCATCCTTTAATGTGTCGGAGATTTCGCACCGCGTAGGATTTGGCAGTACGTCTTATTTTATCAAATGCTTTCGTGAACACTATGGCTATCCTCCCGGTGAACAGGGCAGGAGAAGTCAGGAGGGCCTCAGTACCAATTCATTGCCCCAAGAGCCGGCAGATGCCCTCGTGCCAATCGAACAAAGAGTGACTAACCATGTCGTGCGCATGGCCCTTGTCGCGATGGTTATGGTGGTGGTCGTAGCCATTGGAATAGTTGGCTATACGCAATGGATAAATAAAAAAGCACCATTGGAAAAATCCATTGCTGTATTGCCGTTTAAGAATGACAGTAACGATTCGTCCAATGTGTACCTGATCAATGGGTTGATGGAATCGACACTCAATAATCTTCAGAATATAAAAACACTTCGCGTAATCAGTCGTACTTCGGCCGAGAAGTACCGCAATACCACCAAATCCATCCCCGAGATGGCGAAAGAACTGAACGTAAGTTACCTGGTGGAAGGAAGCGGGCAGAAGATAGGTGAGGAGATACTGCTGAACATACAGCTGATTGAAGCGGCCAGTGATAAACACCTGTGGGCAAAACAATATAAGCGTAAAGCACAGGATATATTTGAGTTACAGCGTGAGATTGCACGTAATATTGCCAATGAGATTGAAGTCATCATCACACCCGATGCAGCCCGGCAGATGGAGAAAAAGCCAACGGAAAACCTGGCGGCTTACGATTACTACCTGAAAGGAAAGCAGCTGTCAATACTATTACAGGAACAAAACCTGCGCAAGGCAGAGGAGTATTTCAAAAAAGCGATTGAACTGGATGATCACTTCGCGCTGGCGTATGCACACCTCGTTATTGTTTATTATTATCTTGATGCATTCCAGATAAACAAGCAGTATACCAGAGAGATCAGCGCCTACGCGGATAAGGCGATGCTTTTAGATTCACAATCAGGCGAAAGCCTCATTGCCAAAGCGCTGGACTACGCGCACCAGAAAGAATACAAATCGGCTGTGCAGTACCTCGAGAAGGCGTTGGAATACCATCCGGACTCCGGGCTGGTCTATTATTTCCTTACCGAATTTTATAGCATCTATGTTCCTGACCCCGAACGGTACCTGGAATATGCGTTGCGTGGCGCACAGGTAGATGTAATAGCCAGCGATTCGGACGCGCTCAGCTTCAAATATTTTCACGTAAGTAATGCTTATATGCAGACGGGCTTTATTGATGAGGGAATTAAATACCTGGACAAATCACTGGCTTATAATCCTCAAAGTTATTTTGCAAAGTATGCCGGTATATTGTTTCGTTTTACGAAAAATCATGATGCGAAGCGGGCGCGCGATCTGCTGATTGCCGAATATGAACGGGATACTAACCGCATTGACATTGCCAAAGAAATAGGCCGCATCTCGTACCTGCTCAAAGACAATGAAAACGCCTTCAAGTATTATCAGATTTTCCTCACACTGCGTGAACGGTTTCAACTGGAGATTTACCAGGAAGATTTTCTGGATGCCGGTATTGTTTATACCAGGAAGGGATTGAAGAAAGAGGGCGAAGCTTATGTGAAACGATACAAGGATTTTGCTGACCAGGATAAGACCATTTATCGCCCGCTTTGGCTTAGTATGTACTATGTTTATACAGGTGATGACAAGAAAGCGCTGGAATACCTTGCCCAGTTTTCAAAAGAAGACAAGTATGTGTATTGGGTATTATTGATGGAAAATGACCCGATGCTCGATCACCTCAAAAAAAATCCGGAGTTCCAGAAAGTGGTGAAGGAAATCAAAGATAAATTCTGGAGGCGCAACAAAGAAATTAAAGCGCATATGGAGGAAAAGGGATTGATGTGATTACTGGCTAAAGATTGATCAGGAGAAATGCAATTGCACGGAGTACGACTAGGTGAAAAAAAACTCCATGTTTTCTCTGTGCAGGCAGTCTTTTTGTCAAGTCAGCGAGTTGCTCAAATCCGAAGGCACTACAATTATTTCAAATAGGAATAGTAACCTTGTATCATGAAGCAGCTCATCATTCCATTTCTTATGGCTTCCGTTCTCTTATCCTGTAAAAAAGATATTTCTTCTTCATCGCCATCGAACGAAGAAATATCCATCAGGGAGGTGAGGCGTTTATCCAATGAAGCCATTGCTCAACACGACACCGTGGCGCTGATCAGTGCGTGGACTGCCGATTATCACATGCTTACCTCGCGCAATGCAGAAGTAAGCGGGGCTGCAAATGCCGCTCATAAATTTGCTGAAGAATTTAACGTTCGTCCTGATGTAATTTACACCCGCACTCCGGATAAAGTAGACGTGTTTACTGCGTGGAACATGGCAGCAGAGCAGGGCCACTGGACGGGGCAATGGACAGATCACAACGAAGTGATCAGCGTATCCGGTACTTACTTCGCGAAATGGCATTATGTAAACCAGCAATGGTTGATTCGTGCGGAAGTGTTTGTGCCGCTGGCCTGTGCAGGAGGAGCATTTTGTGATCAGTCACCATTATGAGTAGTTTTTCAGAGCGATTAAAAGGAACATTTAAAAAGTCAGGGGTAGGAGGTTTTCTCATGGCGATCATGGCAGCCATTCTGCTGGCGTGGATCAAGCCATCGTGGGGCGTAAGTGAAAGTGATTTATCGCTGGAGAAACTTACCGGCTATGGGGTATCGGTTATCTTCTTTTTTTATGGATTAACATTAAGTTTTCAAAAACTGAAAGCAGGCCTTGCCGACTGGCGCATGCACATCATCGTGCAGTTATCAACGTTTGTATTGTTTCCATTACTCCTCATTGCCATCAAACCTTTTTTTGGTGATGAGGCGAACTTACTTTGGATCAGTATCTTTTATCTGGCTTCCTTGCCTTCTACCGTATCTTCTTCAGTAGTCATGGTTTCGGTGGCGGAAGGCAATGTTCCTGCTGCTATTTTCAATGCCAGCATTTCCAGTTTGCTCGGTATCTTCATTACACCATTGTGGATGGGTTTGTTTTTGGAATCTGCTCATGGAGAGTTTGACTTGAGTGGGATCATTCTTAAACTCGTAGTACAGGTACTGCTTCCGGTAGTAGTAGGCATTCTTCTCCACTCCCGGCTGGGCGCATTCGCAGAAAAGAACAGGAGCCGCCTGAAGTTTTTTGATCAGTCGGTGATTCTGCTCATTATCTATGTTTCCTTCTGTCAGTCTTTTTACCACCATGTATTCGATGATGTAAGTATCACCGAATTGCTTTTGCTGGGAGCAGGCATGATTGCTTTGTTTCTCTCGGTAATTGGTCTGATGAACATGATCAGTAAGTGGTTCAATCTGAAAAGAGAGAACCGGATCACGGTTCTCTTTTGTGGCTCCAAGAAATCCCTCGTTCATGGCACGGTGATGTCCAAAGTACTCTTTGCCCAGAGTGCTTCTACGGGTATGATCCTGCTTCCGCTCATGCTCTACCACGCGCTACAGCTCATCCTGGCCAGTATCATTGCCCAGCGCATGGCCTCCCGATTACAAAAATAGATGTTGATATTCCCGTAAGGTGTATTGGTTAGCACCGGTAAATAGTTATTATTGTGTTGATAATACACATTAACATTTAACAATCATGAACAGAAGAATATTCCTTAGAAATTCGGGCATTGCAGCCGTGGGTAGCTTATTGGCTACCACCGATGTGTTTTCAAAAGCCGCCGCCACCCATCCGGTAGGCATTCAGCTTTTCACCGTCATGAAGGAAATTGACCAGGACTTGCACGGCACGCTGAAGAAAATTGCTGACCTGGGTTTTAAGGAAATTGAATCAGCCTTCAGCATGAAGGGTGGTTATTACGGACTGAAGGCCTCCGAATTTAATTCGTTGCTTAAGGACTTTGGCCTTTCATGGAAATCGCATCACGTAGTGGGCGCTCCCTTCAAACTGCCACCGGACGCGAAAGGTGCGGATGGAAAACCGCTCGTGCTTCCCCCGATCAAAAACCTGAAAGAAAACTATAAAGAGATCATTGACGATTGCAACGGAGCCGGATTCAAATACCTGGTCTGTGCAAGCACACCTATCGGTACTTCAGATGAAGTAAAGGATTCCATGGAAACATTGGTGAAAACAGGTGAGGCGTTAAAAAGTACAGGAGTTACATTAGCGTATCACAATCACGATGCCGAATTCAAAGAAGTAGACGGCAAGCGTCCTTACGATCAGTTTCTGTCACAGATCAGCAATGACATTCTGAAGTTTGAATTGGACCTGGCCTGGGTAACCAAGGCAGGTGTCGATCCGGTAGCGTTGTTCAAGAAGAATCCGGGACGTTTTCCCTTGTGGCATGTAAAAGACTTCGATAAGGAATTCAAAACACTGTTGCCGGTGGGACAAGGTGTAGTCGACTTCAAACGCATCTTTGCCAATGCGAAGGTGGCCGGTATGAAGCATTTCTTTGTGGAGCACGATATGCCTGCCAATGCATTTGAAAGTATAGCGGCCAGCATTAAATACATCAACACTGTTATAAAGCCTGCTTAAAATGAATCGTTATTTAAAAAGCACACTGCGGTATAGTGTAGTGGCCAGCTCCGTTATACTGCTTGCCAGTTGCGGACCAAAGTGGAAAGAAACCGAAGCCAACGGAATAAAAACCGTAACCAATGAAGGTGGACAGACATTAGGATATTCAACTGCTTCGGGTGTCAGGATCATCACACAAGATCGGTTGGGATTCAAAGACCTGAACAAGAATAATCAACTGGATAAGTACGAAGACTGGCGCTTGCCGGCCGATGAGCGTGCAAGGGACTTGGCTTCAAAGATGTCCATCGACCAGATGGCGGGACTGATGTTGTACAGTCGTCATCAATCGATCCCTTCTGCACCGCGTGGGTTTATGGCTGCTACCTACAATGGAAAACCATTTGACGAAAGCGGGATGCAGCCTTTTGATCTTTCCGATCAGCAGAAGGAATTTTTGACGAAAGATAACCTGCGCCATGTGTTGATCACGCAGGTGGCGAGCCCTGAAGTAGCCGCGCAATGGAATAACAATGCCCAGGCGTTGGTAGAGGGTATAGGTCTTGGTATTCCGGCCAACAACAGTACAGATCCACGTCACGGTACAGATGCCAGTGCCGAGTACAATGAAGGGGCAGGGGGCAAGATCTCCATGTGGCCGGGCTCACTTGGCCTGGCGGCTACATTTAATCCGCAGCTGGTGGAAGAATTTGGCCGTATCGCGGCAGCAGAATACCGCGCCTTGGGAATCACCACGGCCCTCTCACCGCAAGTTGATCTGGCAACAGACCCGCGCTGGATGCGGGTGAATGGTACCTTTGGTGAAGATCCGGCATTGGCTACTGACATAGGTCGTGCTTATATCGATGGCTTTCAAACATCGGATAGCGGCAAAGAGATAGCAGGTGGATGGGGCTATGGAAGTGTGAATGCCATGGTGAAGCACTGGCCGGGTGGTGGCTCTGGCGAAGGAGGAAGAGATGCGCATTATGGGTATGGAAAGTATGCAGTGTATCCCGGAAGTAATTTTGAAAAACACTTCAATCCGTTTACAGAAGGTGCTTTTAAATTGAAAGGCAAAACACAAATGGCTGCGGCTGTGATGCCTTACTATACCATCTCTTACAATCAGGATAAGAAGAACAACGAAAACGTAGGAAACAGCTACAACAAATACATCATTACAGATTTGCTGCGTGATAAATACAACTACGATGGCGTAGTGTGTACCGACTGGCTGATCACTGCGGATGAAACAGCTGTTGATATTTTTCTTACCGGAAAATCGTGGGGAGTAGAAAGTTTAACGGTAGGTCAGCGTCATTATAAAATACTGATGGCGGGTGTGGACCAGTTTGGAGGTAATAATGAAGTAGCTCCGGTGATGGAGGCCTATAGCATGGGAGTGAAAGAACACGGTGAAGAATTCATGCGGAAGCGTTTCGAACAATCGGCTGTGCGTTTGCTCAAGAATATTTTTAGAACCGGTTTGTTTGAAAACCCTTACCTGAATGTAGAAGAATCAAAGGCCATTGTAGGCCAATCGGAATTCATGAAGGCGGGCTACGATGCACAGTTGAAGTCGATTGTGATGCTGAAGAATAAGGGGAATGTGTTGCCATTGGCAAAAAACAAAACCGTGTATGTCCCTAAGAAATTCACCCCGGCGGGAAAGAACTTTCTGGGAATGCCTATTGCTGAGAAACTGGATTACCCTGTTAACATCGAACTGGTGAAAAAATATTTTAAAGTGACAGATAATCCTGCGGAAGCGGATGCGGCATTGGTGTTCATCAATAGTCCTAACTCCGGTGGTGGGTATGATAGCGAAGACGTAAAGAAAGGTGGAACAGGATATGTGCCCGTGAATCTTCAATACGGTGAGTACGTAGCGAAGGAAGCACGTGATCCAAGTATTGCCGGTGGCGATCCGCTGGAGAAATTTACGAATCGCACCTACAAAGGGAAGAAATCAAAGGCCATTAACTTCACCGATCTGGCGATGGTCAATGATACCTACACGAAGATGAACGGCAAACCTGTGATCGTGTCGCTGAATATGTCGAACCCAACCGTGGTGGCTGAATTTGAGAAGAATGCCAATGCAATCCTCGTCAACTTCAGTGTGCAGGATCAGGCGCAATTAGAAATCATCACCGGAGGAGCGGAGCCTTCTGCACTGTTACCTGTTCAAATGCCACTGAACATGCAGACGGTAGAGAGACAGCAGGAAGATGTTCCACACGATATGGAATGCTATATCGATTCCGAGAAGAACAAATACGATTTCGCTTTTGGTCTGAACTGGAAAGGAGTGATCAGCGATGAGCGTACCGCAAAATATGCAGTAAAAAAATAAAGACTTTCGGTTTTATAGGGGCGAAGGTAGTCTGCGAAAGCAGGCTGCCTTTTTTACTTTGCTACACCTGCTTCCAACAGCAATGTAAGCAACGTAAACTTGATCCCTTCCGCTCCGTTTTCATTCAGGTAGTATTCGTTCAGTGCGTGGGCGTTACCAGCCCTGCCACCAGGGCCGATAGTGATTGCCGGGATGCCTAACGAAATAGGAACATTGGCGTTGGTAGACACCACATTCAGGGTAGGTTCATGGTTGAAGTAACGAACCGCAGCCATTGCCTTTTGTACAAGTGAATTAGTATCTGACGTAAGGCCGGAAGGGCGGTAGCCAATCTTCTCTAAGGTCATGGTTAATGGTGTGCCTCTTTTTACAGTCGCATTATAGCGTTCCAGTGCTTTGGTCACAGAAGTGGTGAAGATCGTTTCAATCTGTTTCAGTCGATCGGGACTTTCTGATCGCATGTCCACTTCCATCCATGATTCAAATGGTATTGCATTGATGGAAGTGCCTCCTCCGATACGGCCTACATTAAAGCTGGTTCTTCCTCCGGGGGTGGAGGTAAATGTTGCTGCCTCTTCTGCGAACGCGTCAATGGCTTTGCCTAATGCATGGTGAGGATTGCCTAACCCAAACGCAGACCAGGAATGCCCGCCGGGGCCTTTGATGGTAACTTTATAACGAACAGAGCCTAATGCCCCATTTGTAATGTCTTTTATCTCCTCGCCATCGACGGAGATCCAGGAGTCAATTTTTACGTCGTTCTTTTTAAAGAGGTATTTCGCACCGCGCAGATCTCCCAATCCCTCTTCGCCAACACTGGCCACGAACAATACATCTTCACTTGTTTCAATACGGGCTTTCTCCAGTGCTTTTAATACAGCCAGAATAGTTACCAATCCACGTGTATCATCGCCTATGCCCGGCGCATAAAGGGTATCTCCTTTGTGTTTTACGTTCACGTCTGTTCCTTCCGGGAATACAGTGTCCAGGTGAGCATCCAGCGCTACTGTTTTTGTTGCTTTCTTTCCTTTGCGGATAGCCAGTACATTGCCTACGGAATCGATCCATACGTTATCCGCTCCGGCATCCTGAAGTAGTTGTTTGAATATAACTGCTCGCCTTGCTTCTTGAAAGGGGGGTGCTGGTATCTCGGTCAATTCGATCAGTTCTCTCTGTGTAGTCGGTTCCAATTGATCGATTGCTGTAAAGGCAGCCTGTACACTTTTCAAGGTAGCCAATTGCTGAATTTCCTTTAGGTAGGGGGTAGTGACCGATTGTTTCTTTTGAGCTGACAACTGAACCGAAAGCATCAACACTGTGGCCAAAGCAGGAAGCTTGATAGCACTCATAGAAGGAAGTAAGAAAAAAGTAAATAAAACAATAAAGAGATCTGACGATTACTGGCCATTCGACTTCTGTGCCGTGCCCATCTCGATGATTTCTTTTAATTCATTCAATGCTTCGGTCTCTGATTCATCTATCTTGCCGTCAGCATTAATGATGTCATACATATCCGTATAGACTTTGTATTTCTGGGCAAACTTCACATCCTTATAGAGTGCGAATGTCTCTCGTATCACACCGGGAATGCGCTCGGGGCTGAGCAATTCGTACTCTTCATTCGCTTTTTCCAGTTTTTTCTCCATTTCAGGTTCTTCAGGAAACAGTCTGGTCATTTTTTTCAGGATCACCTGCTGCTCGGTAGCATGAAAATCACTGTCGGCATGCGCCATGTGGATGTAAAGGAAAAGGACGAAATCGGCAAATGATTTGTGAATGACCATAATTGATTAAGGCTTGTTCAAAATCGAAAGTAAATAAAAAAGGCCTCACAGTAAAGTGAGGCCTTCTCTTTTATAGAAAAGGATAGAATTACATCATACCACCCATGCCACCGCCATGAGGCATAGCAGGAGCTGCAGGACCTTCTTCAGCAATGTCAGAAACAACTGCTTCGGTAGTCAGCAACAATCCAGCGATAGAAGCCGCATTTTCCAATGCAAGGCGTGTTACCTTAGTAGGGTCGATGATACCGGCATCGAAGAAGTTTTCGAATTTGTTATCACGGGCATTGTATCCGAAATCTTTCTTGCCATCACGAACTTTGTTCACGATGACCGAACCTTCCTGACCCGCATTCTCAGAGATGGTTCTCAAAGGAGCTTCCAGTGAAAGACGAACGATGTTTACACCGGTAGCCTGATCTTCGTTAGTCAGTCCAAGTGTTTCAATGTTCTTCAGCGATTCGATCGCACGGATATAAGCTACACCACCACCAGGGACGATACCTTCCTGAACAGCAGCACGTGTTGCATGCAATGCATCGTCAACACGGTCTTTCTTTTCTTTCATTTCTACTTCAGTAGCAGCACCGATGTACAGGATAGCCACCCCACCGGAAAGTTTGGCAAGACGTTCTTGCAATTTTTCCTTATCGTAGTCAGAAGTAGTGGTTTCAATTTGTGCTTTGATCTGAGCGATACGGGCATTGATCTCCGGCTTTTTACCAGCGCCGTTTACGATGGTCGTATTGTCCTTGTCAATGTTTACTTTCTCTGCACGGCCAAGCATATCCAAAGTAGCATTTTCTAATTTGAATCCTTGCTCTTCAGCAATTACTTTACCGCCTGTCAATACGGCGATATCTTCCAGCATGGCCTTTCTTCTGTCGCCAAAGCCAGGAGCTTTTACCGCCGCTACTCTGAGGGCGCCACGGATCTTGTTCACTACCAATGTGGCCAAGGCTTCGCCTTCTACTTCTTCAGAGATGATAACCAATGGTTTGCCAGTCTGAGCTGTTTGCTCCAGAATAGGAAGCAATTCTTTCATGCTGCTGATCTTCTTATCGTAGATCAGGATGTACGGGCTGTCCAGGTCCGCTTCCATTTTCTCTGTGTTGGTCACAAAGTAAGGAGACAAGTAACCACGGTCGAACTGCATACCTTCTACCGTCTTCACTTCGGTTTCAGTTCCTTTTGCTTCTTCAACAGTAATCACACCGTCTTTACCTACTTTCTCCATTGCATCAGCAATCATCTGACCGATGGTTACATCGCTGTTGGCAGAGATCGTAGCTACCTGAGCCACTTCACTGGTATCTTTGATTTTCTTGCTTTGTTTTTTCAGGTTTTCAACAACGGCAATCACGGCCTTGTCGATACCACGCTTCAGGTCCATTGGGTTTGCACCAGCAGCCACGTTTTTGATACCGTGCGTGTAGATGGCCTGAGCCAATACAGTGGCGGTAGTAGTACCATCACCAGCGGCATCAGCCGTTTTAGAAGCTACTTCCTTCACGAGCTGAGCGCCCATGTTTTCGATCGCATCTTTCAATTCAATTTCTTTGGCCACCGATACACCGTCCTTGGTTACAGTGGGTGATCCGAATTTCTTATCGAGGATAACGTTACGGCCTTTTGGACCTAATGTTACTTTTACTGCGTTAGCCAGTTTGTCAACGCCCTTTTTTATTTTATCTCTTGCGCTTGTATCGAATGTGATTTCTTTAGCCATAATTATTTTGTGTTTGTGGTTGAATTAGATAGTTCCGAAAATATCAGAGTTACGCATGATCAGGTACTCTTTGCCATCGATAGAGATTTCTGTGCCTGAGTATTTTCCGTAGAGGACACTGTCACCTACTTTTACAGTTACAGGCTTGTCTTTCAGACCTTCGCCAACAGCTATTACTTTTCCTTTTTGTGGTTTTTCTTTAGCAGTATCAGGAATGTAGAGACCTGATGCTGTTTTGGTTTCTGCTTCGGCAGCTTCTACCAATACTCTGTCTTCGTTGGGTTTGAAGTTAATCTTCGCCATATGGATTCGATTTTTGTTTTTTAAAGTTTAAAACTTACAGCCGCTAGCCAGCGATTTTTATGCCGTTTGGTCATTTTACAACGGTTTCAGCCACTTTCGCTGATTTGGTGTGCAAAGATGGATAAAATTGTCACATCTGTCGTGTCCATTAAAAATCTTGTCTGGCACTTTGGCAGGGAATTATCATTTTTTGTATCATTATTCAACCAAATCGATTTTGTGTCATGGAAAATCTGAAGAAGGAGTGGCTGACAGAAGGGCTGATTGATTTTGAATACAAGAGATACATGCTTCTGGCTTACTTACAAAACACCAAGGCTTCCTTTAAGCGAATTGAACTTTATCCTTTTCTTTCCGATCTGGTGGATCACTACCAGCGGTTGCTCACGGTGAAAGAGAGCAAGACCATCATCAACGCCTCTTTTCCCAAGGAACTTACTGAGGAGGGGTTAAAAAAACTAAAGTTAACTTATCGGAAAGTGGTGGAAGACGATGTGGTGATGCGGGAGATTGAATCCATCATTGAATTTGCGCTGCCTCAGTTCAAGACTTCACTGGATGAAGGTGCTTTCATCTACGACTATGTGGAATCGAACTGTGAGCTTTCTCCTGTAGGGCTTACTTCCCTTTACACCAATGAAGGTTATCTTTTTATTGCACCGCCACCTCAGCGCGAGACGAACGTGTATCGCTACCAGGTCAGTATTTTTGGTAATGCCAATGATCCTATCCGAACCCTGAACACGGAGTATGTCATGACTACGGAGCGCAGTCTGGCGAATTCCTATGAAAACATCAAGCTGCAGCTCATCAAGCAAAACGCATTGCTACCTAATCCTTCTGTTTACCTGATTACATCACGAATGAATTTTCCCTACACGTCCACGCTGATGCCTATTGCCAAGCGGTTGCTGATCAAGCACATTTCCAAACCGGTATAACCAGTGTAAAAAGCGAAAGCCTTCCGGTGTGGAAGGCTTTCATGAGTATGAATAAGGATAATTTGCGATTACTTGGCTGTGTCGGTAGCAGCAGGAGCAGGCGTGATGGTAGCCGGAGCTGTTTGCGTTTCTTTAGCACGCTCAAGGATATCATCGGTAGCACGGCCTGTGTTAGGCGTACTCAGGTTGGTAGCCAAAGAAAGTACCATGATGGCAATAGCAAATCCCCAGGTCAAACGCTCCAGCAAATCGCCAGTCTTTTTTACACCAATCAGGTTGCTAGCACCAGATCCACCGAACTGGTTAGAAAGACCACCGCCTTTTGAATTTTGTGCCAGCACCACCAACACCAAAAGAACAGCACAGAAGATGGCAAGGCCGATAAATAATGAATACAACATATACTTACTTTCTTAAATTTTCAATTTGAGCTGCAAAGATCGCCTTTTTTTGAGGAAATTTCCAAATCAGCTTTCGAAGTACTTCGATGGCCTTGTCTGTTTTTCCCTGTTTCAGCAGGATGTCGACCAGGGTCTCTGAAATAATATGGTCTCCAAAAGCACTACTTTTTTCCGCCAGGTCTTCTGCATCTTCCGGAGTTCCTGCCGCTTTTCCGCGGGAGATGGCAGGTGATTTTCTGATGAACTGGTCAATGATGTGAAATTGTTCCTTCTGGCGGTGACTGTCGGAATCCACTTCTTTTTTATTTCTGATTTCCTCGATCAGTTCGTCCAGGTGGTCATCTTCATCGATTATCTTACTCTTTTTAGCTGGCTTTTTACTTTCAGCGAGAGGGGTTGGATGGGCGTGTGCATTCTCAAACTCCTGCAATGAAAGCTCAAAGTGATGACGAAGTTCTTTCAGTCGGCTTAGGTCTGACTTGATCTCGCTGATCAGACTATCTCCCGAAAGGGTAGAAGAGGAGTGCGCTACGGTGGGCATCACTAGTGGCTCATAAACCACTTGATCCTCCTTATGTGTGGGCTTTTCCGCTTCAATGACTACGGGTTCATCAGGAGGAATAACTGTTTTTCTTTCCGATTTGGGCTCTGTCATCAGTTCCTTCAGCACCGAGCGGTCGGTAGAATAGACCGCACTGACACTGAGCAGCTGTTTGTGTGTGGGGAGTTGATTATCCTGAGCTGCGCGGGTGGCAAGATGGTGAATGATCTGGCTGAATGGATAGTCTCTCTGAAGGCTATCCAGCTCAATGGCTTCCTCTTCCGACAGGGAAGTGTAGTTCTGGACAAGTAACAGGAAACGGTCTTTTTTCACAGAAAACTAGAATGAGCGATAGTAAATGTAAAATAAAAACCCACTGGGTGCAAATAACCGATCTAATTTGACTTGGATTCCCTGCTTTTGGTCGCATTTAGCCAGTTGAGAAGTCATGCTACATGATCAGCATAAAAACACACAGGACAGACGCATCGCTCATTCTCCGAGCTACCCTTTTTGTTATTCTGATTGCGCACAGTGAGCCGGGTACGTTGAATGGTGGGGTGAATGCTTTTGGAACGCTCTCCCCCGATGTGGTTGGATTTGCTCCCTGGGGATTGCCTATGGCATGGGCAATTAAACTATCTCACGTAGTATACGGAGTGGTGTTACTGGTCAACAAGTATATTCACGTAGCCTGCAGTGTTACCATTTCAGTTCTTGTCATGGGGATTGTATGGGTCCATTTCAAAGGAGGGATGGTTTGTAGTAGGAGGCGGGAGAAATGGGGTGGAATATAATGTGCTCCTGATTAGTGTGCTGGTCTACCTGATGGTCATCAACAAAAAGCCAGCGACAGTGAGTAGCTAAATTACCAGTTCGCCACCGTAGCATTAAAAATATCGATGAGTATCTGATCGAAGATTTTCTTTTCCAGCTCTTCCTGTACGTTGCTTAGGTTTTGCGAGTTGTCAAAATCGGCATAGAAAGAAAATGACCTGTTTTTAAAGCTGTTTTTGGGTTCGTTGTTGTCAATATAGTTGGCGGTAAGTCCAATGGTAAGTCGTGATTGGGCCGCCACACTGGTATTGTCTGCACCCGCTACCGGGGCAATGTTAGTCACGCTGTAGGTGGTTAGCGTTCCATCGATTTGCAGCTCGGCATTATCAGGCACTACTTTCAGGCTGGAGTTTTGCTGGTAGTAATCTTTCAGTTTGTTGGTAAAGGTTTGCCCCAAGTTGGCCGGGCCTAAATCGGTATTGTTAAAAAACTGATCGATCTGAATCGATTTGGCTGAGGTGGATGCGCCGGTGAATGAATACTTGAATCCACAGCCTGAAAAACTGCCTGCCAGAAGAAGGAATGAAATACTAAGAAGTGCTTTTGTGAAATTATTCTTCAAGTTCATACTGTTTAATTTTCCGGTAAAGTGTTCTTTCCGAAATACCCAAATCGCGTGCCGCATATTTACGTTTATTATTGTTTTTACGTAAGGCGCGCATGATCAGCTCTTTTTCTTTCTTTTCGATAGAAAGTGAATCGTCTTCGGCTTCATGGCTGATGTCCTGCACATCTTCGTGGGTGTCATCATTGGCTACGGTCTGTTCATTGTTTTTCAGGTTGAGTACCACCGTTTCACTGGAAGGAATTACCTCTTCGTCTACTCCATGGAAAAGGTCTGCGCGGTCTTTGATCAACTCGGCGGCATGCGATGGATCGGCAAAACCATCCAGCACAATTTTCTTCAGGTCGTTTACGTCCTTGCGCATGTCAAACAATACCTTGTAAAGTATTTCCCTTTCAGAAATGTTCTCCTTGCTGTTTTGATCCTGGTAAAGCGCAGGAAGGTTTTGTTCTTTAGGAAGGTAATAGCGCATGGTTTCGCCATTGATATCCTTCTCATCGGTAGAGAGAACCGAGATCTGCTCCACCAGGTTTTTCAACTGGCGTATATTTCCGGGAAACCGGTATTTCAGTAGTATCTCTTTGGCTTCTTCGCTGAGTACGATGGGCTTCACTTTGTACTTCTCGGCAAAATCACCGGCAAATTTTCTGAAAAGCAACTCGGCATCTTTCCCGCGTTCGCGTAAAGGGGGTACGAAGATGGGCACTGAGCTAAGACGATAGTAAAGGTCTTCGCGGAACTTGCCATCCGCTACCTTTTGCATCAGGTTCACGTTCGTTGCCGCTACAACGCGCACATCGGTCTTCTGTACTTTCGATGAACCCACTTTAATGAACTCACCATTCTCCAGCACCCGTAGCAAACGTGCCTGTGTGCCTAACGGCATCTCCCCAATCTCATCAAGGAAAATAGTTCCTCCGTTGGTGACTTCGAAGTATCCTTTGCGTGCTTCATGGGCACCGGTAAACGATCCTTTCTCATGACCGAACAACTCCGAGTCGATGGTGCCTTCGGGGATAGAGCCACAGTTGATGGCAATGAACTGGCCATGCTTGCGCGGGCTAAGGTGGTGAATGATTTTAGAAAACGATTCTTTACCACTGCCACTCTCGCCGGTAATGAGCACCGACATATCCGTGGGGGCTACCTGCATGGCAATCTTTATAGCATGATTGAGCATGGGTGAGTTGCCCATGATGCCAAACCGTTGTTTGATGCTGTTTATTTCTGAATCCGTAATGGCCATTGTTTTACTTTACAATTTTCCCTATCAATGTTCCTCCGGTGCACGACTCCACAATCACCGTTACATAGTCCCCTTTCTTTTTATCTTCTTTGGGGAAGATGACTACTTTATTGGAAGACGTACGTCCAAACAATTCATTCTCTGATTTTTTTGATCTTCCTTCGATCAGCACTTTAAATGTCTTGCCAACGTCCTGTGTATTTCTCAGGCCGGAGTGCATGCGTTGTTTTACAATGATTTCATCCAGCCTTCGCTTCTTCACCTCCAGGTCAATGTCATCGGCATACTTCTTGGCAGCCAATGTGCCCGGGCGTTCGGAATAATAGAACATGTAGGCAAAATCAAAGACGACTTCGTCCATCAGGGAAAGGGTGTCCTGATGTTCTTCTTCGGTCTCACTGCAGAAACCGGAGATGATGTCGGTAGAAAGTCCGCTATCCGGTCCCAGTATTTCGCGCATGCGGTTAATTCGTTGCAGGTACCACTCCCGTGAATAACCACGATTCATCATTTCGAGAATGCGGGTGTTGCCGCTCTGTATGGGCAGGTGAATGTTCTTGCAAATGTTCTCGTGCTTGGCCATGGCAAAGAGTACCTCATCGGTAATGTCTTTGGGATGTGAGGTAGAGAAACGAACACGCAGGTCAGGGTGGATACCGGCTACCATCTCCAGCAAATCAGCGAAAGAGACCACTTCACTGATTCCCTTTTTCTCCATCCATAGCTTATTGTTCTCTTCTGCGCTCCATTTGTAGGAGTCTACATTCTGCCCCAGTAGTGTTACCTCGCGGAATCCCTTATCAAACAGATCCTTTGCTTCCGCCAGGATGGAATGAGGATCGCGACTACGTTCACGTCCGCGGGTGAAGGGCACCACACAGAAAGAGCACATGTTGTCGCAGCCCCGCATAATCGAGATGAGGGCGGTCACCCCGTTGGAATTAAGCCGTACAGGAGTAATGTCGGCATAGGTTTCCTCACGGGATAAAAATGTGTTTACGGCTTTATCGCCTTCCTCTACCTGATCTACAAGCCTGGGCAGATCGCGGTAAGCATCGGGCCCGGCTACCAGGTCAACAATTTTCTCTTCTTCCAGCAGTTTGATTTTGAGGCGCTCGGCCATGCAGCCCAGTATGCCTACCATCATTTCCGGTTTTTGTTTTTTCAGCACATTGATTACTGTAAGGCGCTGGCGTACAGTCTGCTCTGCTTTATCGCGGATGGAGCAGGTGTTCAGGAAAACAAGATCGGCCTGGTGAATATCGGAGGTGGTATCAAATCCTTCCTTTTGTAAAATGGACGCCACGATTTCACTATCCGAATAGTTCATCTGGCAGCCATAGCTTTCGATGTACAGCTTGCGCGATTTACCGGTATTTTGGTCTTGCAGAAGTTTTACTGCTTCATGGTTTTCCGATTCGTTGCCATCAAAAACCGCTATATCTGCTATCAAATTATCCATTTTCAATATCTATCAAGTCGCAAATTTAACATTTTTAGTCTTTTAAATGACAACTTGTCAGCTGGTAAGTAATGGTTTTTAATCCCATTTGGTTCCTCGATATTTCGCAATTTTAAGGTATATGGCAATTATTAAAACAATAAGAGGGTTCAGCCCCCGATTCGGTAACAACTGTTTCCTGGCTGATAATGCTGTGGTGGTAGGAGAAGTCACGATGGGTGACAACTGTACCGTATGGTTCAATGCGGTGGTCAGGGGAGATGTAAACACCATTACCATTGGTAATGATACCAATATTCAGGATGGCGCCATTATTCACTGCACCTACCAAAAAGCAAAGACTACTATCGGGAATAAAGTCTCCATAGCGCATAATGCCATTGTGCATGGCTGCACCATTGAAGACCATGTGCTGATCGGCATGGGGGCAATCGTGATGGACGATGCAGTGATCGGCACCGGATCAGTGATTGCTGCAGGGGCTATCATCCTGCCAGGGACGAAAGTGGCGCCAGGCAGCATCTGGGCAGGAGTACCTGCTAAGAAAGTGAAAGACACAGGAGAGGAGATGAAGGCGGTGATTGAACGTACCGCACGTAATTACCCGATGTATGCGGAGTGGTTTAAGGAGTAAGTTCATTGCTGGCGGAAAGCAGGAAGGCGCACGGAATTATAAAACGATATCCGGGTTACTGCGGAAGCATTTTAGAAAAAGAGGGTAATAAGAGAAAATTTAAGACGAGTACTTAGAAAATGGAATAAAAAGTAGTTTGTTTGAAGCGGTTTCTATACATTCATAACGCAATGACAAACGAAAACGCCAGAGCAAACGATTCTCAGTTACTGGAAGACTATAAAATGAAAATTAAGTCTTCGGGTAAACCGTATTTGTTGGTGGAGGATGAAGCTACGTCCGATGAGTATGCGCACTTCTATTTCGTAGGTAATTATGAAGGAGAAGAGGTCGTTTATGATGCAGTATTAATCACCCTTCGCCTGCAACATGAAAGCGAACTTTTTGAACTGGCAGAACACGAAGCGGCCAAGCATTTCCCTGAATATAAAAAGATCAGCTACCAGGAAGACGAGAACGGCAACATGGAAGCCCTTGACGACCTGGAAGAAGAAATCGGCCTGTTTATGGCAGAAGTAATTATGGAGCTGGAGGAGGAAGAACAGGTAAAGGTGAAAGAGCATGTGGATATCGATGCGAACATGGATTTTGAAATCGGTATTGACGCGGCCTTGCACGTAGAGCGGATTACCGATCAGGTCATTCAGAAATTCATTAAGGATTTTAACGAAAACACCCTTCAGCTGGATGATTCACTCTATACGTTTCAGACGGAAGATCAGACAGCCTGAGCCGGGCGAGTGTAGTTTTAGGTAAAATAATACGGATCAATTCTTTACTGGTACGATTACTCATTTATATTTGCGGCCTTAATCCGTATTTTAAATGAAAAACCTATCCCTGATCCTGAACGCTGTTTTGCTTGTGGCTGTAGCGGTTCTTTACTATTTGCATTTTGCCAGTCCCAAGCAAGCTTCTTATTCGGGTGGCAATGTGGCTGTTGGTGATCTGAAAATTGCCTACATCAATTCAGATAGCGTCCTTAAACATTATGACTACCTGAAAGTGTCGAGCGAGAAACTGGAAGCCAAAAAAGCGAAACTGGAACAAGAGCTTCAAAGCCGTGCGCAAAGCTTCCAGAATGACTACTCTGCGTATCAGCGCAATGTAGGTAGCATGACTATCGGACAGGCGAAGGCAGTAGAAGAAGACCTTACTAAAAAACAACAGAATCTCAGAATGTATCAGGAAAGCCTCAGCCAGCAACTGATGGGCGAAGAAGCGAAAATGACTCAGGAATTGTATAGCAAAGTAACGGACTACCTGAAGAAATACGGTAAGGAAACCGGCATCCAGGTGGTGTTGAAGTATGATCCTTCCAGTGATGTGCTTTATGCCGGTGACAGTCTGGATATCTCCAATACAGTGATTAAAGGATTGAACGAAGCGTATGCATTGGAGAAGTCTTCTGCGAAGCCTGCTGACTCTACCGCGGTGCAAAAGAAAAAATAAGAATGAACTAAAATTCATCAGTAAAAGACCGGCTTTATAGCCGGTCTTTTTATTTTTCCTATTTTTAGCAGCAAATATGTTCAAAGCAATCCTCGATGGACTCAATGTAAAACCCGAAGAGCGGGTACAGGTAGTGCTGATGCTGGCCGCGGGTTTCTTCATGGGTATATTCGTTGCCACCTACCAGGTAACGGCCGAATCGCTCTTTCTTAATCAGATGAGCGGAGAGTTGAACAAGGCTTTTTTTGCATCGGGTTTATTGGGTATCATCTCTACGTTTCTGTTTGCCTCTGCGCAGAACAAGGTGAAGTTTACTACGCTTACCATTTCCAGTATTGTCACCATTGTAGTCATCCTGTCGGCCATTTATATATTGTATCACTATGGGGGATTGGAATATCGCGACTATGTGTTGTTCGGTATGTATTGCCTTACCGGACCGATCACCGCTATTCTGCTTTTGTGTTACTGGGGTGTTTTTGGTCGGTTATTTAACTTTAAACAATCGAAGCGAATCATTGGCTGGATTGACACTGGTCAGCTGATTGCGATTATCCTGGCCAACTTTCTGATACCGCTTACCAGTAACCTGTTTGGAGAAACGGATAATTACCTGCTGGTATGTAACATCAGTATCCTTATCGCTTCGGCGATATTTATTGCGATATCATTAAAATTTCCACTGACAAAAAACGATCCACGCGAGTTTGACGATACCGTAAAAGAAGAAACCCGCTTCCGCAGAATATTCAAAGACCCCTACATTGTTTTGCTTAGTGTGTTCTTAACCATTTCGATGGTGACCTACATCTTTAGTCAGTATTCGTTCCAGACGCTGATCAATGTGCAGTATCCGGAGCAGCGTGATCTGACCAACTTCCTTGCCTTCTTTAACGGAACCATCTATGCACTCAGCCTGGTCATGCAGACGTTCGTCAATGACAAGATCATGAGCAATTATGGTATCCGGGTATCGCTGTTTATTCTCCCTGTAATTGTAGCCATTTTTGCTTTTGGCGCCACCGTATCCGGCTTCACGATGGGGTATGATGCCGTAGCTAATCCGGCCACCTTTGTGTTCTTCTTTTTATTTGTAGCACTTACCCGTCTGTTCAACGGTATGATCCGCGATTCGCTGGAAAATCCTATTTTCAAACTGTTATTCATTCCGCTGGACAACCGCTACCGCTTTGGTATTCAATCCAAGGTGGAAGGGGTAGTGAATGAATCGGGCCGCTTCATTGGTGGTGTATTGATTTTAGTGTTCGCCACAATGGCTTTCTTTAAGATCATCTTCTTCCCGATCATTATCCTGTTTCTGTGCTTTGCTTATTTCTTTGTTACGCAGAATCTGTATAACGGCTACCGCAATAAGATCCGGTCAAAACTGGAGACGACCGATTACAGCCAGGAGAAATTAGAAATCGGATATGCACGTGTGACGCAACGTCTGGAAGATCAGCTCCATCATCCGGACACTTCCAGAGCCGTATTCTCCTTTAAGCTGTTGGAGAAAATCAATCCGGCACAAGTGCCCGTATGGGTAAACAGCCTGATGAATAATGGCAGTGAAGATGCGAAGGAGTACGCCCAGCGCAGAATGAACGAGATCAAAGGGCTTTCCGTATCGGAACGCTATGTGATTCGCGTAAATCAGCCGGATAGTAATTCCTTTGAAAAGAAAAACGTACTCTCCAAGGCGGATCTGGAATCGTTGATCAGTGGAGGAGGAGATTTTACCAAATCCAGAATACAACGCTTATCACGATCGCCACAGTCTGAGGACAGGCAATATGCAGCGGAGCTGTTGCTTCATTCGGCCTCCGATGAAAATGTATCTTTTCTGATCGAGTTGCTGAATGACCCGGAACCGAAGGTAAGACACACCGCGATTAAAACTTCCATCCAGAAGAACAATAACGAAGTGATCTATGCTTTGATTGAGAACCTGGCCAATCCCCTCTTTAGCAACGAGGCCATGAATGCGCTGGTGCTGATAGGAGGTAAAGCACTCAACTTACTGGACAGTTCATTCTACCGCTCCGGCCAGTCTACCCAGTCGATGCTGCGCATTATACAAACCATGGGTAGGATAGGAGGGCAGCGCGCGAAAGATGTGCTGTGGAACAAGATGGATTTTCCGGACAAGGTCATTGTATCGCAGGTGCTTTTGTCATTGGGTGAATGCGGGTTCAAGGCAGGTATATCGCAGATCACCCGTATCAAGTTTGCGATTGAATCGGATATTGCCGACATCAGCTGGAACCTGAGTGCGATACAGGAAGTAGGAACGAACGGCTATGCCAAAGCACTGAAGCAGGCGCTGCATCGGGAGATACAGAATGACATTGCTCACATCTACATGCTGCTGGCCATGCTGTATGACACGCGGTCCATACAGCTGGTAAAAGAAAATATTGAAAGTGGCACTACCGAAGGCACCACTTATGCCGTAGAGCTTCTGGATGTGTTTTTGTCGGAACAGTTGAAGATGCATGTTATTCCGGTGCTGGATGATATTCCCGAGCATGAACGCATCAACCGGCTGGAGGCGTTTTACCCCCGGGTGAAATTGGATGAAAAACTGGTTCTGAAGTTTTTGCTTAACCGCGATTTCACACAGTCGAACCGTTGGACTAAAGCCACCGTTTTACACCAGATTGGAGTGTTGAAAATTGCTGATTTTACTTTGGATCTGATCGCACAGCTTTTCAATCCGGACCGACTCATCAGGGAAGTAGCCGCCTGGGCCTTGTACCAGATTAACCCACAGAGCTATCACACCCACTCGCTGCGTATAGGCGAGGCGGCCAAAAAGCAACTGGACGGAGCCATACTGAAAGGTGGTGAGCACGTGCACCTGATGCAGCTGGAAAAAGTAATGTTCTTTCAACGGATTAATGTATTTGACGATATTCCCGGACTCAGCCTTTCTTACCTGGCCGATATCTCGGAGGAGGTAACCCTGGAGCAGCATCAATCCATGGTGGTGGATGAAAAGCTAAACAATAACTTCTACATCGATTATAGCGGAACGATTGAGTTTTACGAGAAAGGAAAATTCAAATCCACCTATGGAGAAGGTCAGTTTATAGGGGAGTTATTGTCCTCACCCGGCTTTGCGAATTCGAACATACTGAAAGCAAAAACCAGAACCGTTATGCTGAAGATTAACAAGGATCAGTTTTATGAATTATTATCAGATAATGTGAAACTGGCAGACCGGGTTTTGGATTTTGTTTGATTTTGGGTTATTTTTCATGAATTTTTTAAACTCTGATTTAAAGCATGAATTGTTTCTACTGATTTTTTGAACACGAACACTACAAAATAAGTTAGTTCATAGAATCATAGCAGCTTTGCTGTACTTTGGGGTACCACCGGGAAAATGTTAAACTATTCAGTCCAAGTTGGCCAATTTGCTGAAGAGCTACCCGAAGATCCGATCACGGTCGGCATCGGGGCTAATCCCTTTCCCGGACTTCGGCCATTTACTATTGAAGAATGCCATCTTTTCTTTGGTCGCGAAGGGCAGGTTGATGAAATACTCGTAAAGCTCGCCAAGAACCGTTCCGTCACTGTGATGGGGTATTCCGGTAGTGGTAAGTCCAGTTTGATGTATTGCGGACTGGTTCCTGTTCTCTATGGCGGGTTCATGACGCACACCAGCCCTTTCTGGCAGGTGATTCCGGCACGTCCCGGCGGCGCACCTATTACTAATCTGGCCAATTCAATTGTTGATCAATTGATCAGGCAAAATCGGGTTGAAGAAAAAGACAAGCACATCCATAAAGCCATCATCCACTCTATCCTTAAAAGCGGATCGGATGGATTGGTGGAGGTGGCCAAATACCTGCAAACCAGAGAAGGAGAGAACATCTTTTTCCTGATTGATCAGTTTGAAGAACTTTTCCGCTATCGCGAACTGAATGAGGAGTATGCGGATGAAGCGTCTGCGTATGTAAGTCTTTTGCTGACAGCTGTTCATCAGCAGGAAGTACCTATCTACCTTTCGGTGAACATGC
>JAHEZH010000051.1:1321-35078 GCA_023251155.1 Flammeovirgaceae bacterium | reverse complement strand
GGCGAGAATTCGCTCAGGTTGATAAGGCCTTGAATGGAATTGAGTGGCGCACGCAAATCATGAGAAGTACTATAAATAAACCGGTCCAGCTCTTCATTGGTCTTTACCAGTGTCTGGTTCTTTTCCAGTATCTGCTTTTCGCGATGCTGAAGAGAAGATTCCACCGAATGATTGATAATCACCAAAAAGTAAACCGCGATCAGCGAAAGCGCATATACAATGACCAGATTGTTATTATACACTCTTTCCAGGTAGGCGGGTTCAATGTAGCGCGAAGGCACCAGGCTGAACGTGGTGAAGCGGGCGATTACGTAGCCTGTAATAGAGAGGGCAACAAAGACGGCTGCCATGTATTTATTATTGCCATCAAAAATAATGAGCGGCATCAGGCTGCATACTATAAAATACAAATAAACAGCCGGGATCTCCGGCTCACGCGAGGCAAAGGCAAACACCACAAAATTCACACATACCAGGAAAATGCTTTTTGCCAGTCGGTGCCGGCCGGCTCGATTGATCAAAAAAGCAACACTGCCCACTACCAAATACAGATAGTAGAAATGAAGCGAAGGATTATAGTTTTTGTATAGGTTGACAACGAGGTAATACCCGCACGTGAGCATGGAAAGAAGAATGCCCACCGAGGTAAGCAATGCACGCCGGTAGTCCGACAAGGAATCATTGTCCATGTTCCCAACCAAAATCCATTTCAATTTTCCGTGCATGTTCACCATCTATAGCCTGACAAAATTAGACTTATTACTAAAATACTAAACTCGGAGTAACGAATTGCCATAGCCCGGATGCGAACGCCTGCGACCACTACCGATCATTAAGCCATCTACGAAGTTTGATTTCAGCATGGATTGCGCATATTTAAAGTTTGGCTCAGATTTGGAAAGGGTATTTCGCCGTAACTTTCCGAATCCCTATGTTCAAGAATTATTTCAAGATCGCTTTCCGCACCCTGCAACGCAATCTGGCCTATTCACTCATTAATGTAATCGGGCTTTCCATCGGTATTGCGTCCAGCATACTTATCCTGCTGTGGGTGTATGACGAAATATCCTACGACACTCATTTTATCAACTACAACCTCATCCATCAGGTTAAACTGAATACCACTACCGAAACCGAAATCATTACCCGGGCGCAGGTGCCCATGCCATTGAAAGATGTCCTGGAAAGCCAGGATAGCCGTATCGATAAATCATGCATCACCATCCGGCAGAACGCACTGCTGACCGTTGGTGATAAAAAAATGAATAAGGTTGGTCTGGACGCGGGCGAATCTTTTCTTGAAATGTTTGACTTCAAAATGATCGAGGGAAATCCGGCAACCGCCTTGAAAGAACTTCGCTCGATCGTATTGACCCAATCTACCGCGACTGCCCTTTTTGGCAAGGAAGATCCGATGGGTAAAATGGTGCAGGTGAAGATTGAGAACACGGAAGAGTTAAAAGTTACCGGTGTCATTGCAGATCCGCCCGTCAACTCCACCTTCCGGCCAGACTTTATTCTGCCTTTCGCTTATTTCGAAGCCACATCGGTTTGGGTACACTACGCCCGTAGCAACTGGAACAACAATGCGTTTGAAATCTATGTACAGTTACAGCCTGGTGCGAACAAGGAAGACGTTGATCTTTCGATTCGTGACCTGATTAAAAAGAACAGCAAGGATAAATCCGAGAAGGCGCTCTTTCTTCATCCGATGAGCCACTGGAAGCTGTACGACAAATTTGAAAACGGTAAAGAAGTAGGCCGCACGCTGGAATACCTGCGCATGTTCTCCTGTATCGCCATCTTCATATTAGTTATAGCGTGTATCAACTTCATGAACCTCTCCACCGCCCGGTCAGAACATCGTGCGCGTGAAGTAGGAATCCGTAAAAGTGTAGGCTCTAACCGTAAGCAGCTATTGGTTCAGTTTCTGGGCGAATCGATACTGATTGCCGGCATGGCCTTTATTCTATCCATTGTATTGGTGGAACTACTGTTGCCCTTCTACACGACCTGGGTACGAAAAGAATTGACGATCAATTATGCCTCTCCGGCTTTCTGGCTGTTCGGCCTTTCACTTACGTTGATTACTGGATTACTGGCCGGTAGTTATCCCGCCTTCTATCTTTCTTCCTTCAAGCCGATCGCTGTGCTTAAAGGGAAAATGGCTGCTGGTAAAAGGGGAAATATGCCGCGACAGGTGACCGTGACTTTGCAGTTTGGATTTTCGATTCTTTTAATCATAGGAACGATTGTAGTCTACCAGCAGATCAATTACCTGCGCCATCGCGAAATCGGGTATGATCGTGAAAACCTGATGATGGTCTGGTCGTCGAGCGATATTGAAAAGAATTTCAAGCCACTGAAAGAAGAGTTGCTCCGCTCCGGTGCAGCAGTGTCGGTGTGTAAGTCAAGTACGCCCATTACAGCCATCAACTCTTCGAGTCCGCTTCAAGGCTGGCCCGGCATGCTGCCTGATCAGAAAGTAGAAGTAAACAATATTGCCACTGAATACGATTATACCAAAACAATGGGCGTTCGCCTTATCGAAGGTCGCGATTTCTCAGAGGAGTTCAAGAGCGATACTGCCGCTATTCTTCTCAATCAGGCTGCGGTAAACACACTTCATCTGAAAGATCCGATTGGAAGCAAGATTGAGATGTGGGGACAAAGCTGGAACGTCATCGGTGTGATGGAAGATGTAATCATGTTTTCCGTAGCACACCATGTAGAGCCGTTGGTGATGACCATGGACCCCACCTGGTCCAATGCCATCAATATCCGTCTACCCAAAACCGGAGACGTCAACGCGTCCATTAAAAGAGTAGAAGGAATATTCAAAAAGTATAATCCCGACTATCCGTTTGACTATGATTTTGCGGATACGGAATTTGAATTCAAGTTCTGGCGGTTGAATATGATTGGCTCCATGGCGGGTGCGTTTACATTGCTGGCGATCTTTATTACCGCTTTGGGCTTACTCGGAATGGCCGCCTTCACCGCTGAGCAACGTACAAAAGAAATAGGCATTCGTCAGGTAATGGGTGCATCATTATCCAGTATCGTCGTGCTGCTCACCAAAGATTTTTCCCGGTTGGTTATCATTGCATTTATGATCTCGGCACCGCTTGCCTGGTGGGCAGTGGATGCCTTTTTAAAGAGCTACGAAATAAGAATACCGGTACCGCTATGGGTGTTTCCTGTTGCGGGTGGCACCGCGCTTTTACTGACCATTATCATTGTCAGTACACAAGCACTACGTGCCGCAACCAACAACCTGGTGAAGTCATTGCGCAGCGAGTAAGATAAAAATCAATGTGTGATCATTTCGGAAGACGACGGTGAAACACCCACGGGTGTCTTGATTGTGCGCTGCCCGATGATTAAAATCGCCAATGCCATGCAGGCAGGAATGGCCATCAATAATGCGATCGGAAAAATACCGGTCGCATTCAGCAAGCCCACGCCACTGGACGCCAGCGCTGCAATACCAATCTGGGTGAAGCCCATTAATGCCGAAGCACTGCCGATGTTGCGCGTAAAAGGAGCCAGTGATAATGCCGCTGCATTCGGATTGATGATCCCGATACACGACAGACAGATAAAGATAAACGCCAGCGTAGTGTAGATCGTAAGCCATCCCTGGATAGCAACAGCCACAAAGAGTATACTTGTCATTACCTGTACCACCAGCGCCACACGAAAGACAGACGCGTTTTTAAATTTCCTTGTCAACAAAATATTAAGCTGACTGCCTCCAATAATTCCTACCGATAAACCTGCAAAGATAACACCATACCTTTCCGGGGTTATTTTAAATATCTCCATAAAGATGATGGGAGAACCTGCCACATAAACAAAGAGCGCCGCAAATGAAAAGGCTCCTGCAAATGCATACGTATAAAACTGGGGCTGTTTCAGCACGTCAAAAAAGGTGCGCAGCATTGGGCCGGCCCTTAACGAAACCGAAGTATCCGGCTCATAGGCCACCGGCAAAACAAAGAACAATGCGGCAATCATGGCTACGGCCATCAGCGCCAATGCCATAAAAACAGCACCCCATCCCCACGAGTTGGCAATAAAACCACCCACCGTAGGAGCAAGCATGGGCGATACACTTAATATCAATACCAGCAATGAAAAGATGGTCGCGCTCCTTTCTACCGGATAAAAATCACGCACCATCGCCATAGCCGCTACGGAAGCGACAGAACCACCAAGTGCCTGAAGTAGGCGGAAAGCAATCAGTACATCCACCGTTGAAGACTGTGAGCAGCCAATGCTGGCCATAATAAACAGAACAAGACCGGCATACAGTGGCGGCTTACGGCCGTATCGATCGAGCAGCGGCCCATACAGCATCTGCCCTATGGCCATGCCAATAAAATAACTGGAAACCGAAAGCGAAACTCTCGGCTGTGTGGTATGCAGGGCATCGGCAATCTGGGCAAATGCTGGCAAATACAAATCAATTGAAAAAGGAGTAACCGTATATAATGCACCTAATATCCAGATGATATACGGCTTGGGAGGAGGCTTCATAAAAAAAGTTCAGTGACCACCTGCAACAAGGAAGGCAGGGGAATAATTCATTTGACAATTAATACTCATTATGCGATCGCACGATTATACTTATTGCGATAATGCACAGGCGACAAACCGGTAAATCGCTTAAATGTATTGCGAAAAGCTTTCGTATCGGTATAGCCTACTTTATACATTACTTCATTTACATTCTCGCGTGATGATTCCAGGCTGATCTTGGCCGCTTCTACTTTCACCCGTTGTATGTATTCGGTTACGGTATTATCGGTTGCTTTTTTAAATCTCCGCTCCAGGTTTCTTCTGCCGATGGCCAGCATCGAAGCCAGCTGATCGACAGAGATCTTTTCCTGGAAGTTTTGTTCGATGAACTCCTGCGCCTTTCGGATCTGCGGATCTTCATGTTCCTTTTGTCCCTGAAAGATAATGAACGACAGCTGATCTTCACGATCGATATCCAAAGCAAACACCTTGGCTGAAAGAATAGCCATATCACGGCCGGCATACTTTTCAATCAGGTACAAGATCAGGTTCGTATAGGAGAAAGCACCACCGCTGGAATAGATTCCACTTTCATCGGTAATTACTTTTTCGGTCACCAGGTGTACTTCCGGGAACATCTTACGAAAACTATTTTCGGCCATCCAATGGGTCGCACATTTTTTTCCGTTCAACAACCCTGTTGACGCCAATAGAAAGGCACCCAGGCAAAGGCTCGCCACCTCTGCCCCGCCTTCATACTGTTTGATAATCCATGGAATAAAATCACGGTTAGCCTGCAATGATTCCTGCAAGTCCCCATCCAAAGCAGGTATGATGATCAAATCCGTTTTCTTTACATCACCCATCAGTACATCTGCATTGGCAGTGAAGCAACCGCCACTTAGTTTAGTCGCTGGTGAGAGTCCAACCAGTTGCACGTTGAAAACCGGAGGCGCTCCCTTGGAAGAGAAAAATGAATTCACCTGCGTCAGTAACTGACGGGAACCTTCAAGACTGCCCAGTATAGCTCCCTTGGGAATAAGAATGGATATGTGCTTCATCGTACACCAAAAGTAACCCGCTTATCTGTCGCAATCAACCCCTCATAATGCCGTATTTACACCCTTCCCTTTTTGACCTTCTACGCTAGATTTGTCTATACAAAAACAGAGGCAAATGGAAAAAATGCAATTAAAAGACGATGTCCCATTAATTGGATTTCGTGTAGAAACCTTTCCGGATCGAATTGGTGAGGCGTTTGATTCGCTGATGCAGAAATTTCCAGATGGAATGGAGCGATCTTATTATGGCGTGAGTTACTGCAAAAATGACGCTATTGTGTATTGGGCTATGACCGAAGAAAAACAAAAAGTGGAAGCGAAAAAGTATCATCTTTCTTCGCTGACGTTAAAGAAAGGGAGCTATCACAGTGTCGCTATCCCTGACTGGCGCAGTAAAACGGCTGCCATCAAAGAGGTATTTCATAACATGATGGAAGAACTTCACTCCCCTGAAGGAACACATTGCATTGAATGGTATAAATCGGATGAAGAAATGTTTTGCCTGATCGGACAATGAAACCGGAAATACTTTTCATCCACTCGGCGGGACCCCAGGGGCAGTATGAAGGAAGTGATTTTCTGATTTCATATATCCGAAAAGCGCTGGGCAGGAATTATTCAATTCATAGTCCGATAATGCCGCACACGGAGAATCCGCATTATGAAGAGTGGAAAGAAAAGTTAAAAAGAGAATTCAATTCCCTGGGGGATGAGTTGATCCTGATTGGTCATTCGCTGGGAGGCTCTGTACTACTCAAATATTTATCGGAATCATCCCAGTCAAAGCACATGCATGGTTTATTTTTGGTTGCAGCACCGTATTGGGGAAAACAAGGCTGGGATGTGAACGAGTTTGTTTTGCAAAACGATTTTGCCTCTCAGCTGAACGACATTTCCAACATTCATCTGTATCATAGCAAAGACGATGAAGTCGTTGACGCTTCTCATATCCGGTATTATTCACAACAATTCCCGCGAGCAACCGTGCATGAAGTCAATCATCGCGGGCATCTTTTCAGCAAAGGAATTCCGGAGTTAATCATTGATATACAAAATCTGTGAAGGCATGATCGAAGTATTCAAAACCAATATCGATAACGGTGAGCGGGCACAATGCCTGATTGAAAAAATCCATGTAGGCTTCCCATGCTACCAGGCCAATTTCGATACAGAAGACTGCGATCGCATTCTGCGCATCAAATCCATTTCAGAAGAGATCAATGTGTTAGCCATTATCGAATTACTTCGTCAGGCAGGATGCACGGCAGAAGTACTGCCCGATGAGCTACACGATACCTGCTCCCAACTACAGTCGGGGGTGACCCTTGGATAAGGTTTGCTGTGCCCGATGAAAATAATGTTCTGACATCATTCATAAAATACAGTTTAATAAAATCACCATTAAAACGCTTGTCACTTATGATCAACATCAATCCTTATCTCCATTTCCCGGGTAACACCGAAGAAGCTTTCCATTTTTACAAATCTGCTTTCGGTGGAGAATTCGTCATTGTGCAACGTTTTCGCGATGTACCGGGCACCGAAAACATGCCCGCTGCAGACCGAAACAAAATCATGCACATTGCCTTGCCTATCGGCACTACCGGCATTCTGCTTATGGGAACAGATGCGCTGGAATCAATGGGGCATAAACTCACAACTGGAAACAATCAGTACATCAACCTTAATACGGAAAGCAAGGAAGAAGCCGATCATTTATTCAATAAACTATCTGCCGGAGGAAAAACAGAAGTGGCCATGAAGGAAGAATTCTGGGGCGCTTACTTCGGATCATTTGCCGACAAGTTTGGCGTGCAATGGATGATCAACTACCGGATCAAGAAATAATCACTTGTTCCGGGCAACAAAAGAAACCTTTCTTCTATCATAAGAAAATCATGGAATCACGTTAGGTGTATTTCATGGAAACAACAGGTGGGAAAACAAGTTTACCACTATGGGTTTGAAAAACAGCGGGAGGGATTCCGAAGTCCTTCCCGCTTTTACAAAACCTCACTATGAATTCCACCACGTGAGCGGTAGTTGAATATCATTGACCGAGTTCACGATCAGGTCGGGCTTGTAGGCATACTTTTTAAAATCCTCTATCTTGGTGATTCCACTCAATACCAGTATCGTTTTATAGCCCATCTGCACTCCGCCTTGTATATCAGTTCCCATGGTATCACCGATCACTGTTGTTTCGGCTGTTTCCAATCCCAGTGCTTTACGTGCCGAGCGCATCATTACCGGACTTGGTTTACCGATAACAAAGGCTTCCACACCGGCTGCTTCTTCAATCATGGCTGTCGTAGCTGCAATACCTAAATTATTCCAGCCTTTCAGCTTAGGAGAAGGGTCGCGATTCGTGGTAATGAATTTTGCTCCGGCTAAAATCATATCCACGGCACGTTGCACCATTTCCAACGTAAAGTTTCTTCCCTCACCCAGCACAACAAACTCAGGATCGGTGTCTACCAGCGTGATGCCATATTCATGCAGACTGGAGAGCAGGCCGCCCTCTCCCAATACATAGGCCGTGCCGTTGGGATTCTGGCTCGCAATGAATTTGGCCGTAGCCATGGCGCTGTTGTACACATGCTGCTCGGTTACTTCAATACCCAACTTCTTCAGCTTTCGCACGGCTTCCAGGGGAGAGCGCTGACTATTGTTGGTCATGAACATAAAGGGAATCTCGCTTTTCTTTAAACGATGGATAAACTGATCTGCCCCCGGTATCAGTGTGTCTCCGCCATATATCACACCGTCCATATCAATGAGTAATCCTTGTGCCATTTTGTTTTCTGTTAATTGTACAACGAAAGTAAAAATACAAAACGATTTGAGCTTACCGGTTATGAGTTCGTTAATCAAAACGAAAAAAAACAAGATTAACAGCCACCTCAATCGATTACAGCAAAAAACTGTACATTAGAGTAACGATGCCATTACCTATGCCCTTACGATTGATCTTTTTAGGTCTTGTGTTTTTACTGTCACACCAAGGAAAAACACAAGTCATGACCGACTCCCTGCTCATTGAAGGGCATTACCGTACATTTCACTACAGTGGCACGCAACCATTAGCAGCTAACGCCAGCCTGGTCTTTGTTCTTCACGGATCAGGCGGTAATGGAAAAGAGATGATGAAGGCTGCCGTGAAGCTGGCTGCGGTGGCTCAAAAAGAAAACCTGTTGCTGGTGTATCCTACCGGCTATCTTAACTACTGGAATGAATGCCGCAAGGAAGCCAACTCAAAAGCGAATCTGGAGAATATTAATGAGCATGCATTCTTTGAGAGCATGATCAGTTACTTCAAAGAGAAAAAAGCAATTGATACCAACAAGGTATTTGCCATTGGTACCTCCGGAGGTGGACACATGTGCTACAAGCTGGCCATGACCATGCCTGATAAAATCAAAGCCATCACTGCAATCATTGCGAACCTGCCCGATGCCGACAACATGGATTGCTCCGAAGCCAAAGTAGCCTTACCCGTCATGATTATCAATGGTACGGCCGATCCACTCAATCCGTATGATGGCGGGCTGATGGTATTAGGAAATTTTAAAATGGGCAACGTGCGCTCTACAGATCAGACATTCCGCTACTGGGCTATGCTCGCAGGATATAGCGGAGATCCGGATAAGACCAAATTAAAAAACACAGATCCCGGCGATGGAAAAACCATCGAGAAATACACCTTTGCGAAAAAAGGAAAACCGGAAGTCACCTTACTCAAAGTCATCTGGGGCAAACACGATTACCCCAATGACATTGATGTGCATGTGGAAGCGTGGAATTTCTTCAAGCGACAAATGACGAAGTAAGGGGCTGGATGCACGAAGCCGGATAAACATCTGGTCAATGTGGAATCCACTGCCTTCTCCTCATTTCATCTTTTGTATCGCTTTACTGATCTGCCTGCTACTGTTGTTGCTGCTGTTGCATTTGCATCTCCTGGTGTCTGCGGAAAGAGTTTTTATACGTGGACATCGAAGTGGCCGGAACCGGTAAGGCAACTACTTCATCCACCAATGGCGTTTTTCCATCTTCATAAGTCACGACTACGGAAACCTCAAGTGTATGATTGGAGGTGCCGCGATAGGTACCTTTCACCGGTGAGCAATCGGAGAAATTCTTTCCTACGGCAAGACGAAGGTGTGTTTCATTCACCAGGCAATTGTTGGTCGGGTCAAGCCCCAGCCAGCCATATCCGGGAATGTATGCTTCTACCCAGGCATGGGTTGCCCCTTCTCCGCGCATTCCTTTTTTATTCGGACAGATATAACCACTCACATAACGTGCTGGTATACCAGTCAAACGAAGCATCACTAAAAGTATATGGGCAAAATCCTGGCACACGCCCGACTTCAGTTTCCACACTTCATCCAATGTAGTCTCTACCGTAGTGATTCCTTTTCGGTAAGCGAAGGTATCAAACACATACTGACTGAAGCGTTGTGCTGTTTCCAATGGCGTACAGTTCTTGCAACGCTCTTCTTCCAGCACGGCCTTTACTTCCGGAAGTGCTTCAAAACGTTCCGCTTTCATGAAATCGATAAACTCCAGTTTCGAACGCAGTGCGTCCAGCTCCTGCCATTGTATCTCGAACGAGACAACATCTTTGGGAACCGGACGGCTATTGATCACCACTTTAAGCTGGGAATCAATTACCAGCTCGCGGTGAGGTTGCGCCTGGGTAAACGTTCCCACTTGGTTACCATAGTAATCCTGATGAATATTCACCAGTGGCTTACTGGTTATATTCAATGAATGACTCAGCACTTCCTGATACTCACCCACCAGTGGATATAACATAATCTGATTAGCGCTGTCGCGAACCGTGTCTTCGTAAGTATAGCGGGTGATGTGACGGATGGTAAATTCAGACATGATCAAAAATAAAGATTAACTGTAGGCAAAGTAATATTGATTGAGTGCAGAACCGATGGCATTCACATCATCATTGATTTCCGTAAGGTAGTTATGCATCCCCACACGTAACACACTGGCTACATCCGCGTATTGAATTTTACTTCGGATTTTACCGATCAGGTTGTCAATACGGGCATAGCCTTCGGTGTTGTGTTCACTCCGCAAACGACCAAACTGACGATGCACCTGGTTAAGCGAATACAATACCGAATGCGGAAAATCGACATTGAACAACACCTGATCGACCACATTGCGTGCTTCAAACCCGGAGCGATAGCGCTTCAGGTAAAGAGCATAGCCGGAGATCGACATCAGCAGGTACTTCCAGAAAGTAGTGTCATTGGTCATCTCCAGTTCACTTTCCTTGTCTTTGAATTTTACTTCAAGAATGCTTGCGGTCTGCACCACACGCTCCAGGTATTTGCCCAGGTTCATAAAACAAAGCCCCTCACCCCGGAACATCGTGCTATCGCTCACACCGTAAAACACCATGCAATGGCGGATGAGTGTATCCAAAACGGTGACCGGATCTTCCGTACGCAGCGAAGCTTCCAGCTGGGGATCACGCACGTAATGATAAAATTCATTGAGTGACTGCCACAGTTCCTTGGTGATATTATCCTGTACGGCACGTGCATTTTCACGTGAGCGCGATACCATATTAAACACAGAAGAAGGGTTCTCCTTATCCACCACCATGTAGTGCAATACCTGCCTGCCGTTTTTTTCGATAGCCGCAATTTTATCATCATCCAGCTCACTGAAGATTTTCAGCATGGGTTTCCAGCTGAATTCTTCCGGATTGTCCTGCGAAGACTGATGGTTCATGATCAATATGCGCAAGATGTTATCGGTACGCTCCAGGTAGCGCGACATCCAATACAACGAATCAGCAACGCGGCTCAGCATGAATAGTAAAAAGGTTAAGTCTATAGTTAATGGTATTCGTCATTTTCAAATTGGTCATTTTATTTTGCCAGCACCCACGTATCTTTACTGCCACCACCTTGCGAGGAATTCACTACCAGCGATCCTTCTCGCAGTGCTACGCGGGTCAGTCCCCCGGCAACAATTTCAATACCTGAAGGTCCGCACAAAGCAAACGGCCGAAGATCTATTCTTCGCGGCTGCGCTTTGCCATTGATATAGCAGGGGGAAGAAGACAAACTGATGATCGGCTGTGCAATGAACTGGCGCGGATCTTTGATAATTTCCTTTTTATACGCCGTGATTTCTTCCTCACTGGCGGAATTCCCCATCAGCATTCCGTACCCTCCTGATTCATTGGTTTTCTTTACCACCATTTTATGAATGTTCTTCAACACCTCTTCCCTCTCTTCCGGCTTTTCAAGACGATAGGTAGGAACATTTTTCAATATCGGTTCTTCATTGAGGTAATACCGGATCATATCAGGCACATATACATAGATGGCCTTATCATCAGCAACTCCGTTACCGATTGAATTAACGATCGCTACATTTCCCTTGCGGTAAGCCGATAACAAACCCGATACCCCCAATGTACTTTCCGGGTTAAATACGAGCGGATCAAGAAAGTCGTCATCCACTCTGCGGTAAATAACATCTACCTGCTGAAGACCTGCCGTTGTCTTCATGAACACTTTATGATTTTCTACCACCAGGTCGCGACCTTCCACCAGTTCAATACCCATCAGGCGGGCAAGTGTGGTGTGCTCAAAGTAGGCGGAGTTATAAATACCCGGAGTAAGCAACACCACATTGGGTGATGAAGTCTTGCGGGGAGAAAGCTCCTGAAGATTGCGATGAAGAATAGTGGGGTACTGCGTTACCGGGCGCACAAAATTCTGAGGAATGAGGTCAGGAAAAATACGCTTGGTAATTTCCCTGTTCTCAATCATGTATGATACACCGGAAGGGGTACGCAGATTATCTTCCAGCACGTAAAACGTTCCGTCATGATCGCGGATCAGGTCGATACCGGCAATATGAACATAGATATCATGCGGCACATTCACCCCTTGCATCTCGCGAAGAAAATGCGGACACGAATACACCAGCTCCGCAGGCACTACACCATCTTTTAAGATAAACTGTTCATGATACACATCTTTCAAAAAAAGATTGAGTGCATTCAGCCGCTGTTTGATACCACGCTCTACCAGGCTCCACTCCGCAGCAGTAATGATGCGAGGAATGATATCGAACGGAAAAATCTTTTCGATGCCTTCACCGCTGGAATATACAGTGAAGGTGATGCCCTGGCTCATGAATAACCTTCTCGCCAGTTCTTCTTTCTTGCTCAATTCATCCGATGAGATCTGGAGCAGAAAATCGTAGACATGCTGATACTGTTCACGTACCTTACTGTCCTGACTATACATTTCATCCCACACACGTGAATCAACAGGGTAATTCTTGAATAACTCCACTGGTCTTTATAGGTTAAGAATCTTCTCCTCGTAAAGTACCAAGAGCAAAAGTATTTTCTAAAAAATCAACTGAAAATTATTTTCGCAATCGAATGTGCCCGCAGTAAATTCTTAAACTATTCTTATCCGCAGTATTAAAATGGGCGACCATTGTTTATGAACATAAAAAAGCATTAGTTTCACTCGTATGTCTGCTCCTGCTTCCTCTTTGCGCAAAGTTTTAAAACCCGTTCACCTGTGGGCCATTGCTGTAGGGCTGGTGATCTCCGGAGAATATTTTGGATGGAACTTTGGCTGGGAGATGGCAGGCACAGGTGGGTTTCTGGTCGCCACATTGGTAGTCACTCTCCTGTACATCACCTTCATCTTCAGTTTTACTGAACTGACTACGCTAATACCCCATGCAGGCGGACCCTTTGCGTACGCGCATCGTGCCTTTGGTGAATGGGGTGGCTTCATTGCAGGCTATGCCACCTTGATTGAGTTTCTCTTCACTACTCCCGCCATTGCTTTTGCGTTGGGCAGCTATACTCATTTTCTTTATCCTTCTCTCCCGGTGCTTACGGTGGCTTACTCCTGCTATATTGTTTTCACCCTCATCAATCTGTTAGGCATCAAAGAATCGGCTACCTTTTCACTCATCATTACAATCCTCGCAGTGCTTGAATTACTGGTGTTCATTGGTATAGCAGCACCCCATTTTGAATATAAAAATTTTACTGCCGACGCTTTTCCTTCAGGATGGAGTGGTGTATTCGCAGCGCTGCCTTTCGCCATCTGGTTTTACCTGGCCATTGAAGGAGTAGCGATGGTAGCCGAAGAAGTAGAAAATCCCAAGCGCGACATACCGAAAGGATACCTGTATGGGTTACTTACATTAGTTGTGCTGGCATTGGCCGTGATGATGGTTACCGCAGGTATTGGCGACTGGCATTTGTTAAGCAGAATTGATTATCCATTACCCGAAGCCTTGCGCATGATATTCGGTAAAGACAATCCGCTGACACAACTCTTCGCCAGCGTTGGTTTGTTTGGGTTGATTGCGTCTTTTCATGGTACCATCATTACTTATTCACGTCAACTGTTTGCCCTGGCACGAAGCGGGTATGTTCCCGGTTTTCTTGCTCAGATCAATCAGCGCTTTCAAACTCCTCACTGGTCATTGACGGTGGGAGCCGTCATTGGCTGCATTGCTTTAAGCACAGGCACTACGGATCAGTTAATTCTCATTGCGGTGCTCGGTGCCGTGGTGATGTACATGATCAGTATGCTCTCCTTATTTGTATTGCGAAAGAAAGAATCCCTTCTGATTCGTCCTTTCAAAGCACCATTCTATCCTTACTTTCCCTTTATCGCACTGGTACTCTCCAGCATTTGTCTTGTGGCCATCGTGTACTACAACCCATTCATCAGTTTATTATTTTTAATCGGTTTATTATTTTCTGCCCTCTTATTTTATATCATCAGAAAAAACACCACTGCAAAACACATCGCTATCGATCCGAAAGAGGTAAATTGATTTATGGAATTTCGTCACACCCTGCAAAGTACTACCTACCGGTTTGAAAGTCTGAAAGAACTGCTGGCAAAAGCTGCTCCCTCTCGGTCAGGTGATGCATTGGCCGGAGTAGCAGCACTTACGTACGAAGAACGAGTAGCGGCACAGATGGCATTGGCGGAGGTAACCTTAAAAACGTTTATCAATGAAGCCCTGGTGCCTTATGAAGACGATGAAGTTACCCGATTAATTATCGATGAACACAATACATCCTCCTTCGCATTGATCAGTTCACTCACCGTTGGTGAATTCCGTGACTGGCTCCTGGCAGACACTACCACCACATCACAGCTGCAACAAATTGCTGCCGGCATCACCCCTGAAATGGTGGCCGCTGTATCCAAACTCATGCGCAACCAGGATTTAATCAGTGTGGCAAAGAAGTGCGAGGTGGTTACCCGCTTTCGCAATACCCTTGGACTGAAAGGGCACTTTGCCACGCGGCTTCAGCCCAATCATCCTACCGATGACCTTCGCGGTATTGCAGCCAGCATGATTGATGGTTTGCTTTACGGATGTGGTGATGCTGTGATCGGCATTAACCCCGCATCCGATCATCCGGCAACCATGACTTCGCTGGTAAACATGCTGGATGAATTCCGTGAGCGTTTCGCCATTCCGACACAGACGTGTGTACTGTGTCATGCCACCACTACGCTTGACCTGGTGAATCAAAATACCCCCGTTGACCTCGCCTTTCAATCCATAGCCGGGACGGAGAAAGCAAATAAAAGTTTTGGCATCGATCTGAAATTACTGAAGGAGGTACATGAAGCCACCTTATCATTAAACAGAGGAACAGCCGGCAACAATGTGATGTATTTTGAAACAGGACAGGGAAGTGCATTATCGGCTAATGCACATCATGGTATGGATCAGCAAACCTGTGAAGCACGTGCGTATGCCGTGGCGCGAAAGTTTGATCCACTGCTTGTTAACTCTGTCGTTGGCTTTATTGGCCCCGAATATTTGTATGACGGCAAACAGATAACCCGTGCAGCGCTGGAAGATCTTTTCTGCGCCAAGTTATTGGGGTTACCCATGGGGGTGGATGTTTGCTATACCAATCACGCCGAAGCGGACCAGGATGACATGGATAACCTGGTCACATTACTGGGTGTAGCGGGTTGTAATTTCATCATGGGAGTACCGGGCGCGGATGACATCATGCTGAACTATCAGTCCACTTCATTTCACGATGCCCTTTACCTGCGCGAGGTATTGCAACTGAAACATGCTCCTGAGTTTGGTGCGTGGTTGTACAACCAAGGCATTACTGATGACCAGGGCAAGCTTCTTCCTGTAAGCAATTCCCATCGGTTGCTCAACCATATTAATTGAAATGAAAGAACTATCGCACCCGGAGGATGCTGCCGGTCAATGGAAATCATTGCGGTCCTTCACAGATGCCCGCATTGCCTTAGGCCGAACGGGGAACAGTGTACCCTTAAAAGAATCCCTGCACTTCAAACTTGCCCATGCCCATGCGCGTGATGCGGTTTATTCAACCCTGTCTTTATCCGAACTGACAAAGTCACTGACGAAATTTAATCTACCCATTACGCCACTACAAAGCCAGATAAATTCACGACAGGAATATTTACAACGTCCTGATCTTGGCAAAAGATTAAACAAAAGTTCAGCAGATCAGTTAACTTCTCTTTCATCGCCTGCTTCGGATGTAGCGATTATCCTTACCGATGGATTGTCTGCCAAAGCCATTCATGACCATGCATTTCATTTACTTGACCTGTTGATTCCACAGTTGCAAAGCAGCAAGCTTCAGCTGGCACCACTCACCATCGTAGAGCAAGGGCGTGTGGCCATTGGTGATGAGGTGGGATTTCTTCTACAGGCAAAACTTTCGTTGATACTGATCGGAGAGCGGCCTGGTCTTAGTTCTCCCAACAGCCTGGGGGCTTATATTACTTATCATCCGGCCATTGGTTTAACAGACGAATCCCGCAACTGTGTCTCCAACATCCGTCCGGAAGGGCTCTCCTACTCGGTAGCATCGCAAAAAATATTCTACCTGATCAGTGAATCCCTGCGCAGAAAGGTGGCCGGAGTCCATTTAAAAGATGAAAGCGGCCTGATTTCCTGAATACCCCATCATTTACATCCGAGCTTTAGGTTTTTGAGCGGCCACTCAATAATTTAGGTAAATCATTTTCTCTAAATGAGCCACCCCGCGTCCGGAAAAAAAAGAATTACTGGGTCTATTATTTATACGCTGGTCGCGATGGTCATGATTTTACTGATTACCAATGCGTACCTCATCTATCGCAACAGCCTCATCATTGAGCAAAACGTATGGTTGCAAAAGGAAGCCGAGCAGATCAAAATCAATACCCTGGATATTGTACGCACCCTTCACCAGATTGATATGGGAGTGCGCGGCTATGCCTTGAATCACAGCGAAGCACAATCGTACGTCGTGCATGAAGGGTTTGAAAGAAAAGACAAATTCTTCACGTCCATCGAGCAGTCATTAATCCGTCAGCAATTCCCGATGCAGGATTTTTATATGATGCGCGACTCGGTCAATACCTACTTTGATCAGGTGAATTATATGCTCCAGTTGGTGGATGAAAAGAAAGACCGGGAGTTCTTACAACTACTGAACGAAAACAACGGCTATCTTACCTGGGTAGCCTATCGTAATTTCTCTGTCAAGGTGGGCAGGTTTGAAGATACCATTGCTGCCCAGGCCCGTGCCCGTTATCAGCAAGCATTAAAAAACAGTTACTGGCTTCAGATCATACTGTTTCTTATTGCCGGCCCTACCCTTGCCTTCACGGCTTATTCGGCCAGCCGCTTCATTTGGCTATCTGAAAAATTGCGATGGACGGAAGAAGAAAAAAACAAAATCCTGGAAGGACAGAATATCCAGCTGGAAAAAATGGTAGCCGAGCGCACCACCGAAATACAGGCACAAAATGAGGAGATCACCGCTCAAAATGAAGAGATCGCTCTGCACAACGAACACCTTCATGATCAAAAAGCAGAAATAGAAAAACAAAGTATCGCCCTCAACGAGCGTAACCTTCGCCTGGAAGAAGCGCAACGAATCATTGAAGAACAAAATCAACTTATCAAAAAGAAAAACGAAGAACTTACACAGGAAGTAGACCGTCAAACCCAAAATCTTAAGCGAACCAATACAGAACTGATCGAACATAACAATCGGTTAGAACAATTCACTTACATCATTTCGCACAACCTGCGTGCACCCATGGCGCGTTTGGTGGGACTCTCCTATATATTGGATTCCTCCACAGATCCGCAGGAACGCCTGGACATTGAACACATGATGGTGAAGTCCACCATGGATCTTGATCATGTTATTAAAGACCTGAGCCAGATACTGGGTGTACAAAAATTAAGTACACAGGTCTATTCCAGAATTGACCTGGAGAATGTGCTCGATAAAGTAAAATCACTGCTGGAGCATGAGCTCACCGAAACCAAAACAAAACTCACCTGCCATCTGGAAGTAAAAACCCTCTTTTCCCTTTCTCCCTATATTGAAAGTATATTTTATAACCTGATGAGCAATGCCATCAAATACCGGAATCCGGAAAAAGAACCCATCATTACTATCCATGTATTTGAAAAAGAGAGCAAGATACACCTGCACGTTACTGACCATGGGTTGGGAATTGACCTGGAAAAGAACAGGCAACACTTGTTCAATCTCTACAAGCGCTTTCATTTTCATGTAGAAGGCAAAGGCCTTGGTCTTTATCTGGTAAAAACTCAGATTGAATCGCTGGGCGGACAGATTGAAGTGACCAGTAAGGTAAATGAGGGCACCACCTTCAAAGTAGTATTGCCACAGGAAAACCAAACCAGCAGCACCACCTAAAGAGAAGATGCTGTTTTTTTATAGCCTGTTTTACCACTTCCAGGCGGCTTCGTAGCAAGGTTTCACTATTTCAAACTATTTATCTGACGAATAGGTGTATCCTTTTTGAATCCCTCTCCGTTCGAGCTGTCAATTATTATTCGATTTACCCCCACTATGAAAGTTGTATTTAATGAAGCGTTTGGAAGAGTATGGACCGATGATGTTAGTCCATACGTATTCACATTAATCGATCAGATTCCTCCGTCTTCCGCCCACGTCATTCGTTTTTTCAAGGCGCAGACAGAGCTGGCACACGTACTTCAAAAGAAATTCAAAGAGGCGTATCTTATTTCTGATTTCTCACAGGCACCAGAGGAAACCAAAGAGTTGCTATGCCATTACTATTGCGAGTTGATGCCGCAGTTGATGAAGGCTAAAATCGCTTATCTCGCCTTCATCTGTCCGGATACTTCATTTGAATCATTACCAAAAGAAAAGAGGGAGAAACTAAGCCTGGCTCCGGTGGGTATCTTTCCTGATTTCACCGAAGCACTGGCCATGGTCAACCTTAAACGCTCCCTGGAACTGGCACAGCGTTTTGAACTTAGTTAATCGGGATTAAGTTACCTTCACTATTAACTCTTAACGGTCGTACTATATCCTGGCTTGGTACGTGTATAATTCAAAGTAGCGTCCTTTCTTCTCAATCAGTTCTTCGTGCTGGCCACGCTCCTGGATGTTTCCATTTTCAATCACCAGAATCTGATCGGCCTGACGGATGGTGCTGAGGCGGTGAGCGATAACAAATGTGGTTCTGCCTTGCAACAGGTTCTTTAAACTATCTTGAATAAACGATTCACTTTCGGTATCCAGGTTGGAGGTTGCTTCATCGAGAATCAATACCTTGGGGTTGGCAAGAATGGCACGTGCTATTGCTACGCGCTGACGTTGCCCTCCGGAAAGTTTTACACCGCGCTCACCAATGACTGTGTCCAATCCCTTTTCGAAGCGATCGGTAAACTGATCCACGTAGGCTGCCTTCACCGCACTTTGCAATTCCGCTTCTGTTGATTGCGGACGTGGAAATAAAATGTTTTCGCGTATCGTTCCTTCAAAAAGAAAGTCGTCCTGTAGTACTACACCTAACTGGCTGCGATAGCTGGTGAGCGATACCTTGGATAAATCCTGTCCATCCACGCTGATTACTCCATGGGTAGGGTTTAAAAACGATGCCACCAATCCGGCTATGGTGGATTTACCCGAACCGGAAGTTCCGACCAATGCAGTCACGGATCCGGCTGCGGCTGTGAAACTAATGTGATGTAATACCTCTTTTCCTTCATCGTACGAAAAGCCGACCTGATCAAATTCAATGTCCCCTTTGATCGTATTCATCTTTACAGTGCGTTCGGTACTATCATCTTCCACAGCCATATTCATGATCTCTTCCGTGCGATCAAGCCCGGCAAACGCTTCCGTCAGTTGTGAACCGATGTTACTCATCTGCACAATAGGGAAAGTAACGAAGCCCAGGAACAACACAAACGAAATCAAGTCACCTAAAGTCATGGTTTGATTGATCACCTGGTAACCCCCCAAACCCATGATACCAACGGTAGCAAGACCAATCAGAAAAGTAGCACTGCTCGTCAGCAGGCTGGTGGAAGTAAGACTTTTCTTTACATTCAGATAAAGTTTTTCTACTCCCTTCTCAAAGGTCTTGATCTCCTGTTCTTCGGCATTGAATCCTTTGATCACACGCACACCATTCAGTGTTTCGGTAAGGCGACCGGTTACTTCGGCATTGATCTGACCACGTTCACGAAATACCGGGCGTATGTAACTGAATGCTTTAAAAGAGATCACTCCGAAAATAGCCATGGGGATCAGCACCAGTAAAGTAAGGGTAAGGCTTATCTTAATCAGCATCACCAGACAAATGACCGCACTGATGGTACCGCCCACCAGCTGCAACAATCCAGTTCCTACCAGGTTACGCACCCCTTCCACATCGGTCATAATACGCGAAACCAGTGCGCCTGATTTGGTATTGTCAAAAAAACGCACTGGCAACCGGAGAATCTGCTTTTGAACACGTACCCGCAACACAGAAATAAGGTGCTGTGCTTCGACACTTAAGATATTGGTGAGAATGTACGAGGTGACGGATTGTATCATAATGGAGACCACAATGGCAATCAGTACCACTTTCAACATATACAAATCCTTGTGTGCCATCACATCATCAATCAGGTATTTGGTAGCCCATGGAATAACCAGCGAGGCGACACGGCTGATGATGATCAGAATCAACCCCACCAGGAGCAGATTTTTGCGCGGCCAGATGATGGTTTTAAAAACCTGCCCCATGGTGATTTTGATTTTGGGCTTAGGAGTAACGGTTTTGGACATACGTGATGGGAAGATGGTGTTTAGACTCTGTGCTGTTGACGTAATCAAAATGATTTTATTTTGATTCACTCAGGCAAAGACAAAATTACAAAGACGCAGGCTTAGATCGGGTACAAATACAGATCCGTTAAAGCCCCAAAAGACACTCCTCTATTTATTTTGATGTTCCGCAGCGTGCCGTGCGTAAAAATTACTTAACAGCGACATCAGCTCAGGAGCCGTGAGGTGGTACATGATCATCAGGTTTTTCTGATTGAAGTCAGCCAGCACGGAATAGTACTGTTCTTCCGTCAACTGATATTTCTTCATCAGACCTGTTTTTGTTTCCGGGTTACGGATCACCACATCCACATACGTTTGAGCGCGGAAATTCTCCTTCACCACACGGCCCAGTTTTATTTTCTCCTTTTTCCACCGGTTATAATAAAACGGGATACGTTTGTTTTCTTTTCGTATGCGTTCATTCTCTTCATCAAAAATTCCTTCGTAAGGATTAATCTCTTCTCCCTGGATCGTAATGGATTTCAGATAAGTAGGTTGCTCGGTTAACCGCACTACGCTTTCTTCCCAATCGGTCAGTTCAAACTCGATCGGTTTATATCCGATCATAGAAAAAACCAACGTATCCGTACGTGATGCCTGCACACTGAACTTCCCTTTTGCATCGGTAGTCGTACCACGATAAGTACCCTTGACTTGTATGGTGACATACGGCAGTGGAGCAAACGTAGCAGAATCTACCACAATACCACTCATGATTTCCTGCTGCGCTGATACGGTACCTGAAATCAGGAGTAACATCGCCATGCCAATAATAAATCGGAAGCTCATGGGCGATCGGCTATTTCGTAAGCTGATGAATAATGTCCGTATGGCTGGGATAAAGGGATGTCAACTCATGGCGTTTGGCCAATTCAAAGTCAGCAAAGTCAAAACCCGGAGCTACAGTGCAGCCAGCCAGAACATAGCTACTGTCTTCATTCACCCGGGCACCAAACCAGCAATTCGCAGGAATAACAACATGAAGCGACTCGCCTCTTTCTATGTCCGCGCCCAGTACATGCACCGCTACGTGGTCTTCTTTCAATACATAAATGGATAAGGAAGCACCGGCATGGTAATGCCAGAGTTCATCCGACTGAATGCGATGGAATGCGGAACGATCTTCCGACCGAAGAAGAAAGTAAATAGAGGTCGAATACGTACGTGCTCCACCAAATCGGGGCGGCAATGCTTCCCCGGGAATCACTTCCGTTGACCGGTAGTTCTCTTTATAAAATCCACCTTCCGGATGTGGCTGCAAATTTAATTTTTCAATCCAATACTCCGCGCTCTTCATACCATTCAATTACGTTCTACTACTGCCCTGTATTGTTCCATATCAATTTCCCCTTCACTTTTAGCAATCACTACAGTGGCTACGGTATTTCCAATCAGATTGGTAATACTACGCGCCTCACTCATAAAACGATCAATACCGATTAATAGTGCAAGGCCCGCTTCTACCGGTATTACTTTCATGGCTGCCAGTGTAGAAGCCAACACAACAAAACCCCCACCTGTTACCGCTGCGGCACCTTTACTGGTCAGCATCAGCACACCGATAATGGCCAGCTGTTGCCCGACACTCAGTGGCACGTTAAAAGCCTGGCTTAAAAAGATAATGGCCATACTTAAATAAATGGTCGTTCCATCCAGGTTAAACGAATAACCGGTGGGAATGATTAATCCGACCACGCTCTTCCTGCATCCGGCATCTTCCAGCTTCTGCATGATATTGGGTAATGCACTTTCGCTGCTCGATGTGCCCAATACAATCAGCAATTCACTCTTAATGTATTTCAGCAATTTCCAAAGGCTGAAGCCGTAATATTTTGCGATCAGGTTGAGAACGACAAACACAAACAGTGCCATCGTGATGTACACGCTGAGCATGAGTTTCCCCAACGGCAACAACGTATCTAATCCAAACTTTCCTACGGTATAGGCAATACCGCCAAACGCACCTATAGGGGCAACGCGCATCACCATGTTCATAATTTGAAAAAGAACTTTGGATAGCCGCGTCAGGCTTTGAGTAAGACCGGGTGTGACCAGTTCAATTTTAGATAAGGCAATACCAAACAATACGCTGAAGAAAAGCACTTGCAGAATATCACCCTCCGCGAAAGCGTTAAAAATATTGGAGGGGATAATGTGCGTAAAGAACTCCGCCCAGTTCATCCCTTCCGCCTGCTCGGCATATTTGGCCGTTTGTGAAACATCAAGGTGATCAGTAGCCACACCTTTACCTGGCTGAATAACATTGGCTACGAATAAACCAATCAACAGGGCCAGTGTAGTGACCATTTCAAAATACAAAAGCCCCTTGCCTCCTACCCTTCCAAACTTCTTCATGTCACCCACTCCGGCAATACCCAATACCACCGTCAGAAAAATGATCGGGGTGATGAGCATCTTGATCAGGTTGATAAACGTATCACTGATGAGCCTGGCGGTAGGTGTAAATGCCGGAAAATAATAACCGGCAATACCGCCAAGAAAAATGCCGATGAGGACTTGTATATAGAGTAAACCCAGGTATTTGCGCATAACTATTAGCGGTTACGCATAGATACATGTTTAAAACGAAAGTTACATGCAGTGGAGTACCAATAGGGCAAATTCCTATACCCATTCCGATAGAAGAATAGCCGTCAGCGACAGGATCATGACAATCACCAAAAACCACAGGTTTCTCCGCAGACGCTTTTTCACATTCATGGCCGTTCTTTTACTTCCATCCTCCACCCATTGCTTTATACACATTCACACCTGCCTGCAGCTGCTTCCTTCGCACCTCCACCAGATCAAGTTGTGTGTAGAGTGCCTTCTGCTGTGCCAGCAACACTTCGAGATAAGTGGCTCTTCCTGTTTTGAATAACTCCGTGGATGTTTCGATGGACTTATACAATACCTCCACTTCTTCATTTTTTATGGTATAGATCTGCTGCAGGTTAGTGATGCTGTTCAACTCATTATACACTTCATTGTATCCTTGTATGATGCGTTGCTGATAATTATAGATGGATTCTACCTGCCTTGCATTGGCCGCTTTGAACTCTGCCCGTATTGCACTTCGGTTGAGTAACGGAGTAGATAAACTTCCAATGAGACTGAAGATGAATGATTCCGGTGTCGTGAAAAGCACCTCTGTCTTGAAGGCCTGCAACCCTATTCCGCCGTTGATCACCAATGAAGGATAGAAAGCCGCCTTCGCGGATTTTACGTCTGCACGTGATGCCAGCATTTCCAGCTCCGCCTGTTTCACATCCGGTCGCGATTGTAATACATCGACCGGCTTACCTGCCTGCAAGGGCAACGGCACTTGTTGCTGAAACAATTCTTTATAACGAGGAATGGATTGCGTAAATCTTCCCAGTAGGTAATTGATATGACCTTCTTCTTCAATGATCTGTTGACGTACTTCCATTTCCAGTCCGCGCGTATTGAGCAGCTGCGCCTGAAATTGCTGCACCGCCAGTTCATTGGTAGCACCTGCTTCCTTCTGCAATTTCACAATCTCCACTGCGTTGGATTGTAACGTGATGTTCTCCCGGATCATCGACAACTCACGGTCCAGCGCCAGCAATCGGTAATACGAGGAAGCAACTTCAGCCACAATGGTCGTGGTCAACCAATTCTTCCCTTCTATGCTGGACAGGTAGCGGGCCACTGCCGCCTTCTTGCGATTACGGAGTTTACCCCACACGTCCGCTTCCCATGAAGTCTGAAGTCCCACCAGGTAATCGGGGAGATTAGTTGGCACTATCAATCCGGGTTCGATTTCAGTGGTACTGTTACCGGCACCGTCCATCGTATAAAGTCCAAACCTTCGTACCGCTGCAGTTGCACCCCCGTGTACTGTTGGTAGTATCGTGCCCTTGGCAAAGCGAACACTTGCACCTGCCTGTTCTATGCGTTGCAAGGCTACCCGCACGTCCAGGTTATGACGGATAGCGGTATCAATCAGAGCAATCAATAGACTATCCGAAAAGTAATCGTTCCAGTTTAATGGCAAAGGCTGTACACTGTCCTGCTTCATAAACGTATCCGGAGCAGCAGCGAGGTCAGGGACAGAAATATTCTTTGATGGCTTACATGCACTGACCAGAAGTAAACCAATAATGAAAGTCACTACATAAATTGATTTTCTCATGATACAGGATGAATTAACGTTTCAGCAGAAGGCTGCTCACTCACTGATTTTCGGCCAGCCATTGAAGCAAACAATACATACAAGCCGGGAATGATAATGACACCAAACACGGTTCCGAACAACATGCCTCCGGCTGCAGCCGAGCCAATGGTCCGGTTTCCCAGCGCACCTGCTCCGTGCGCCAGCATTAACGGAATAAGTCCCGCAATAAAGGCAAAGGAAGTCATCAGTATCGGACGAAGACGATCAGTAGCCGCATCGATCGCTGCCTCAAATGGCGAGGCTCCTTCTTTCTGTCTCAGTGAAGCAAACTCGACAATGAGTATGGCATTCTTGCCAAGCAACCCGATGAGCATCACCATGGCTACCTGTGCGTAGATGTTATTCTCCAATCCCAACATCATCAGGAAAAAGAATGCACCAAAAATCCCGGTAGGCAATGACAGGATAACCGGCATTGGCAACAGTAAACTTTCGTATTGGGCCGCCAGCAACAGGTACACAAACAACAAGCAAATCATAAAAATATAAATGGCTTCATTACCGGCCAGTACTTCATCGCGGCTCACCCCCGCCCAGTCAATATCATAGCCGGGTGGCAATGTTTGCGCGGCCACCTCCTGTACGGCTTTCAATGCGCTGCCACTGCTATAGCCAGGGGCACTTTCGCCATTCATCATCGCAGAAGTGTACATGTTATAGCGCGTGAGCAAATCAGGACCATAGACACGTTCAATGCTGGCAAATGAAGAATACGGTACGGCCTCACCATCAGCATTGTTCACATACAGTTTTAATAGATCATTTGGTTGTGCACGGTATTCGGGCAAGGCTTGCACCATCACTTTATACATTTGTCCGAAGCGAATGAAGTTGGTGGCATAAAAACTTCCGATCAGCGCTTGCAGGTTGTTCAAGGCTTCGTCGACTGCCACCCCTTTTTGCACGGCCTTGTCATTATCAATGTGCACCATGTATTGCGGAAAGCTGGCATCGAAGCTGGTGAATGTATTTTGAATCTCGGCACGCGCATTCAATGCCCTCACAAATTCATTGGAGGTCTTTTGAAGCGACGTCAAGTCATCGCTTCGTGTTTTATCCAGCAGGCGTAACTCAAAACCACTGGCATTTCCATAGCCCGGCACGGCAGGTGGCGGAAAAAACTCGATGGTCGCATCTTTAATATGTGCCGTCTTTTCACGCAGCATTTGTATCGTTTCCTCTACGGATTCTTTACGCTCATCCCACGGTTTCATATTGATCATACACATCCCATAAGTAGCTCCTGTGCCGTCCGTTAATATATTAAAGCCGGCAAGTGTCGATACCGATGAAACCATGTCCATCTTCTCGGCAGCATTTTGAATTTCATCTACCACCAATGCGGTACGCTCCAGTGTTGAACCTGATGGCGTAGTGACCGCGGCATAAAACATTCCCTGATCTTCGTTGGGAATAAAACCGGATGAGAGGGTCTTGCCCAATAGCCCGGTACCCAAACAAAAGAAAAGCAACATCCCGATGGTCACTACTCTTCTATTGGCAATGGTCTTCAACAAATGCTGGTAACGCAGCGACAGGCCGTTGTACCAATGGTTGAATCCATCAAAGAAGCGCTGCAGTACATTCCGCTTGACGGCCTTACCATGCGTACTTTTCAACATCAAGGCACACAAGGCAGGCGTCAGTGTCATGGCAATTACACCCGACAGTACAATAGCCGCGGCCATGGTCAATGAAAACTGTCGATAGAAAATACCGGAAGGGCCGGACATGAATGCAACAGGCACAAACACCGCTGACATGACTAATGTAATCGCCACGATCGCTCCGGTGATTTCCTTCATGGCTTCATGGGTAGCCTGGCGTGCATCTATGTGAAGCTTCTCCATTTTAAAGTGAACCGCCTCCACCACCACAATCGCATTATCCACCACAATACCAATGGACAATACCAATGCAAAGAGTGTGATCAGGTTCAATGAAAAACCCATCAGCTGCATAAAGAAAAAAGTACCGATGAGGGAGACGGGAACAGCAATCGCAGGAATAAGTGTCGAACGCCAGTCCTGGAGAAAAATGAATACAACCAATGACACCAAGATGAACGCTTCAATGAGTGTTTTCTTCACTTCATCGATCGAGGCATCGAGGAACCGGGATACATCATAACTGATGGTATAATCAATACCGGCAGGAAATGAAGTGGCTTTCAACTCTTCCATCTTCTGTTTAATATCGCTGATTACTTTGCGTGCGTTAGAACCTGATCTTTGTTTCAGCAAAATAGCCGCAGAGGGCCGCCCCTTTTCTTTTGAAAGCACATCATACTCCTGTGAACCAAATTCAATCTCCGCTATGTCTTTAAGCCGAAGGATCTCACCATCTTCATTGGCCTTGATCACCACGTTTTCATATTGTTTCTCAGTATTGTATTTACCGGTATAGCGGATGACATATTGCAATGACTGCGCTTTACGATCGGAGCTCTCTCCAATTTTACCGGGAGCAGCTTCTATGTTCTGACTTTGCAAACTACGGATTACATCCGCAGCAGAAACATCGTATGCCAGCATACGATCCGGTTTCAGCCACACACGCATGGAATATTCGCGTGAGCCCATAATGTCTGCAAACCCCACTCCATCGATACGTCTCAGCTCAGCAAGCAGGTTAATGTCCGTGAAGTTGTAAAGAAATAATTCATCCAGACCTTCGTCCGTGCTCATCAGATTGATGTACATGAGCATGCTGTTCACCACCTTCTCTACAATCACACCGGACTTAATTACTTCCTCCGGCAATTCGTCCAACACCGAAGCCACACGGTTCTGTACATTCACCGATGCCACTTCCGGATCAGTCCCTACTTTAAAAACGATTTGTATAACACTCGTACCGTCATTGCCCGATACGGAAGACATGTAGGACATCCCCGGTACACCATTAATGGCCCGCTCCAGCGGAGTGACTACTGCTTTGGTACAGGTAAGCGCATTGGCACCGGTATATTTTGTAGTTACCGTTACTTCAGTCGGTGCAATGTCAGGGAACTGGGTCATGGGCAGCTGTGTTACCGCCAGCACTCCCAGCACCGTAATGAATACAGAAATAACAATAGACAGGATGGGCCTGTTTATAAAAATAGAAGTCATGAAGAGTTCAGTTTACGTTAAAAACAATTACAGCCCGTCGAGCTGCACCATTATGTTTTGCATTTGAATCGGCTGCGGATCGATCTGATCCCCTTCCTTCACGCGCTGAATACCTTCGTAAACGATCCGGTCTTTGTCGGTAACGCCTGATTCGATCACATAAAAATGAGGTATGCGCAGTCGTGGTTTAATCTCCCGGATTTGCACTTTGTTTTTATTATCCACCACATAGACATAAATATTGTCCTGTATTTCAAAAGTGGACTTCTGAGGTATGAGTAGTACTGAATCTAACGGATTGGTGATCGCTATTTTACCAGTAGCACCATTCTTCAATATGAGGTCAGGGTTGGGGAAGCGTGCTCGAAAGGCAATGTTACCTGTTGATTTGTCCATTTCACTTTCTACTGTTTCAATCACCCCTTTGTACGGATGTTGCTTGTTGTTGGCAAGGGTAAGCACGATATTTTTGCGTTGATCTATATTCCGCTCACCCACCAGGTTGAGGTACTCTTTTTCTGACACGTTGAAATAAGCAAACACTTCGTGATTGTCAGAAAGGGTGGTAAGCAATGTCCCTTCTTCAATAAGACTCCCGATCTTATTAGAGATGCGATTGACCACTCCGCTGAATGGCGCTCTTACTTTTGCGAACGACAGTTTAAGTTCAGCGCTGGCTTCATCGGCCTTCGCTTCTTCTATTTTCGCCAGCTGTGCTTCCCACCTGGCTTGCGCAATATCCAGTTCACTTTTCGAAACCACATTCTTACTTGCCAGCATCTTTACGCTGTTCAACTCCACTTCCGTTGATTTGGCTTCGGCTACCGCACTGGCCAGCGATGCTCTTGCCTTCGTTAGTTCTTGCTTATACTCCTGGCTGCTGATGCTGAACAGAAGCTGACCTTCTTTCACAAACTGCCCTTCATCAATGTGTATGGTTTCGATGAAGCCGCCAATACGTGCACGGACTTCAATGTTGCGCACCGAATGAATATCAGCCACATATTCATTCACATAAAAGGTGTCTTTCAAAGCAGGTGTGGTCACCGGAAATTTCTCGTAGACCACCCGCTGCTGCTTTTTGCTACCACACGAAGCGAATAAAGTAATAACTAAAATTAGTATCGGCATCCTTCGTAGAAAAAGATGACCGATGTTTAACGATTTAAACATCATTTCAAAAAAGTAATGTAAAGAAAAAGGAATGTGTACAGGTAGGTATTTGAACCAGCAGTAGTTAAACTACCGGTGCAGCGCACATCCAGGGTGGCGGGTCATAGATTTTTGACCAGCAGGTCTCCAGTTGATTGAAACAAAAAGTATTGTACCTCAGGTTTTGAATTAGGCAGGCCGTCCCCATACTGCATTGAAGCAGACTGTAATCGTTATAAAAAGTAAAGTCACCAATATCTACCGATTCGCCTTCTTCCAGATCGTGCTCATCGTATTCACTTACGGCATTATCAATCCCAAAAATAGTTTCTGCTACTATTTCATAAACACTCTCGATGTCGTTGTAAGAAAGATCTTCCTCCACATAATCAGGCAAGGCATCTTTGCTATCAACACTGAAGTTGAAAAGATACACCGACAGCAGCAATGCTACTGTTCTGCGAATAGATATGGAAATTATATTAACCACCAGACTGCAATATCTAAAATAGTAGCGACTTGTCCTGCCCGCAAATTACACATTCGGCATCATGATGTGATGAACAGATCGGCAGTGTCGGCATATCGTCCTTTCTTCAGCGATCATCAAACGATTGCACATCAGGCAGGGAGACGATTGAATCATGAAAGGATTATTAATTTATTAATTAAACAGTAAATTGAATCTAAAACTATTTCATGATGAAATGCATCCTTTAAAAAGAGTCGTGTCTTTTAGTAAGTCGTACCAACCAACCTCGAAACCATGTTGCAAAATTATCTTCTCATCGCACTACGTAACCTCAGAAGAAATCCACTCTATTCTTTTATTAAGATAGCCGGGCTTTCAGTAGGTGCCGCAGGATGCCTCGTCATCTTTCTGCTGACGAATTACGAGCTCGGATTCGATCGCTTTCAACCCGACCGTGATCGCATCTACAGAATCTATAGTGAATTCAGTGGCTTGTTCGATGGAGTAAACAGGGGGGTACCCATCGCATTACCTTCTGCCGTGCGATCATCGTTCACCGGATTGGAAGCGACCACACGATTTCACACTTATTCTTCTAAAGTCCACCTTCTGCAGGAGGAGAAAAAAGAGTTTGGCGTCCAAAAAAATAGTGCCATTGTTGATTCCGACTATTTCAAGGTCTTTGATTTCTATCAATGGACTTCGGGCTCCGCCAACGTTTTGAATCATCCCTTCAACGTAGTGCTTACCGAAGACAAAGCCCTCACCTACTTCGGCACAGCGGAGCCCGACAAAGTAATAGGTCAGCGTATCTATTATCACGACTCATTGGAGCTAACCGTGGCCGGTTTAGTAAAGACCGTTACGCAGCAAACCGATCTTCACTTCACCGATTTCATTTCCTATCCTACTATTGAAAAAAGCTGGTTGAAGGAAAATTATAACGAAGAAGACTGGAACAGTACCAACAGCAGTACACAGTGCTTCATCAAGCTATTGCCGGGCACACCGTTGCAAAAGACTACCGAACAAATGACCCTGCTCGATAATGCGTATAAAGAAAAAAATGCAGACGAAGAATGGAGAGCCAACTATAAACTACAATCGCTTAGCGATCTTCATTTCAATGTAAAGCTGGGCACGTTTGATAATGGCAACAACCCGGCCGATATGAAAACGCTGCGCACGCTGATAATCGTAGCTTTGTTATTGTTATTGATTGCCGCTATTAATTTCATCAATCTCGAAACGGCACAATCCGTGCGCAGAGCAAAAGAAGTTGGTCTTCGTAAAGTGATGGGCAGCTCACGCGCGGCGTTGATCCGTCATTTCCTGACCGAAAGCACCGTACTCACTTCCATTGCCATTCTTATTGCTATCCCATTGGCCAGGCTTGCGCTGGTGTTATTCGATGAATTCCTGCCAAAAGGCAATACATTGAATTTATTTGCTCCCTCCACATTACTTTTTCTCCTCATCACAATTGCCGTCATCGCAGTGGCAGCCGGTATCTATCCTGCTTTCGTTTTGTCCTCCTTTCTTCCGGCTACCGCGTTAAAAAACCAGGTCGCTAACAGCCGCATGTCACGCTCGGCGCAGCTGCGAAAAGTGCTTACCGTGTTTCAATTTTCATTTTCGCAACTACTCATTGTGGGCACCATTATCATGGGCTGGCAAATCAATTACATGCTCAACAAAGACATGGGGTTTACGAAAGATGCGATCATTAACATCTATACTCCATGGTATGAAAAATCAGATAAGGTCAATACATTTCAGAATGAGCTGGCACAGATTGCCGGTATCACGGGCATCAGCCGCAACGGATCTCCTCCAGCTCAGAAAGGCTACAGCACCAATGGCATTAAATACAAAAAAGGTACTGTTGAAATTCCGCTCAATGTACATCAGCGCTATGGTGACACTTCTTACCTCAGCGTGTATGACATTAAGTTAATTGCAGGTCGCAATGTGCAGCCGGTAGACAGCGCTCGCGAAATGCTGGTGAACCGTGCACTATGTAAAAAACTGGGCTTCGATAATCCGGCCGATATTGTCGGAGAGGTGGTGATCGGCAATAACGACAAACCAGAAACCATTGTAGGTGTGCTGGAAGATTTTCATTTCCAGTCACTGCATCATACGATCGAACCGTTGGCTTACCGCTATGAAAGCGAATCATCCGGCTTCGCGGTGCGACTGGCAACTAACGGAGAAGAGATCATTAACCTAAAACCATCCCTGGATGCCATCACCGCCGCCTGGAAGAAAATCTACCCCGATAGCGAATTCAAATACACCTTCCTCGATGAATCCATCCGTAATTTTTATGAAAATGAAAAACGTACTGCTAAACTGGTGAACACGGGTGCCGCCTTGACGATTTTCATCTCCTGCCTGGGGCTGTTCGGCCTGGCCTCCTTTACAGCTACACAGCGTACCAAAGAGATTGGCATTCGTAAAGTGCTGGGAGCTACCGCTCATAACATTGTGGCACTTCTGTCGAAAGAATTCATTGTGTTGGTGATGATTGCTTTTGTAATCGCTGCACCTGCCGCATGGTATGCCGCTTCGCAGTGGCTCGATGGATTTGCTTATCGAACTCCTTTAGGCTGGCCGGTATTTGCACTAGGAGGTATTGCTTCCCTGCTGGTGGCACTCCTCACCATCAGCTACCAGTCACTCAAAGCCGCCTGGGCCAACCCGGTCGATTCCATTCGCTATGAATAACCGGGTGATCCTTCATGGCGAAAAAGAAGCTTCTCAGAATAGCTATCCAAAAAGGGTAGCTATTCTTTTTTAATTTTCCATCCGAATACTAAACATGAAAATAGGTCTCCTCTCCGATACTCATAGTTTCCTCGATCCAAAAGTATTCACCTACTTCCGTGAAGTAGATGAAATCTGGCATGGTGGAGATATCGGTGATCGTGCGGTAGCGGATGAGCTGGAAAAATTCAAACCCCTGCGTGCCGTGTATGGCAACATCGATGATAAGGAGATGGAAGCACGCTTCCCGGAAGACCGGTGGTGGCAATGCGAAGGACTTACCATCTGGATGACACACATCGGCGGAGCTCCCCCTAACTACAATCCGCGTGTAAAGAAAATACTGAAAGAACGAATACCCGATATTTTCATCTGCGGTCACTCACACATTCTGCGGATAAAGAAAGATCCTGGTTTTAATGGAATGCTCTACCTCAATCCCGGAGCAGCAGGCAATCATGGATTTCATGCCATCAAAACACTGGTCCGTTTTGAAATCAATGACAAGAAGATAGAGAATATGGAGGTGATTGAATTGGGGAAGCGAGGAGCGATCCATCCGCAATAGTTGAAAATGTCCTCAAGATGTGAAGATGAAAGTGAACGAGCCCTAACAAAAAAAGCCGAATGGTCTCCCATCGGCTCATTAACATTGAAAATTCAATCCTTCGATGATTAATCCTTTAATCGATTAATCCTCTCATTTTCGAATTTACTTATTTCTTAGCAGTTGCTTTTGCTTTGAATTCTTCCTTGATCGCCTCTACATCTACCGATTTCATTACCGGCTTGAAGTTTTGGATCTTTAGTGCAGTTCTTCTGCGGGCCGATTTAGCCTTATCTTTGCGGTTTTTACGCTTAAGTCTGGTTACTGACATGACTGTTTTCTGTTTAAACGAGGCGCGAAATTATACCACTATCGGCAGGATTACAAGCAATTGCCTGAATTTTAGCAAATAAAACGACAGGCTCCTTTCAAAAAACCCGAATTTAAGCAGTTCCCGAAAACGAGTGGCCTTCCCTGGCATTTTTTAAAGCCAAAGCCCAAAAATTGAGTCTCTCTGAAATTACGGAACGGATCCACATCGAATCGCAAACGATGAGTGGACCATGATCGGATGCAGATGAAAGAGTGAGTACACAATGTACCGGAGGCGAATGGGGAGTAATTCGCTGCACCTCCGCGTCTTTGCGAGAAACCCTTCTGAAAATAAGCTAAAACCTGCTTAGTTTTACGGTCATTTTTATGGAAAAACC
>JAHEZH010000051.1:0-1221 GCA_023251155.1 Flammeovirgaceae bacterium | reverse complement strand
TTCGCTCGCTATGTAGTGATGAATCGTGGTGAGATCACCTTCCCTTTCAAACGCTACCAGATGCAGCCGGTATGGAGGGCTGATCGTCCGCAGAAAGGACGCTATCGCGAATTCTATCAGTGCGATGCCGATGTCGTCGGTACGGATTCATTGATCTGCGAGGCGGAGATTATTCTCATGATCAAAGAGGTATTCTCCGCATTGGGTATTGCGGATTATACCATCAAGGTGAATCATCGTGGTATTCTTTCCGGTCTGGCGGAACTGACCGGCACGACCAATGAAACGGCGTTGTTCGTGGCCATCGACAAACTGGATAAAATAGGTGAAGAGAAGGTAAGAGAAGAATTGGCAGGGAAAGGCTTCACCACAGAAAGCCTGAATACGGTATTTGAGATATTGAACTTCAAAGGCACCACAGCGGAGAAGATTCAATTCCTTACGGAGCGCTTTACTACTTCGGCATCGGGCGCAAGAGGCATTACGGACTTCCGTGCTGTGCTTCATCTGTTAGCCGACTACGGAGTAAATGAGGAGCACGTAGAGTTTGATATTGCGCTGGCACGTGGGCTGAGCTACTACACCGGTTGCATCTTCGAAGTGAAGATCAATAATGTAGCGATGGGCAGCGTGAGTGGTGGCGGTCGTTATGATAATCTCACACAGGCATTCGGAATCAAAGAGCGTTTATCCGGGGTAGGTATCAGCTTTGGTATCGATCGTATCTACGATTGCATGGATGAACTGAAGCTGTTCCCCGAAAGTGCGCAGGCTACATCCAAAGTACTGATCTGCCATTTCGATGAAGAAAGTAAACGCTACGGATTGAAAGTACTCAGCACCTTACGCCACAGCGGCATTGCTTCTGAAATCTATCCGGACACGGTGAAGATCAACAAACAGCTCGACTATGCGAACCGGAAATCCATTCCTTATACCCTGGTGATTGGCTCGGATGAAGTGAAGAGCGGAGTGCTTACGTTTAAGGACATGAAGAAAGGGGAACAGATCAAATATTCCATGGAGGAAATTGTGAGTAAACTGACGGCTGACAATTAGTTCAGTCGCTCGGTAGGGTTTGGCTTACCTGCTACAGGAAGTGCATCCGATAATGCGTGACTGACTTAAAACCGATCGCTGTATGTATCGTGAAAATGTAATGCAGAAAGCCGTAATCCCACCAGGATTTCATGGGTGGTATACGTTGTTTCGATAGCGTTT
>JAHEZH010000295.1 GCA_023251155.1 Flammeovirgaceae bacterium | reverse complement strand
GAGCTCCGAAACCACATGTTAATACTTGAAAGTCCTCCTGCTGATGCACTCTGGTTCAAATTGGAAGTACTGAGCTTGTTGTACTGATAGAATCCGCCCAACTCTGAAATTTGTGTTCCTCCGGTGACTTCAGCAAAGGAGGCAGGGTTTAATGTATTAATATGACTCGAACCCTGCACTCCTATACCTGTCTCAGCAAGCGCACGACTGTGTGCCGAACTACGATCCTTTAAAATACCGATCCCGTAAATAGAATACGGAGAATCGGCACTACTTTGTCCGGTGACGGAGGTGGTCATGCATAAGAAGTAAAGCGCGATACAATAGTATTTGTTCATGTACTACGATGAAGAGGATATTGTGCTTAATCTGTAATCGCTTATTGGGTGATGTTAGTCTTCGTCATCGTATTCATCGTCAGGTCGGAATTCAGACATGTTGTCCCAATAGCTCGAACCATTCTGACCGGTGGTAACAAATATTCTTCCGGATAGAACAAAACAAACGGCACGATTCCGCCCCGAGGCTTCAAAGGAAGTTTTTTTATCCCAGCCTCCGGTGGATGGAGTGAACTCATACGTGGAATTGGTAGTGGCACTTCCGTTCAGTCCGGTGGTAATAAAAACACGTCCCTGATAACCAAATCCTACCGCCTGGTGGCGTTGAATGGCTGCCGTGAAATCATCATAATAGTCTTCGTCATCATCAGGAGTAAGGTCTTTCCAGCTGTTCGATTCGGGCGTGTATTCCCATATATCGAAGCGGTAGCTTCCGTTGTTTCTGCCCGAGAACACATACGCCTTTCCATCCAGCGAAACCGCAATGGCGTCTTCTCTTTTCCCTCCCGGATAGCTTCGTATTTCTTCCCACGTATCCGAATCGGGGAGATACTTGTAAAAGTCACTGTGATAGTAATCGCCGTCATTACCTGTCCCTACATAGCCATTATTACCAAGCGAAAATGCCACTGCGCCATATCGGGCGGAAGGAAAATCGTTGAGCTGCCGCCATGTGTTGGTGGAAGAATTGTATTCCCAGAAATCCTTTAGTTCTTCCTTATCCTGGTCCCGGTTGTATCCTAAGCCGACATATCCCTTATCTCCGATGGAAAAAGCAACTGCATTCTCCCTTGGAGTTCCCGGAAAATCCTTTACATCCTCCCAGTAGCCTTTGTCTACATTAAAGGAATACATATCGGTAAAGTAATCATCACCATCATAACCTAACCCGACAAATGCGGTACTTCCAATAATGAAAGACACGGAGCCCGCTCTTCGTTGTCCTTCAAAGTCCACCACATCAAGCCAGTTACCCAGATCGTCATCGTCATCATCGTCATTGCAGCCCACCAGTGAGGAACTCAGCACCAGTAAAAAGATAGAAAAAAATAGTCTCCCGATTGTTTGATTCATATTTGCAGAAAATTTCTTCATTGGTTATTCACATTTTTGACTGTTACTACATTCATTTTTACTTTCATCTTATATTTATTCTTTTGATCACCAGCATATAGTTTGGTAACGGTGGAAGCCCGGTCTGCGCTGGGCAACGAGAACAACAGCGCATTATGATTGGATTCATTAATGCTCAGTTGCAGCTTGATAAAATCACGAATGTCCACCTGGTAGTAGATATCCTTTCCTAAAATGAGATCGTCTACCAGGGTTGCCGCCCCTGACGAGGAGGAGATAACCTCATTCTTGTGGTTGACATAATTGACTTCCAGGTTGCTGGGATATGACTCGTTATTGTGATCCGAATTATCGAGAGGCCGGAACTCCAGCACCGCTTCTGACAGCATTAAATTTTTATTGTCACGCAGTATTTCTTTAATGTAAGGCAACTCCACCCGGATAGCCAGGCCCGCGCCTCCCTGAATATATACTTTCTGACCGGTGGAGTCCGAAGCAATAGGATAGCGGTACGATTGCAGACCTTTCAGATTGGTGAGCGACCGGTCGCATTTCACTTCATTAAAGTAGAGGTTCGTTTGGCTGGTGCTTTTTACGGAAAAGGAAATGTACTTTTCTTCCGTAGGTCTGACTGTCTTGTCGATGTAATACACACGTAGTTGTGCACTGGCCGTAAAACCCAATACCGCTGCATTAATCGATGGGTCAGGATGAACGACTAATCCCTTGATTAATTTTTGAAACTCACCTGTTTCTGTCACCGATGCGGAAGACACTTTTGCCAGATTATACAATTGAATTCCCAATGGATCGCTTAAAGGAATCTCAAGGGTATCGTTTTTGTTTGGTAAGGAAGCAAACTCAATTTGTCCGATGGGGTTTTGCTGATAGGCCAGCTCCGAGGTGTTGTACAACTGCCCGTCATCTCCCAGTACAATCTTCTGTTCAAGCTCGCTCACATAGAAGCGTTGTCGCACGGTGGTATCATAATAAGAGTAATGATCCAATATCAGATTTAACGTAACACGCGAGTAAACGGTACTGATCTCTTTCAATGTGGTGCTGCCATCGGGTGAAAAACTCAGGTACGCTTTGCAGGTAAGCGTACCTAACTGTTCATCCGTGTGATGGCCGATCAGCAACCTGGAGGTTGAATTGGTAGCCAGGCTATCGTAAATCACCGTGGAAGCTTTCACGGTGACCGTATCCACATACGATATATTTAAGTCACCATCCTGGAAGAAAGACGTTCCGATTTGTGAAGGCTCGCTGCACGCAGCAAACACGAATACAACTAACAATTGGATGATCTTCCATCCGTTAATTCCTTTTTTGAATGTATACCCGAATAACACTTGCATTTATAACTTGGTAAAATGTATCAACCTGTCTTTCTTGATGGGTATTCAGAAAGCTTACGGTAGCAGATTGAATTCTTTTTTTTCTACGATACGCCCATAAACCACCAGCGCGTAAGTATAGGATCCCGGCGTCAATTGCTCACCTGAAATGTTGACTGTGTTTTTATCACCGGGCAGGTAAATCGACCGGTGCATCCTGCCATCGGAGTCATAGACATTAAGCAGTGCGTAGGGTGCACCTGCAATCTTGTATTCAATAGTGGCCTTACCCGATAACAAAAATGGATCGGGAAAATTCTGACCTAAATAGAATCTCCGCTCCAGCTTCCATTTTGCCCTCCCGGAATTATTCCCATCATCGGGGGAGTCGTTGTCATTCTCCATGGAAACCTTTCCTCCCTGGGCCAAACACAGGGCGTGCATGGCAAACAGGGCCACAATTATAATGCTGAATCGAATACCCATTTCCCCTTCTTTCATTCTATTTTCGATGCACAACATTAATCAGTGGCATTTTGCTGCGATCGAAAAGTCGACAGGCAGGAGTGATTCAACGATTAACAGCTGAAGTATGCCGATTCCTTTTTTTGATTTTCAAGGAGTGACGGATTGGGGGGTATACAATAGTTCGGTTAGGAGGTATTTCATTTCCTGAACTGGTTATACGGCTTCGTTAATTTTCAGCAGTACACACCGACTGGGGCAAATCGAGCGTGTGGAGATACGTGTATATTCTATATCTTCCTGATGTCGAATGTTTTTTCAGGGAAGAGAACATACTTAAAAAACATAAAAGAATTTATTCGGAAACTCACCCCATTAATAGGTGAAACGATCGCGCCGGTCGACTTTTCGTTTTTACACGTTGACTCTTCTTTTTCGAATGCTTTCCTTTTCGCGCAAATTCATCTTTATGATAATTCGATCTATAGCGCTGGTGGGATGACTACCACGATAAATCGGTATTGTCATTTGGAAAGGGTTATTAACCATCTAATTCGGAGAGAGGCCATCTATGATCGTAAAGCAAAGTAACGGATTCATCGCAAGGATGGTCAGGTGGAATTTACATATCGTGTTCCTGCTGACGTTCATCGTTTTATTCATTCCTGGTTATGGCCAGCGATCATTCGTGGTCAACGTGGGTAGCACGAACCGAAGTTATACTGCTGTTCATTTAAACAGCAACGATCAGACTAAAAATCTTCCCCTTGTTGTACTGGCATTCAACCTCAATGGAAATATTCTTCCGCAAAATACCACGTTAACCAAGGCAGGTGTTATCGTTGCCGCAACCAGTCAGCTCCAGATCACTGCGGGTTGTTCGAATCCGACGTCCTTGTATAACGACATGGCTTTTGTGGAAACTATCATTGAGGATTCGTATGAGAATTTTAAAATTGACCGTAATAAAGTCTACATCGTAGGTGATGTGTCCAGTGCCTGTTTGATAGACTCCATAATTCACCGTAAAGGAACTGCTGTGAATACCGTTCGCATGACGGTCAGGGAAACAATCGAACAAGTCATTGCACGTACCGTATCACTGACGCAAGTAACCTCGAACAGTCCCCAATACGAGGTATGGAAATACCCTTTGTATGATCCCATACTTGCGCAGCGGCACTACGAGGACTCAATCAAACGAAATCGGTGGGAGGGAAGGACTTCGGTGGAATTCCGGATGGGACGTTTTGATATGCTTGGTCTGGTGAAAACAGGTAGTGATAAAACTTACATGGATGTTTCGGATTCGCATGTAATGATGGACCTCCATATCAACCATTATATAAGTGATTCCATCTCCT
>JAHEZH010000050.1 GCA_023251155.1 Flammeovirgaceae bacterium | reverse complement strand
ACTTCATCGCTATATTCATAATCGTTATCGTATCCGGAGAGGGTGGTTATCATTACTAAGATGGATGAAGAACCCCTCCCGTCTTCCGGTTCGTTCTATCGCTTCGATGGTGTACAACGTGCCACTTAGCCTGCTTCATCGTCTTGAATTAAAACGTATCGAACTACTTCATGACTAGCTCCTTTCAAATCGTTAACCAGGCATTCAGCAAGCAATCGGCGCATTATGATGCAGATGATTTGCAAAATAGCATTCTGAAAGAATGGCGCGCGCACGTGTACAATCATGTTCATCCATTTCTGAAACCCGAACATCATATGCTTGAGCTAAATGCGGGTACAGGGTTGGATGCACTGTATTTCGCCTCCTGTGGTAATACTGTACTCGCTACGGATCTGTCGGATGGAATGGTTCGTGAAATCAGCCGGAAGATGCAGCAACATTCATTAACCGGAAGACTGAATGTACAGCAATTATCGTACGATGCGCTGAATCAAATCAAAGATAAAAAATTTGATTACGTGTTTTCCAATTTCGGCGGATTGAATTGTATTGATGACTTGTCTAAAGTTACTATGCATTTACCTGCCTTATTAAATAAAGGCGCCTTTGTTACCTGGGTAATCATGCCTAAGGTTTCTATTTGGGAGATGACTGGCTTTTTGAAGGGTCATGGACGAAAAGCGTTTCGCCGATGGAAGAAGAACGGAGTAATGGCTCACCTGGAAGGCGAATATTTCAAAACGTATTATCATTCGCTATCCGACATTCGAAACGCATTTGGCGCATCATTTCGTTGTATTCAAACAGAGGGATTAGGAATTTTATCACCACCACCTCATCGCGATGATCTTGCCAGGAATCGCCCGCTGATGTATGCCGCTCTCCGAAAGATAGACAAGCAGGTAAGAAGCTCATTTCCATTTAATCGGTGGGGAGATCATATTATTGTCACCTTTCAATATCAGGGTCAATGAATTCATTCGAAAATACATTGGCAAAAGACGCGCGCTTCCATTTTGAGAATGGATTATACTATCAAAAAAATTTCCTCCGTCATAATTCTTTTGAAGCCAATTACTTGAAACTTCGGCAGAAAGAAGGACGTGTTTATTCAGATGAAGTGGTTCAGCAACTTCCCGCTTTTTATGGGGCTGCTCCTCTTTCTGATGAGTGGAAAATCAGGAAGCGATCGGCAGACCGGTTAGCCCGCTATCTGAAATCAAAAAAACCAGCAAGTATAACAGAGATCGGTTGTGGAAACGGGTGGCTCATCCATTACCTCCATCAATCCGTTACCGCCAGTTACTGTGGCATTGATATCAATGAGCCTGAATTACAACAAGCAGCCCGGAGCTCCGCTCACGCCTCATCGACCTGCTTTGTCTATGGCAATATCCTCTCCGGTTCTTTTGACCAAATAAAAACCGACACGATCATTGTAGCAAGTGCGGCTCAGTATTTTTCCTCATTGAATACGTTCATCAAACAACTTCTTCCTCTTCTCACCGCATCGGGAGAAATTCACATTCTGGATACGCCATTCTATCCTATAGATGAGATTGAAGGTGCCCGGAAAAGATCCGAACACTATTTCATGGCGGCAGGCGTCGATTCCGGGAAACTGGACTATTACCACCACGGGTGGCAATCACTTGGCTCATTGAATTACACTATTGCTTATGAGCCAAAAAGCCTGTTCAACAAAATCAAAAACAGATTTACACGCGATTCTCCTTTTCCCTGGATCATTATCAGGAAAGAAAACAACGAATGAACAAGAAAATTCTGTATACCGTCTTTCAGATGCTCTCCCCGTCACAACGCAGAGAAGGGATGAATATAACGGTACTTCTGTGCATCAGTTCTCTGTTGGATTTTTTTAGCCTTGCCTTTTTTCTTCCCATTATTCTTCTGGTGCTTAATCCTGATTACGCACTTAAAAATGAGTACCTGCTTTCGCTTTATCGCATCACCGGATTCACTGATCATACGTATTTCGCCATGAGTATAACCAGTGCGGTTATTCTATTTGTATTAATCAAAACGCAGATCACCCGTTGGATCGTACATCAAAAAGCCAGGTACGCCTACCATATTGCCAATGATCTTGCCGACCGCACGCTTGATCAATACTTCCGGTTCAGCTATTCCCAATTCACCAATGGCGACTATAGCAAGCAATCCAATCGCATCACAAACCTTCCATTAACTTTTGCCAATAACATTATTATCCCGGCAGGTACAATATTATCAGAAAGCATTGTGGCGCTTTTATTATTTACCGGCATCCTCATTTTCAACAGCCGTGCTTTTATTTTTCTGGCTGTCATCGTTGCTCCACTACTGGCTATCTATTCAGTAAAACGAAAAAAATTGAAGCATATCAGTGAAAAAATAAAAAGCACATATCCGCTGCTACTCAAGTATACCATGCAATCCGTGGAAGGGTGGGCAGAAATAAAATCATTGCACAAGAAGGATTACTTCAAAAAGAAATTCACTTCGCAGCACAAAGCATTGACCACTATTTTTACAGACGCTCACCTCACCAACACCAGTCCGGCACGGGTTACCGAACTGATCGCCGCTTGGTGCATCGGCTCGCTCATCATTTATTCGTTGTGGAGCAGGCAACCTTACCAGCAAACTTTAGTTCTTCTCAGTGTTTATGCCGGAGTCAGTTTTCGTGTTATCCCCTCCCTGAATCGGATTTTCGCCGCACTGCTGCAGATCAAAACACATGAATATGTGGTGCAGGAATTAAGTCAGTGCATGCCTCTTCCAAAAGAACCACCACAAAAAAACACTTCTGTTTCTTTTACTGAAGAAATTCAGCTATCCGGAATTTCATTCGGCCATCCACATCAACCCTTACTTTTGAATGGCATCTCTTTACGCATCCAAAAAGGTGAGCGTGTTGTGATTACCGGAAAATCGGGTTCAGGAAAAACTTCTCTACTACTGATCCTTCTACAATTTATTAAGCCAAGCAAAGGAGAAATTTACATCGACAAGATTCCATTAAACGAACGCGCTATTTCCTCCTGGCAAAAATGGATTGGCTACATTCCTCAGCAACCTTATATTCTTGACGGATCGATAAAAGAGAACATTGCCTTTGGTATTGCTGCCCATGAAATCGATGAGGAGAAAATAAAACAAGCCGCTGATCAGGCCGAAATCTCCGGTTGGATAGCAACACTTCCTGAAGGAATAAACAGTTTACTGGGTGAGAAAGGAGCCAAAATTTCAGGAGGGCAGCGCCAGCGGATCGCAATTGCGCGGGCACTTTACCATGATGCGGTCATTTTGCTCATGGACGAATCAACCAATCAACTGGATGCAGAAACCGAATCAGAAATTACGCATACGCTGCTTCAGCGTTTATCTCCCCAAAAAACAATCATTATGGTTTCGCATAAAGAAAAACAATGGGAACACTTTGACCACGTGTATGAATTATCTGAAGGCCGTCTTGAAAAACGCCACCATAGTGTGCTCATTTAATTACCTGCTCATATAAATTCAGGTATTGCTGTGTCGTCCATGACAATGAATGAGTCTCAACCCAATTTCTCGCATTCGCTCTTAACCTGATTTGTTCAGCCGGGCTGTTTATTAGCCTGACTACTTCATCAGCCAATGTTGCATATTCTTTTGTGGTCACCGTCACACAACATTCCCCCGACAGATCAGCCATTATCCCCACACGAGTGCCACACACTAACACTCCACACGCCATGGCCTCCACTACCGCCATCGCCTGACTTTCAAATAGCGCAGTATGCAGTAATATATCGGCCTGCTTATAATACCCGGCTATGTTTTCGTGCGGTACAAAGCCGGTAAAATTCACGCTCTCCTGAATACCAAGTTCCTTCGCCAACTGCTGTATTCGTCCATTTGAATAGTCCTGTCCTACGATGGTAAGCGATGCTTCCACGTGGTGTGAAATCATCTGAAAGGCACGAAGCAGGGTGTCATGATCTTTCACCGGGTGAAGATAGGCCACACTCAGAAATCGTACCGGTGCTGCAATGGGCACTTTATCTGTTGGCGTATACCGGGCAAGATCAACACCTCTTGGAATAATCTGAATGGGTTTGCTGAAGTCACTATTCACACGAACATCGTCACATTGAAACCGCGTAAGTGCCGTAACCGCAGCCGCATTCTTCATCACCCACTTGTTCCACTGCATTCTTCGCTTATGAAGAAGATCACCAAATTGTATTTCCGGCACAGCCGAAGCTTCAGCGGCATCAAGGCAAACCACGACTGGGATTCGAAACAACCATCCTAAAATAATGGCCACTACTCCGGAAGGATAGGTAGAATGTGAATGTATAAGGTCTGGCCGCTGGGAATAAAATGATTTAATAATCAGGATAAAAAACGCTACTGTTCTCCATCTGGCATTCCGCTTCTTCTCCGATACTGAACGAATGAAATACTCCTCCACCTCTGATTTTCTATCCAGATGAAATTCACTGAAAAGGATCACCTCATACTTGTGTGCGATCCGCTTGAGCATAGCGCGATAACTGGGTATGGTATGCGCCCCTCCGCCAATAACGGCTAATCGTTTTTTTTTCATCGCAGTGACGGGTTCAACGCTTTATGGATACACTCACTAACTCTGAAGAAAGTCCATTGCCGGTCTTTCTGAGCAACCTCATTCCACGCTTTATCAATACGATCATGCATTACATCCGCATTGTTGAAGACAGCGATCATTCTACTTGCCAGCTGCGCTGCGTTTCCAGGTTCACTCACGATGGCACAACGGTGATCCCAATCCGATAAAATCCCTACGCGCGTTCCTGCCAGTAATACTCCCGAAGCCGCAGCCTCTGATACCGCAAGACACTGGCCTTCATAAACGGAAGTCATCACCACTACATCTGCCCACGCATAATGCACCGGCATCTGATCATAAGGCTGTATCCCTATAAATTCAACGCTACTCTCCATCTTTAATTCCCTACAATGGTCCTGAATTAATCCATGAAGATGATCTTCACCGATGATGCGCAGTTGTGCCGGAATTGTTTTCGCGATTAACGCAAATGTATTTAGTAAGGTGCGCTGATCTTTTACCGGAAGAAGATTGCCCACGTGCAGAAATCGAATCGGAGAATGAAGATTCGCTTTTTCTTTTCGCGGAAACAAACTCACATCCGGGCCAAACGGAATTACTTCAATCGAACGAGAGACACCTGCTTCAATTAACCTGGTCTCCTGAAAACGGGTAAGGGCAATTAATACCGAGCAATGATTATACGCCCACAGCATTAACATCTTCAGAAACCCTTTTAACGATCCATACTTTACAGACGGAATATAAACTGCATCACCACCTTGCAAATGAATAACCGAAGGCCTGCGTACCAGTTTAGATAGAAATGTGACCAAAACTCCGGCAGGTATTCCCCAAAAGGCATACAGCAAATCGTAGCGCTTGTTAACGTGATGCTTCAAAAACAAAAGACTTAATAAAATCCATCGAAGCCAGCCTGCATGGATCGACTTGCCAACCGAAAACAACTGATACGTCTGAGGTTTAAAATCAGCATTGGGCGGATGCACACTATAGATACAGATTGTGTGTTCCACACTCAGATCATCTACCAGTTTTGCGATTACAGGAATACCTTGCGAGTAGTAACCTCCACCTACCCCTCCCGGCATAAAGATGGCGATGTGCTTCTTCATCGGTTCAGCAATGCGATCGCCTTCTCATAAACAAATGCTGGTGTGTAGCGTGTAAGACAACGGTTATCACCATGAATACATTTCTCCAGCATACAATTGCCACAATCCAGATCAGATGAATTTAAACAAACCGACCACGCCCCTTGCGGGGAAGACCAGTCACTGCGGGTGGAACCGAAGATCGCCAATGTGGGCACTGCCTGCACCCATGCCATGTGCATCAACCCGCTATCTTCCGTAATCAACAGCTTTACTCTTCGCACCAAAGCAAATGCTTCCGCCGGATCGGTCTGGTCCGTCATATCAATTAAATCCGCTTTCAGCATGGACTTCAAATAATCAATGGATGGATGAAGCTTATTTTTCAATCCGACTACTAAAAACTGAAAACGGGGATTCTCTTTTTTCAAAAGAGAAGCAAGTTCAACATAATTCGATAGCGGCCAATGCCGTGTATCAAAAGCACCTGCCGGGTTAAGCACAATCAGCAAATGATCTTGCTTCCATCCGCAAGAAATCAATTTTTCCGTTAGGATTTGCTCATTAACGTGCTGATCAAATTCTGTATTCAGTTTTACCTTACCCAATCCTAAACCCGCTATGGTTAATGCTACCCGCTCTCCTGCTGACCTGGCTGAAAAGCGATCGAATGCACACCACGCTTTTGGGCGAAGTACCCTTCTGATCACACGGCTGATTTTGTTGTTTTGCAGATCCATGACCACCTCATGACGTTGCCAAAGCAAAAAAGGAAGCTTGCATAGCGTAAAAAAGAATTGACGTTTCGCACTTCGGCCACCCTTAATGACAATCACTTTGTGAAAGAGCCCGAGGCTTAAAGGAATAGCACTTACTTCCGCAGTCGTGATCAGGTAAAGTTGGGCATCCGGAAATTGCCTTTTGAAATCATTGAGATAAGGAAGCGTAATCACCATATCGCCCATGGCCTGATAGCGGATAACCACTATTCTTCCGGGGGCATTCTTATTGGTCCACGGCTTGAATCTTAGTTCATCCATACACCCGGATCAGATGAGAGGATTGTGCATAGTGAAACAAAGTACATCGGTTTCAAGATGGTGCATTTCTGTCAATGGCTTCCCGTTTTTCAGATCAACAAAATGATACCCAAAGTCTTTAAGAAAGCGGATGACCTCAGCAGAGGTCTGTCCATTGTTCTTCAGGTTCACGTCAATGACCTCCACCACAATCAGCGGATGAAAGCGCTGAAGTGTGGCCTGAGCACCTTTTAAAACATTCAGTTCATATCCTTCCACATCAATCTTCATCAGGTCGATGCGATTGATTTTCAACCGGCTTACTTCTTCATCCAGTGTACTTACTTCAATGCTTTCGAAATCAGTGAAGTCATTATTCGCAGGAAGTATCCGATTCATACCCGTATTGAATCGGTTTACTTTAAATAGTTTCGACTCGTGCTGTCGTTCACCAAGTGCTTTTTTTACCGGAGTGATATTTTCCAACGGATTGAGTCGGATGTTTTGCTGAAGAGAAGTAAAGTTATCCGTATCGGGTTCAAAGGCGTATACCCATCCCTTGCGGGAAATAGTGGCCGCCCGTAATGCTACTGTTCCGATGTTGGCGCCAATGTCAATGGTAACCGTATCGGCTTTCAGCAACTGAAACAACTGCAGTGGGGTGAAGTAACGGCCAAAGAAATAGAGTGAATGATCAATTACATTACTGAGGTCCAATTGATACGTCACTCCGTCACGGCTGGCGGTGCGGAATGATTTTTCGGGGTACAGGTATTCAGGAGGAATTAATTTTCGCGTCAGCGCAGTGCCCTTATACAGCCGAATTAAAATTCGTTCGATGAACGGATGGCGGAAAAAATTCCGAAAGAAATTAACTCTTCGAATGCGATCGTTTTGCAGATAGGGGAAATCACTCATCAATTCATTCGATTAATCAGTGAACTCCATACATCATAAAAATCCTTCCATGTAATAAAGGAAATTCAATTCTAATAGAAGGGAAGAATCAGGTGAGCGAGGGAGTAATTGCCGCAAGATCCACCTTCTGGCTTTTACCCAGTACCTTGAGCAATTTTCCATGTGCCACCAGTGCTCCGGCAAATGTTTCTACCTTCTTGTACGGAACACCGAATTCTTTGGCGGTGCTTTCTACAATTGAAGATAGATGCCGATAGTGAACATGACAGATATTGGGGAACAGATGATGTTCTACCTGAAAGTTCAGTCCGCCCACATACCAGGACAGAAGCTTGTTCTTTTGTGCAAAATTCGTGGTGGTCAGTAGCTGGTGAATGGCCCAGGTGTTTTGTATACTGCCTGTTTCATCCGGTTGAAAATACTCCGTGCCTTCAATAACATGGGCAGGCTGAAAAATGATCGCCAGAATAAAACCGGCAACATAGTGCATCAGTAATATCCCCAGCAGGATCTGCCACCCGGTAAAAGGCAAAAGCATCACGGGCACAACAAAGATATAACCGATGTAAAAGGCTTTTGTCAGAAGTAAAATACTCCACTCGGCAAAAGCATTTACTTTTTGCTTGGCCAGCATTCCATCTTTTTGATAGCGGATCAGTCGCATAAAATCTTTGGTGATCACCCATACGATGGTCATCAGGCCATACAGAAACCAGGCGTAGATGTATTGAAAGCGATGAAAGCTTTTCCAGGGAGACTCGGGGGCAAAGCGCAATGCACCACGCGGGCTGATATCTTCATCCACTTCAAACACATTGGTGTACGTATGATGAAGTACGTTATGTTGAATTTTCCAGTTCAGCGCATTGGCACCGATCAGGTTCAATGAATAGCCGAGTGCATCATTGACCCACGCTTTGGAAGAGTAAGCGCCATGGTTCGCATCGTGCATTACCGAAAGACCAATGCCACCGATGCCCAACCCCATGACCAGGCACAACAGCATATAAATGCCATAATGGGTAACCGGAAGCGCTACGATGATTGCGTAGGGCACAACGTACAAGGCAAACATAAAAATGGTTTTAATCACCATCTCAGCATTTGCCGTGCGGCTGATATTATTGGTTTTGAAATAGCCATTCACACGCTGGTTAAGGGTATTAAAAAACTCGTGTTGTCTGCCTGTAAAACGAATTGATTTGGCCATTACCGTGTGGGTTAGATGATAATCTGCTGAATGACATTAACGGCATCCGGCGGTATATATTTTCAGTTCCTAAAGATAGTTAATCCAATCCTTAAACGCACGTTACCAGGGATTGTTAACCTCTTTTGTACGGAAGCTTACGGAAGCTCTGCGATAACCGTTCTTCCACCTTTCGTGATATCTCCGATCTTCACCGAAACCTTGGCGTCCAAAGGGAGATAGATGTCCACACGCGAACCGAATTTGATGAAGCCGAATTCCTGACCCTGCTCCAGGGGCTGGCCTTCCGCAACGTAACATTTGATTCTTCGCGCCAGTGCTCCGGCAATTTGCCTGAACAATACCTCGGTACCATTTTTCATTTTGGCCACCACGGTAGTTCGTTCGTTCTCGGTACTTGATTTGGGATGCCATGCCACCAGGTATTTACCTGCGTGATAGCGATAGTAACTGATTGTTCCCGCCACGGGCATGCGGTTCACGTGCACATTGACAGGCGACATGAAAATGGAAATCTGTTTTCTTTTCGACTTGAGGTACTCGGTCTCTTCCGTTTCTTCAATCACCACCACTTTACCGTCAGCAGGGGCAATTACCTGCTTCTCGTTTTTGGTGATCTCAAAAATGGGATTGCGGAAAAACTGAAGAACCACAAGGTAGAGAATGACACTGACTGCGATGATGATGTTCTGAATTGCTTTTGATTCCGGAAAGTAATGTGCTACGGCCCAGTTAATAGCAAAGAAAACGATCAGTAGAACGAAGAGTAGGGTACGGCCTTCCTTGTGAATAGTCATTTATAGTCGAATTTTTAAAATACAGAATTTAAAATGTAGCGTGAATGCCTCAAGCGGCAAATTTACAATCTAAACGCTACATTCTAAATTCTAAAACAGCTACCGTCCGTATTAATATCCTCCGCGGAACTTGTATGTCTTCGCTACTTTATCAATGGCTACCATATAGGCTGCAATACGCAACGACACTTTGTATTCCATGGCAATCTTGTATACATTATCGAAGGCATCTTTCATAATGCGATCACTTCTGCGGTTCACACGGTCGGCCGTCCACTTATACCCCAGACGGTTTTGTACCCATTCGAAGTACGAAACGGTTACGCCACCTGCATTGGCCAGAATATCAGGCACAACACTGATTCCCTTTTCATAGATAATGTTATCGGCCTTGGAGGACGTAGGGCCATTTGCACCTTCTACAATCAACTTGGCTTGTATGTTTCCGGCATTGCTTCCGGTGATGACATCTTCGGTAGCGGCTGGCACTAACAAATCTACGGGCAGGGTAAGCAGTTCGTCACCCTTCAGCTTTGCTGCCTCCGTGAAGCCTTCCAGTGAGCCTTTGTTTTTATCGCGATACGCAAACGCTTTCTCAATGTCGATTCCATTTTCATTAAAGTAAGCCCCTGAAATATCGCTCACCGCCTGCACTTTCAAGCCACGCTCCGAAAGCAGCCGTGATGCCCACGAACCTACGTTACCAAATCCCTGCACAGCGCAAGTAGCTTTGTACGGATTGATCTTGAGTTTTTCCATTGCGGCAAGCGCAGTCACCATTACTCCACGGCCGGTTGCTTCCGTACGACCTAACGATCCGCCCAATACAATTGGCTTACCCGTTACCACGGCATTCACCGTCATTCCTTGCGTACGGGAATATTCATCCATCAGCCAGGCCATTTCGCGCGGACCAGTACCCATATCCGGAGCTGGAATATCTTTATCCGGACCGAAAATATCGATCATGGAAAGCGTGTAGGCACGCATCAGGCGTTCAATTTCTCCTGCCGACATTTCGCGCGGATTGCAGGTAACACCCCCTTTTGCACCTCCATACGGAATATCTACCACGGCACACTTCCAGGTCATCCAGGCGGCCAGTGCTTTTACCTCGTCCAGATTTACATGCGGATCGAAACGAATACCGCCTTTGGATGGGCCAAGTATAGTGGAGTGAACAACACGATAACCTTCAAAAACGCGGATGCTGCCATCGTCCATAGTAACGGGCAGCGATACAATCACCTGGCGGGCAGGCGATTTCAATACATTGTATACTTCTTCTTCTAATCCTAGTATCTGCGAGGCGGTGCGAAAACGCGACATCATTGCCTCAAATGGATTTTCTTTGTCTAACAGAGGAGCTGGTTCGATATATGCCATAAATCAAAAAATAGTAATTCAAAATTAAACAGTTCGGGGTTATCGGAATATTAAAAATAACGCACCTCGAAAACGGTTGCAAAGATAAATAAATTCACTACTTCCAAGTTTTCTAAACACGATGGAATTGGTAAGGAAGATACCCTGTTCAAACCCATTTTCAAATCTTGTAGCCGATTTTGACTTAATTATGAAGCGATTATTCTGAAAATAGTCGTCATTCCACAGGAGATGGATCATAAATGAACTGGCCATCGCTGCAAGGCCCTTTATTTAAAAAATCGGATTAAAAAATTTCCAGGAAGGCCACTACAAAAGGGGCCGAAATCAGCAGCCCATCAAATCGATCAAGAAAACCACCATGGCCGGGCAATGCCGCACCGGAGTCTTTGATCTCGATGCTTCGCTTCAGCAATGACTCCACGAGGTCGCCAAATACACCGCCTACTACAATAATCACCCCGATGCACATCCATTGCCATACGGGAAGTGTATGAAAGAAGGTCGAAATGCCATAAGCGAAGATCAGCGCAAGCGCAGCTCCGCCCGCAGCACCCTCCCACGATTTTTTGGGTGAGATGCGTTCGAACAATTTGCGCTTGCCGAAATAAGTACCTGCGAAGTATGCACCGGTATCAGTGGCCCAAAGTATGAACAGCGAGCCCCAGATGATTTCAAAATTATACTGTTCATTCTCAAAAGCGGCGATGTTGAGCAGCGCAAAAGGAACCGCTACATAAAATATGCCCAGGAAAGTGTACGCGATATTGGTGAACGGCTTGCGTTCAAATTTCTTATACAACTTAATCATGTACACGCAGGATACCAGGGGAAATATCAGAAAGTAAAACGTGGGAGAAATACTTCCACGCTCGATAAAGAAAGACAAACAAAATACCACCATCCCACTGAGGATACCGAATGTTTTCTGAGGCAGCATCCCATCCAATCCTACCAATGCATAAAACTCACGCAAGGTCATGATGCAGATAAAAAAGAAAATGGCGAAGTACGACCACTCGCTATACCACACGCCCAGGATCACCCCTGCCGAACCGAGTAAACCGGTAATGATACGCTGTGCCAGATTAGGAAGTTTATTCAATGGAGAATTCAAGCGAGTGGAGTCGGTTTAGTAGCGGATTGTTGTTTGAAGAAATAAATCAAAATGATCACCAGTACGGTAAAAGTGATGACCACAGGAAGCGGTGCCGATTCGGTACTATCCACATTGATATCGGTTATTCCTTTTTGTACGGCATACATCGCGATCACTGAAAAAGCATTATTTACAAAGTGCGCAAACATAGGAACAGCCAGGTTGCCCGACCAATAATATAAATATCCAAACAAAGCACCTAAAAGCACACGGGGCACAAAACCAAAAAACTGCATGTGCAGCGCGCTGAACAAAATTGCCGACACCCAAATGGCTACGTGTATATTTTTGGTGGCCCTGTGCAATGCAGGTTGCAGCAATCCACGAAACACAAACTCTTCACCAATACCGGCAAACACCGCAATCACCAGCAAGCCTACACCGAATTGAAACGGAGTATCAAACTGGGTGAGCATCTTGGTTACCGCCATGGCCAGGTCTTCTTTACCACGGGCCCATTCTTCAAATCCTTGCATCGATTCGGGCAGGTGGATAGAAGTGTTCCACTCAATCACAACCGAATTAAAGCCCATGAAAAAGATCACGATAAGGAAAGAGAGGACATAAATAGTAATAGGTACCTGCTTCCTGAAGAAAACGCGAAGGTCTATCTTCTCAATGAACTTGGCATAGAGCGCAGGCACAATGGCCAGACCGATAAATGTTGCTGCGCCCTGCACCAGGTAGTAGTACATTTTGATCTCGGGATGGCTGAGCGGATCAGTCAGTTTTTTGACAAAATCCAATCCCGATCCATCGACAAACAGAATAGCCAGCATTACACCAATCATTGGCCCGATGGCCATAAAACCCAACAGGGCAAATGCAATCGTAGAGGCTACTGATGCCCAGGGTGATTGTTTCATTTCAAGTTCTTCCATCAAGCCAAAAATGGTTAAATTTGTGCCTGCTTGCCACAGGCGGGCGCAAATATAGTTAGTCTTTACAACCGTCAAGCCCGGCTTCTTTCATGGTAAAAATCGAAAATATCGAATTAGGTGAATTTCCGTTGCTTCTGGCTCCTATGGAAGACGTAAGTGACCCCCCTTTTCGTGCAGTATGCAAGGAAGGCGGAGCCGATTTAATGTACACCGAGTTCATTTCTTCGGAAGGATTGATCCGCCACGCGGCCAAAAGCACCGCCAAGCTGGACATCTTTGAATACGAAAGACCTATCGGCATTCAGCTTTTTGGGGGCAACGTAGACAGTATGCGCGAGGCCGCAGAGATTGCTTCTGCCGCAAATCCCAACCTGATTGATATTAATTATGGCTGCCCTGTAAAAGCAGTAGCCTGCAAAGGTGCCGGTGCTGCACTACTGCAAGACATACCGAAAATGGTGCGTATGACAGAAGAGGTGGTGAAAGCTACCCACCTTCCGGTAACGGTAAAAACACGCCTGGGCTGGGACGAGAAAACAAAAAACATTGAAGAAGTAGCTGAGCGCTTGCAGGACATTGGAATCAAAGCACTGTCCATACATGGACGTACGCGTGTACAGATGTACAAAGGCTCGGCCGACTGGACACTGATCGGTAAAGTAAAAAACAATCCGCGCATTAAAATCCCGATCTTCGGCAATGGCGATATCGATTCACCACAGAAGGCACTGGAATACAAAAACCGTTATGGAGTGGATGGCATTATGATTGGCCGTGCATCCATTGGCTATCCCTGGATTTTTAACGAAATCAAACACTTCATCAGGCATGGCGAAGTTCCGCCGCCGCCCGATATGGCCGAACGCGTGCGTGCTACCCGCAAACATTTTGATTTCTCCATTCGCTGGAAAGGAGATAAGCTCGGTGTGCTTGAAATGCGCAGGCACTATTCCAATTACTTCAAAGGCACTCCCGACTTCAAACCGTTCCGTACACGTCTTGTAGAAGCACCAACGGAGAAAGAAGTGCATGAGATATTGGATGAGATTGTGGATGTTTATTCAACAATTGTTGTTTAATGTTTTAAGTTAAACAACACCTGCTTTCATGCCTGACCATAATAGAAAAGACTACCAAGCCATTGGGTTACTCCTTATCCTCTCGCTCATCTGGGGCACATCCTTCATCCTCATCAAGCAAGGCTTAAAAGTATTTGCTCCGGATGAAGTGGCGGCATTGCGTGTCTCTGCGGCATCGTTGTTTTTATTGCCGGTAGCACTAATCAAACTAAAAGAACTACAGAAGAAAGACTTTCCTCTGATCCTTGTTTCCGGCTTGCTGGGCATTTTCATTCCATCATTCCTGTTCGCCTATGCGCAAACCAAATTGGATAGCTCGGTAGCAGGCATTCTCAACACACTTTCTCCGTTGTGGACGATGGTACTGGGCGCTATCTTCTTCGGTCAGCGCTTTAAAGGCTATGCCATCATTGGGATTATAATCGGGTTTGCAGGTACCATTGTGCTGGCCATATCACGGGCGGGAGGTACACTGGGCGGCTTTAATTCGTATGCGTTATTTATTGTATTAGCATGCGCTTTCTATGGTGCCAATCTCAACTGGGTGAAATATAAAATTCACAACATCCCTTCACTTACCATCACCAGTGTTTCTGTTTTATTGATCGGGCCACTAGCCATTGTCTATCTTCTTGGCATCAGCGATTTCACAGCGAAGATCGGCCAGGTGGAAGGGGCATGGAGAGCATTCGGGTTTGTGGTGCTGCTGGGGTGCATGAGTACTTCCATCGCCACGGCGTTGTTCAATCAACTGATCAAAATCTCCACTCCGCTTTTTGCCAGCTCGGTTACTTACATCATGCCCATTGTAGCCGTCATGTGGGGTGTGCTGGATGGTGAACAACTGATCATCGGCCATTTCATTGGCATGGTATGTATACTCGGTGGCGTTTACCTGGCCAACCGGAAGTAGTTATCACGAGTTAAACGCGTTTCCGTCATCGCCATTAACTTATTAACGATTATCTTGTGCTGAACAAAGTCAGTCCATGAAATTCCATATCAAACCCATGCTACTCAGCCTTGCCCTCGCAGGTGTGCTAGGCAGTTGCAAAACCAGTGAACCGAAAGAGCACCTCCCCAAAACCTATTCCATCCAGCAGTTCATGGATATTGTGCAAATCAACGGGGGAGCATTCTCACCAGACGAAACGAAGATACTGGTCAGCAGCAAAGCCAGCGGCATTTTCAATGCCGTGGAAATCGACATCAAAACAGGCGAACAAAAACCCCTCACCTCCTCCACGGACAATGCCATATACGGCTACAGCTACTTCCCTAAAGACAATAGGGTAGTATATGGTAGTGACAAGGGTGGAAATGAGATCACTCACCTCTACGTATTGAACAACGATGGAGGAACGCTGGATCTGATCAACGACAGCACCGCCAAAGCAAATTTCTACGGCTGGAGTTACGATCAAAAACACATGTATTACTCCTCGAACAGTCGTGACAAGCGTTTCTTTGATTTATATAAAATTCAGGTAAGTGATAAAAAAGAAGGTGACGTATATCCTTCCACGCTCAGCTATAAAAATGAAAAGGGATTAGATCCTGCTGCAATTTCTAATGATGATCGTTATATCGCATTGACGGAATCCATCACTACCAACAATTCCAATATGTATTTGCTGGATACCCAAAGCGGCAAAAGCAAATTGATATCCGAACATAACGGCAATGCACAGTTCAATCCACAATACTTCAGCCTTGACGGCAAAACGTTGTTCTTTCTTACGGATGAAGGCAGCGAGTTCATGTACCTGGCCAGCTATGATATCGCAACGGGAACAAAAGCCAAAGTAGAAGAAGCACCATGGGACATCATGTACGCTTACCTCTCTCGTAATGGGAAGTACCGTGTAGTCGCCATCAACAATGATGCGCGCACACAAATTAAAATCTATGATGAAAGTAATGGTGGCAAACAGGTAGAGGTAGCCGGTTTGCCGGAAGGCGACATCACGGGTGTAACAATTTCTGACAGCGAAAAGCTGATGTCGTTTTACGTAAGCAGCTCCAGGTCGCCAAGCAACCTGTTCGTGTACAACTTCGAAACCAAAGAAGTGAAGCAACTCACCAATACGATGAATAAAGAAATTGATCCGGAGGATTTAGTAGCAGGAGAAGTGATTCGGTTCCCATCATTCGATGGCCTGGAGATACCGGCACTGCTTTATAAACCAAAGGGAATTAAAGAAGGCGAGAAAGTTCCGGCACTGCTGTGGATACATGGTGGCCCTGGCGGGCAAACACGTTTAAACTATTCTGCTGCGTTACAGCATTTAGTCAATCATGGCTATGCCATTCTTGCGGTAAACAATCGGGGAAGTGCTGGCTATGGCAAAACTTTTTTTGCTGCCGATGATCGCAAACATGGCAACGAAGATCTGAAAGACTGCGTGGAGTCAAAAAAATACCTGGCTTCGTTAGGCTACATCGATGAAACCAGGATTGGTATTTATGGTGGAAGCTACGGCGGCTACATGGTGATGGCTGCACTCACATTTGCACCGGAAGAATTCAAAGTGGGGGTGAATCTGTTTGGTGTGACCAACTGGCTGCGTACCTTAAAAAGTATTCCACCCTGGTGGGCCTCTTTCCGCGAAGCTTTGTATACCGAAATGGGAGATCCGGTAAAAGACTCCGTTGCGCTTTACAACAAATCTCCGCTGTTTCATACTGACAAAATCACCAAGCCCTTTATTGTATTGCAGGGAAGCAATGACCCGCGTGTGTTGCAGATCGAATCGGATGAGATAGTCGCCAACGCAAAAAAGAAGGGTATCCCCGTGGAGTACGTGGTATTCCCGGACGAAGGGCACGGCTTCGTGAAGAAAGAGAATAACATCAAAGCTTCAGAAGAAGTACTGAAATTTCTGGATAAGTATTTGAAGGAAGTACCTGCTGCACAGTGATGAGTCGTTAATCGTAATGCGCACCTGCTTTAACTATTAACGTTTAACTAATAACTATCCTCCACTAATTCTTCAAAGGATCCTGCCTGAGCAATAGCACCAAAGTGCCGTATAGCTCAGGCAGTTCTTTTTTAAAGGCAGCTGACCGTTCGAAGAAACTTTCTACAGCTACCGCAAAAAACTCTTCTTCGTTGGTACCTGCATATTTTCGCAAAAAGTGAGGAGCTCCGCTGCGCAATAGTTTTATCTCCAGCTCTTCCTGCTCGGTAAATCGGCGAAACGCTTCCGCATTAAAGATCGGATACGCTTCATGCATCAGCTTGTGCTCAAAATAAAGCGCATGGGCATATTCATGAATCAATAAATTGATACCATCATCGTGCGGATCAAGACCCTGCCTGATCGATGACCAGGAAAACACAATCACTTTCGCACCAGGGTTCACCTCGCCTTTGTGATAGCGATTGTTGACGCGCGAATAGTATGGCTGCGGATACAACACCATGGTATCGTAATAATCAAAGCACTCATCCGGCAAATAGAAGGTGATCCGTATAGCAGCACCACCCAGCACTGCTTTCATTTCCGGGGTAAGGATTATCCCATCTTTAAGACGGTACTCGAATGAATTCAGAAACTGTTTTACTTTTTTTTCAAAGCGATGTTTCTTACGGAAAGAAAGCTTGCGGTAAAAAGGGAAGTAAAGTGTGAGGTACTTCTTTACTTCCTTGTCTAAGGGGAACAGGATGCGGTTAAACGCATGAAAATTCTCGATGTAATTAACAACGAACAGAAAGCCTATGATGTACAACGATGCATAGACTGCAGCCATTGGTTGGGTTTACGTTAAATTTTCTTCAGCAGCTCCTTCATCGAACATCCTTTCTCCAGTATGGATTTCAGTTCGGTGAGGTTTACCCTGTCTTGCTTCATGGTGTCGCGGTAGCGAATGGTAACCGTATCATCCTTTAATGTGTCATGATCGATGGTGACACAGTACGGTGTACCCACGGCATCCATTCTTCTGTAACGTTTGCCAATCGCATCTTTTTCTTCGTAGTAGCAGCGGAAATCAAACTTCAGTTCGTTCATGATGGCTTCTGCCTTTTCAGGAAGTCCGTCTCTTTTCATCAACGGAAGTATGGCTACTTTATGCGGAGCCAGTGCCGGAGGAAGTGCCAACACCACACGCTCGCTTCCATCTTCCAGCTTTTCTTCTTTATACGAATTGGAAAGTATGGACAAGAACATCCGATCCAGACCTACCGATGTCTCCACCACATAAGGAATATAGTTCTGGTTGTCTTCCGGATCAAAATATTGCAGTTTTTTACCGGAGAATTTCTCGTGACTCTTCAAATCAAAATCAGTACGCGAGTGAATGCCCTCCAGTTCTTTGAAACCCATCGGGAAGTTGAACTGAATATCGCACGCGGCATTGGCATAGTGCGCCAGATTCAGGTGATCGTGGAAACGATAGTTATCTGCCCCAAGACCTAATGCCTGGTGCCATCTCATCCGCTTTTCTTTCCAGATTTCGTACCACTTCATTTCCTCCCCCGGCTTCACAAAAAACTGCATCTCCATCTGCTCAAACTCGCGCATGCGGAAAATGAACTGACGCGCAACAATTTCATTGCGGAAAGCTTTACCGATCTGTGCAATACCAAACGGAATTTTCATCCTGCCTGTTTTCTGCACATTCAAAAAATTAACGAAGATTCCCTGCGCTGTTTCCGGTCGTAAATAAATCTTGTTCGCATCTTCGGCTACGGAGCCCATCTCGGTAGAGAACATCAGATTGAACTGACGAATTTCTGTCCAGTTTTTTGTGCCCGATATCGGGTCGGTAATTTCAAGATCATCCACCAGTTGCTTGAAGGCCGCCATGTCATTGTTGCCCATTGCTTCCTTAAGACGAACATTGGTTTCATCGATTTTCTTCTGATACTCCAGCACGCGTGCGTTGGTGCTCACAAAAGTTTCTCTGTTAAAAGACTCACCAAAACGCTTGGCTGCTTTCTCTACTTCCTTCTCAATCTTGTCTTCCATCTTACTGATGGCATCTTCCACCAGCACATCGGCACGATAACGTTTCTTGCTGTCTTTGTTATCGATCATCGGATCATTGAATGCATCCACGTGACCGCTGGCCTTCCAGATCGTAGGGTGCATGAAGATCGCCGAGTCGATACCTACGATATTGTCATGCAGCTGAGTCATGAAACTCCACCAGTAAGCTTTGATATTGTTTTTCAGCTCTGCCCCGTTCTGACCGTAGTCATACACGGCACTGAGGCCATCATAAATTTCACTGGAAGGAAAAACAAACCCATACTCCTTGGCATGGGCGATTACTTTCTTCAGAAGATTGTCGTCTTGTTGCGCCATAAGAGCGCAAAAATAGAATTTAGAAGTCAGAACTCAAGAGCCGAACCCCGTTACTTTCCGGTTGTTTATACCGGCAACACCACCTTAAATGTCGTTCCGATTCCCGGCCTCGACTCCAGCTGTATTGAGCCCGATAACTTGTCGAGGGTTTCTTTCACAATGAAGAGTCCCAGCCCCGAACCTTTGGATGTCTCGCTGGCGCGGAAAAACATATCGAACACCCGCTGGTGGTGCTGTGGATCGATTCCCTGCCCATTATCTTCCACCATCAGGTAAAAGCTCTGGCTGTTTTCCTGGTAACGAAGACGAATGTATTTGTCCTGCTTGGCCGGGTCATGGTAGCGGATGGAATTCGAGATCAGGTTACCAAGTACCACCTTCAACCTGGTGCGGTCGGTTTCCATTTCTATGTTTTCCGGCACTTCAATGATCATACGAATATGCTCTGCTTCGGGGGTGTATTTCAGCATATCCCATATCTCTTCCACCAGGTATTTTACATTCAGCTTTTCTTTCACCATCTCCAGGCGGCTATTGCGCGAATAGTCGGTAATGTCTTTGATGAATTTCTCCAACGCATTTACCCGGTCTTTCATCAGGGCAAGATAACGCCTGATGTCGGAAAGATTTTCGGTGGTGTGTATCACATTGATCAGGCCCAATACGGAAGCCAAAGGGGCACGCAAATCATGCGAAGTACTGTACACAAACCGATCAAGTTCGGTATTTGCTTTTGACAGCAGTGCATTCTTCTCGCGTAGCTGTTTTGCATTTTGATAATTAAAGCTCACCTGCAGGTAAATACACATGGCCGATGCGGGTAAGGCGACTGTAAAGTTGACCACCATGTTCAATACGATCCGATCACTGCTATAGTGGCGCAGGGGAAGAAGGGAAAAATGAGGATAGTAAGCCAATACAAACAATACGAAAGTAAAACCCAGGAAAAAAACAGACAACAAGCGCTGCTTGTATCCAAACACGGTGAAGGCAGCTAACGATGTGGTGATAAAAAACACAAATGTCCCTGTACCGGGTGTTTCGCTTGACGCCATCAGGTAAACAAGCATATTCGCTACAGGCAACAAGAAATAGTTAGCCAGGCAATGCCTGCCTGCACGATGCAGATAAATGGAAAAAGAAAAAACAGCGATTGCGCTGAGGTAAACGTAAGCCGTATAATAAAAGCCCTGCAAGTAATCACCGATTAAATAAAAGAGGCTAAGCAGAATAGCAAGTAATGCCAGCTGGCCCGAAAACATGGTTTTCTTATACTCATCGTCCGATTCAATAAACACAGATCCTAAAATGACCTGCCTCACCACCTTCTGCACGTTCATCCCCGTAATCAATTTGAGATGTAAAAGTAGAGCGGTTACGGCATGACTATCAGGGGATTTGACAGCACCTATCAGCTACGCAAGATTTCCCCGCAAAAGGAAAAATATGGAGTAAAAAGGTTCTTAATCATTCAGAATAACAACATGATCGCAGGGTTACTCGCAAAATGAACGCGTAAGACTATTTCATTTAAGTACGCACGAATGTGGATTGTTCATTTCATTAGCCCGTGCCTTTTGTTAAATTTCAAGCGAATTGCAATGACTTCCTCTTTCGAAAAAATAGTATTGGCTGTCGCCTTCTCTCCTACGGCATCGGCCATGGTTCACATCGGCAGTCAGCTGTCGCGTTATTTCAATGCACAACTGGTTATTGCTCATGTGGGTACGCGCGGTGCAGAGCAGGAGCAAAAGATGAGCACACTGTTGAAAGAAGCAGGCATCGAAAAAGAAACAATCAAAATCATCTGGGCAACGGGCGACCCGACAAAAGGGATACTGAAAATATGCCAGGATGAAAAAGCCGACCTGCTCGTAGCAGGTGCCCTCAAGAGTGAAAACCTCGTGCAGTATTACATCGGTACCATCGCACGAAAAATCATGCGCGAAGCAAAATGCTCGGTGCTGATGATTCAGAATCCTTCCTCCAATTCCATTGCGTTTAAAAATGTAGTGGTTAATGCCGAAGACGGATCGCTGCTATCTGAAACACTTTCGCTGGCTTGCCTGATTGGCAATAAAAGTCAATCCAACTGGGTGCATGTCGTGCGCGAGCTAAAGTTATACGGGCTTACCATGGTGGCCAATGAAGATTGCTCCGAAGAAGAGTACGATGAGGTACGCCACAAATTAGTGAAAGACGAAATTGAAAAAGTAGAAGCTGTTTTGCATCACATTGCCGGTGACAAGCCCAAGCTGAACATTAAGATCATATCGGGCAAATCCGGATTTGAGCTGAGCAAGTTTGCCGAACGCAAGCAAGCCGACCTGCTCATCATCAATGCACCACAGCGCAAGTCCTCTTTCTTCTCACGTGTGTTCCCTAACGATCTCGAATATATTTTTGCTGACCTGCCTTGCAACCTGCTCGTTGTTCATCCGAAAAAAAAGGAGGTAACTCATGGGTAAGCTTTCGCACGACCAGGTAGTGCAGTTGCTGCTTCAGATCAGTATCATGCTGGTGATGGGGCGCATCTTTGCAGAGATTGCACGCCGACTAAAACAACCTTCGGTGGTAGGCGAACTGATTGCCGGCATCATCATTGGCCCAACTGTGCTGGGCATGATTCAACCCGATTGGTTTCAGTTTCTTTTCCCGGTAGGCAATACATCAGGTGTTGTGCTGGCAGGGTTAGTGCAACTGTCGGTAGTGATGTTGCTCTTTATTGCCGGGCTGGAGGTAGATCTGCGCATCGTATGGCAACAGGGCCGGCAATCGATACTGACCAGTTTACTGGGCCTGGTGGTTCCTTTCATCTTCGGGTTCACACTACCTTATTTCTTCCCCGATTTCTTTGGCATCGTTGATCTGAAACAGCATTTTATCTTCTCTTTATTTATGGGTACCGCTATGGCCATATCGGCCTTGCCTGTCATTGTGCGCATACTGATGGATATTGGGTTGTTCAAATCACGCATGGGGTTACTGGTCGTTGCTTCTGCCATGGTCGATGATGTCATCGGGTGGCTGATTTTCTCGGTGATTCTGGGGATGATTGGAAAGGGCGGATCAATGTCATTCATCAGTACATTATCACTCACTATTGGCTTTACTGTAATCATGCTCACCATTGGGCGAAATGTTTTTAACCGCGTATTGCCGTGGGTGAATAAAAAATTAGCCTGGCCGGGAGGTATCCTTTCCTTGTCGCTGGCACTCTGCTTTATGGGTGCAGCCTTTACCGAATACATTGGTATACACGCCATCTTCGGTGCGTTCATCATCGGTGTGTCGCTGGGTGATTCCGAACATTTCTCTGAACGAGCGAAAGAAATTGTGCATCAGTTTATCAACAACATATTTGCCCCGTTGTTTTTTGTATCGATTGGCTTGCGTGTAAACTTTGCCACCAACTTCGATCTGGCACTCACGACTATTATTATCGTTATTGCCTTTGCGGGAAAAATTATTGGCAGCGGATTAGGTACGCGGCTGGGTGGCGGATTTACGTGGAGAGAATCACTGGCGGCTGGCTTTGGCATGAATGCACGTGGCGCCATGGAAATCATTCTCGGCATCGTAGCGCTGGAGAATGGAATCATTAACGAAAAGATTTTCGTGTCGTTGGTGATTATGGCATTAGTAACCAGCATGAGCAGCGGTCCATTGATGAAGTGGATGCTGAAGGTGAAGACTCCGGAGTTGGGAAAACCTTAAATCAAGGTATTGAGAATGAATGGGTGAATAGTGATTTCAGATGCATGATCATGCCCGGTGGCCGGTATTCCGCACCGCACTTAGTCTTTCAGGCGAAACAGCTTTCTTAACATCCAAGCACCAATAGTAAGCCCGAGAATCAAACCAATGGCATCGGCCACCATGTCCGACCAATCGAACGTGCGGCCTTCAATAAAAATCTGGACGATTTCAGTAAATACGGAGAACGCCAGACCTGCTACCATTGCCCATAGGTGTCGCGTGCTGCGAATACTGAAATCATAATACACCGCCATGGCCCAGGCACCAAACATACCGATGTGTACTACTTTATCAAACCCAACGATATTCACATCCGGAAGATGGGGACCAGGTATTAATACGGCGATAATAATCAGCAGAGAGACAAGAAGAGTATAGAGGTACTTCATAAAAAACGACTGTCGGTGATGAGGAGTGCACAAACTAAAATGCAATGGACGAAGTAATGGTTACTTTGTCAATTGCATTTTATCCACTTTCGAAAGCAAGAATACCCGAATGAAAACCGTAGTGATCTTCCGGCTATTCCACGACTCATTAAGCAAGTCGCTTTGCCACTTCCTCCCAGTTTATGGTGTTGAACCAGTTGGCTACGTATTCGTTTCTTTTGTTTTGATATTTCAGGTAGTAGGCATGTTCCCATACATCCAGGGCAAGTATAGGAGTACCTTTTACTTCGGCCGTATCCATCAACGGATTATCCTGATTGGGTGTGGAGGTCACCACCAGTTTGCCCGATGCATCTTTCACCAGCCATGCCCATCCGGAACCAAAGCGCGTCATGGCTGCAGTGGTAAATGCTTCTTTGAATTTGGGAACGGAACCAAAAGCACCGTCCAGGGCAGATACGATTTTGCCGTAAGGTGTGCCGCCTGCATTGGGCATCATGCACTGCCAGAAGAAGTTATGATTCCATGCACCTCCTCCATTGTTGCGTGCCTTGGCCGATAGCTTGGAAGCATTGGCAAAAAATTCTTTCTCGGTAGCAAAGGAAATGTTTTCAGCAGCAATGGCTTCGTTTACATTTTTGATGTAGGCCGCATGGTGCTTGTTGTAATGAATGTCCATGGTGGTTGCATCAATGTTGGGCTCCAGCGCAGCATAATCATAGGGCAGCTTTATCTGTGAAAACTGCAATGCAGAAGCAGAAGACGACAGCAACTCCTCAGTGCTGCCTTGTGCCATGGCTTTAACACCATTGAATAAATACGGGATAGCCACCGATCCGGCCACGGTAGCTTTGATAGCATTGTTAAAGAAATTTCTTCGGGTGATATTTTTCATAATGAGTGATTTATACATGAGAACCAGACAATTCACGGGCCAACTGCTCAATGAAAGTAAATTTACCTAAAATTAATTAGCTTGCGAATAACCTAATGATGAATGGTATGAGCGAAATTTTATACGATACAATACCTTCGCTGGACCTCGCTGATTTTACTTCGGGCGATCCGCAGAAAAAGAAAAAATTTGTTGCCGACCTGGGCGAAGCGTACCATAATATTGGCTTCGTTGCCATTCGTAACCATTATCTTACCGATGATCTCTCGGCTAGGCTCTACGAGGTTATCAAAACGTTTTTCGCCAAGCCCGATGAAGTAAAGCAACAGTATGAAATACCCGGCCTGGCTGGCCAGCGCGGATACATCGGCAAAGGGAAAGAGCATGCCAAAGGTCGTAATACCGGTGACCTGAAAGAGTTCTATCATGTAGGCCAGGAGGTGGAAGATGATGATCCCATCAAAAAAGAATATCCGCAAAATGTGTGGCCCAAAGAAGTTCCTGAGTTTGAAGCAATTGGGCTGGATGTATATAAACGTCTGGAGAAAACCGGTGTGCAGATGCTGCGCGCTATCGCCTTGTATCTGAACCTGCCCGAAGATTACTTCGATGCCAAAGTAAGGCATGGCAACAGTATCCTCCGCCCTATCCATTACTTTCCCATTGAAAATCCTGATGCCGTGCCTGCTGATGCTGTACGTGCTGCCGAGCATGGCGATATCAATTTGATTACCCTGCTAATGGGAGCAAGTGCCGATGGCCTGCAGGTACTGCGCAGAGATGGAAAGTGGATTGCCATTACCGCACTGCCCGATCAGCTGGTGGTGAATGTAGGGGATATGCTGGAACGGCTCACTAACAAAAAACTGAAGTCAACCATACACCGTGTGGTCAATCCTCCGCGCGAGCTGATGAACACACCGCGGTATTCCATTCCGTTCTTTATGCATCCGCGCAGCGAAACGAGCCTGGCCTCACTGGCAAGTTGTGTGGATGATCAGCATCCCAAACTATGGCCCGATATCACGGCCGGAGAATTCCTGAATCAACGACTCAGAGAAATCGGGTTGAAAAAGTAAAAGCGGTTGACCCAGCCGGTTCGTTATATTGCTTTTCTTAAAGATGTAGCACTTCTTTCGCTCACCTGCTTTGGCGGGCCACAGGCGCACATTGCGCATTTTCAGAATCTGCTGGTCACGAAGAGAGGCTACCTCCACGAGGATGAACTGCTTGAACTCAATGCCTTGGGCCAGGTATTGCCCGGCCCTACTTCCACACAAACCTTAACGGCTGTCGGCTATAAACTGGGTGGGCCTAACCTGGCTTACCTCACGCTGCTCATCTGGATGTTGCCATCGGTCATCATCATGACCACCGCTGCGGTGATCCTCAGTAATTTCGAATCAAAAAATATTTCATTAGAGTTTACACGATTCATCTTGCCGATGGCGGTAGGCTTTGTGGCTTTTGCCGCTTACTCCATCAGTTTAAAAACCGTAACCACCAAGACGGGCGTTGTGCTCATGATTGCTGCGGGGCTCGCTTCCTATTTTATTCAGACACCGTATGTATTCCCGATCACCTTATTAATAGCCGGAGCCATTACCGCCTTCAAATACAAAGCACATCCCAAAGAAGAGAAGAAAAAGATAGAGGTGTCGTGGGCCAATTTCTTACTGTGGGGAGGTGTACTCATTTTTGTATGGTTGGTGGGGTGGGCTACCAAGAGCATTCCGCCGGTTACCCTGCCTATTCGTTTGTTCGAGAACTTCTACCGAAATGGCAGCCTCGTATTTGGTGGCGGGCAGGTACTTACGCCCATGCTATACACGGAGTTTGTACAATATGCCCCGAACAAATTAGGTATTGAATACCTGACCGACACCGAGTTTCTTTCCGGCTATGCATTGGCACAATCTGTTCCCGGGCCAGTGTTTTCATTCAGTGCCTACATCGGTGCACTATCCATGCGTGAATATGGTATCACCGGTGAGATTGTAGGAGCCATCATGTCGGCCGCAGGCATATTTTTGCCGGGTACGTTTCTCATTTTCTTTATCATCCGCATGTGGGAAGGATTGAAAAAATACAGACCTATCCGCGCATCACTCGAAGGTATTCATGCTGCCAATGCAGGATTAGTAGCGGCCGCAGCATTGCTGTTGTTTCAACCGCTCGAAAACTCCGTGATGAATTTCAGTTTCATGATTGGCACCTTCTGCCTGCAGGCATTTACACGCTTGCCCACATGGTGTATTATTGGAGTTGGGTTGTTACTTGGGTTCTTCATTCATCCCAGGTGAATAAAGCAATTCAAAAATTCAATTGAATTCACATACCCCGACTGTTGAATCAGTAAAGGAGTAGCATGGGGTGCACGATGGCACGGGCGCATTTCATAGATCACCTGGTAGCACTACTGTCTGGGATTATACTTAGATGTTAATCAAGCCCACACTGCACGATATTGAACTCAATAACTTAATGAGTTTTAAAATTCGAAAATGCTACTTACGATTTCCGTAGAAGAGAATGAAATATAAGGTAGGATACACGGCCCGGTTATACGTGCTGGGCATGATCATTACTTTTTTCAGATAAGAATCCACCAGGAACCCCACCTCAAAACCAGTGACCTGGCTCTTGATAGTGCCTAACTCAAAGTTGAAGCCCACTTTAGCATTGGCTCCGGGTTGAATTTTGGATTGGAATAATCCTTCAAACAAACTGCCTGTTCCTAAAATATTACCGTAAGAGTGATTGGGATTGTTCGGATCGTATTGCTCATGCACCGTGTTGAACAAGCTATTGTCTACCGAGCGCTCAATATAATAAGGAGCCACAATACCCAAGGTAGGGCCAATGGCGGTAACTAATTTGATTTCTACTCCCTGCTGCGGTGCTTTCTTGAAAAGAATAAAATCCCGGCCGTATTGAAAGCGGAAGGCATACAGGTAATTGCTCTTGCCATAGATGAAAAAGTTGCCGGTAGAGTTAGAGCTTCTGCGTACTTCCTGCGGGTGCTTTACACTTACAATCTCCAGCCCGAATGTTTCCACAACATTATCACTTAGCTTCCGGCCTTTCTTGAAATTGAGACCGGCAATCAATCCGCCTGAAGTATTTTTGTTAATCCCCCAGGTAAACTCGGAGTTATAATCATAGCTGTCCTGCGTCTGTGCGCTGAGCGCCAGGCCGATTGCCAGATTAAATAAAACTAATGCTGATAATTTCTTCGAAAAAGCCATCCCTGCAAAATCTTTAGGATAAATTTAAGTTTTAGATCGATAGTAAACGCAAAAACAACACAAAAGATTATGGCATCCATGACAGGATATTATTCCGGCGGACTTCGCACCCAGGACACTCACCTTAAATCCGGCAATGTTATTATTACGGATGCTCCGCCCGATAACAACGGTAAGGGTGAGGCATTTAGCCCTACCGATCTCGTTTGCGCTGCCCTCAGCAGTTGCATGATGACGATTATGGCCATGGCGGCAGAAAAAGAGGGCATCGACCTGACAGGATTAAAATCAGATATTGTGAAGATCATGGCCGCCAACCCGCGCAAGATTGCCGAAATACAGATCACCTTTACCCACCCCGACCTCAAGGCCACTGATGTTCAAAAACTAAAGCTGGAACGTGCCGGCCGCACCTGCCCGGTAGCGTTGAGCCTGGCAGAAGGCCTGACACAGACGATTGTATTTAATTGGTAATGTCATATTCGAAGCAGCAATTTATTTCAGCCGAAGACCTGACTTTTATACCAGGACAAAGCTATCGGACATCAGACTGCTTCGTGCCTGCCAGTGACGGGGTGATTAATGGCTTGCTACAAACGACTTGATCGATTTGAAATCAATCTCCAGGTGTGATTTATCATAGACCGACTGGCCATTTTCGATGATCAGTACTTGTGGCGATTCGTGTTGTACCTGAAAGGTAGTCGCTATAGTATTGGATACATCGCGGTGAGCGATCAGGTCAAGAAAGTAAGGTTGGATATTTTTTGCTTCTTCGCTGTTCCAGTTTCTTTCCAGCCGGTCCAGTGCGGTGCGGCTGATGGAGCAACGTGTGCTGTGTTTGAAAATCAACACGGGATGCTCTTTTGACTGCTGCTGCACCTCTGCCAACTGCTCCACCGACTCCAGGTTATTCCACTTTAACTTTTGGCTCATTTTTCTTCTTTTGATAGCTAGGGTCACCCGCCCACAATCCCTTTTCACTCTTATCGTAACGCGGCCGCAGTGGTTTGTCTTTCACACTGGCAGGCTGCGTTTCGCTCTTCTTGAAAAGCTTCGACCACAACAACTTCACGTCCATCATAATAGTTCGGTCTTCCTTCACATTTCCTCTCTTCTTGTGTGCAAACTGCGCATCCGGATGCAGGCGATGATCATTGTATTTGCGCATTTTAATATTGCCCTGGTAGTCGCCAATGCGTGCGTACGCTTTGTTAGGAGCACGTACTTTCAATGCCGCGTCTGATCCCAGCGGACTGTGCTTGTACTTCCAGTACTGTTTCATACTGCTGGAGTATTCGCTTGCCTTTACCGAAGCACTGGTGGGCGGTATACCATCCAGCGCATCTTTATGGCTCTTCGGGTTATGTTTGTAATTACGTGCCAGCTTCACGTTGCCACCATACTTGCTTGCCTTGACCGTTCCTTCCTTTGGCCCTATGCCCGGCATGGCCTCTTCGGCAGCTTTCGGTTTTTTCTCATACCTGCCCTGCTTAATATTACCAACGTACTTACCGGCTTTCACTGTTCCCTCTTTCGGGCCGATGCCCAGCATGGATCCCTCTGCCGCTTTGGGTCTTTTCTCATACCTGCCCTGCTTCACATTGCCACCGTACTTACCGGCTTTCACCGTTCCCTCTTTCGGGCCAATGCCCGGCATGGCCTCTTCGGCGGCCTTCGGTTTTGTTTCGTACCGGCCTCGTTTCACTTTCACCTGCAGGCCGGCTACTTTGTAAGCTTCTTCACTGGGGCGGTGTTTCTTGGTCGATTCTTCAACGGCATTCGGATTCTGTGTATAGGCTCTGCGCGCATTTATCTTGCCCATAAAATTACCGGCACGAGTGGCATTGGAACTGGGAGGACGCACATCAATTGGTTTCTCTTTATTGTTCCACATTACACCACTTACACTACCTCCCCCTTTAAATGGACGATGACCCTTGATGTTACCGGAGAAATTGCCTGCCCGTAGCTGACTGCTGCTGGGCTGACGACCCATGATCGCCGTCTGTTTATTATTCCACGTGCGGCCGCTGACACTGCCTCCGCCTTTCAATGGACGTTGGCCTTTGATGTTACCCGAGAAGGTACCCGCACGCAGCTGGCTCGAACTGGGCTGACGACCCATGATGGCGGTTTGCTTATTATTCCACGTGCGGCCGCTGACGCTGCCTCCGCCTTTCAATGGGCGTTGGCCTTTGATATTACCCGAGAAGGTACCCGCACGCAGTGCACCTGCCCCAGGCTGGCGACCGGCAATGGCATTTCCCCGGTTATTCCAGGTGCGGCCGCTGACACTGCCTCCACCTTTTAAAGGACGCTGGCCTTTGATGTTACCCGAAAAACTGCCGGCCCGCATACCCCCGGCACCTGGCTGGCGTACACTGATCGGCATTCCCTTATTGTTCCATCCTCCACCGCTTACACTGCCACCGCCACGCATTGGGCGCTGGCCTTTTGTGCGCGATAATCCTTTGGCAATACCTGATGCTCCTATGCCCGGTGCACGGGGTGGCAGCGGGCTGTTATCTCTTCTTTTGTTACTGCGTGATGCATAACCTCCGCCCGGTAGTTTTTTCCCTGCCTTTCCATTTCCGGAGATGGACATCTTACGCGGAAACTGAAACTCCCCCGCTTTTCCGTTTCCGGAGATCGACATCTTACGTGGAAACTGAAACAGACCTGCGGTCTCGTTGGTTACACCCTTCTTGGGGCTGCGTATTCTTCTTCCCGCCAGGTCACCTATCCATGCACGTTGCCCTCTGGCTGTAGCCGATAGAAAACCTCCGCCCTGTCCGCGATAGGCGCGGTCACCTCCCGGTCGGTTTCTTTTTTTCCGCAGCCAGCTGATGCCGGCAAAGCCCGGTGCTGCCGAGCGGAAATTACGACCGCGTACAGGGTTACCGCTCAGGTCAGTTAAGAAAGGCCGCTCTCCTTTCGAGAACTTGCCCCAGTACACATTTTTTCTTCCCCGTTTTACAAACGGTCCCGATGCGGAGCGCGGGTAACCTCCGCCCACTACCCTGCCGCCCGATGAACTCGTACGCAGGCGGCCTGCCACACCCGAATTGGAATACGTTTTTGTTTTTGACTTGCGTGGCGATTTGGTAGCGTAGCGCGAGTAAGCACCATTCTGAGGATAGACATTGCTTACCGAACCCGTTGCCGAAGGTGAGCCAATTGGCCCGCCCTGCATATTGCCTTTCCAGGCGCGCTGTTTCTGCTTGGGCGATCGGGATACGATCGGTTTGCCCGAAGCAGTACGCGTGTACACGTTGGGGCTTTTCCGCTTTGGCTTTTTCGATGGATTGTTGACATACGCATTGTTCTGCGGGTAGACGTTGCTACGGGCGGCATCATTGCGCGAAGGTTTTTGGGTACGGATACGGTGGCCCGAAATATCGCCCGTCCAGGCGCGCCTCTTGCTTTCGCGGGGCGAATTGGTGAAGGTACGTCCGCGCGGAGCGGCCGACCTGTCACGGCCTGTTTTTTTGCTGCGATAAGGCGTTGATTGTGTATAGCTTGAATTAGCCCGGTTGGCCGATGAAGAATTGCGCGTACGCAGTCTGCGCCCGGCGATGTCTTTCGTGCTGCCCCTGCTCTTTTTGCGTACCGATTTCGACTTGGTTTCGCGCACCTGGCGCTGGTTGCGCACGGGCTTATCGCCCTTGGTGTTCTGCGCCAGTGCCGGTGAGGCCATACAGAAAAGCAGCAGCACAAAGCCCAGCAGTTTCAGGGCAGTTGAGGCGGTGACGCTATGTGGCTTCCGGGTAGTCAGGAAAATCTGTTAAAGAAACAGGCCAAGTTAAGGAATAGTTGGCAGTAAATGACAATGCTTTTTGCAGGGAAGAAAACGAGGTGTGCTCTGGAATAGTATCTGCTTTGGCTGCATCTCGGGCATTTTGTAGTTGAGCTTGTATTTAGCATAAAGTTGTGCCTCCACAGCACCTACCGTTCCGGAGAATTCAGACGGGATAATTCTACGCTTTGATACTAATGTATCATTCCCGCTTTTCTGCCAATGTCTTTTGATCTGCGGGCTGACAAAAAAGATTTAGCAGACGGAACGTGATTACTTACTGTATTTGCGAGGCACGAAGCAATCTGCCTTCAGCATTACTCCTGATTATGAATACCACTCTCGCCCGTGTTGCCTGCTTTTATCAGTTCATCCAAATGTTGGTATTAATTTACAGTGATCACCTTTTAGTTACATTTGATTACCCATGAAATACGCCCTGCTGGCATCGATCCTTCTTTTTATTGCTTGTCAGAAAAAAGAAAGCACGGCTCCGCCATCTTTACAAATTCAACCCCTAGCAGACACGCCGACAAGCAAATCGGCTTATGAACTGGGGCAAGTATCCAACCCTGTTCCGTTTTATACAAGCAACACCCCCACGCATTTCTTTACTTTACAAAACGGTTTTCTGTTTTTGAATACATGACTCCCCCATGAGGTACAACGAATTTGAGCCCACCCCCGCGCTGAAGAAGTACATCAAGTGCCATTACATCATCGAAACCGATGTGCCCTACTTTGCCGACCATGCCTTTGCTACCGGCTGCATGGAAATCATGTTCAACATGGGCAGTGGCAGCTGGCAGGTAAACCAGAACGGTGGCTTCACCACCACACCACCCATTGAACTGTGGGGACAAATCATTCAGCCCATGCCCTTCCGTGTGGCAGGCAAGGGCAATATGCTGGGTGTGCGCTTTCTTCCGCAAGGGGCTTTTGTCTTTTTAAATGAAAATCTCAGCGCCCTTAACAATCGGATCACCGACTACCGCGCACTGGCCGGCCCCGCTATTGAGCAACTGCATCAGCAGCTCCTGGAAACCCCGCTGCTCAGCCACCGTATTGCGCTCGTCGAAAAATATTTACTGAAGAAGCTGGACGCATTTGAAAAGAAGAGGCACCACCTGCCCGTGATACAAAGTGTAATCACCGACCTGGCCAGCAGTGATCATGACGAAGGCATGCACCGCATAGCAGGCCGTTATGGATTTACTTCGCGCTACCTGCAAAAACTTTTTCTGCAACACACCGGCCTTACACCCAAGCTATATCAAAAGATCGACCGCTTTCAGAAAAGCCTTGTGCTGATCGGTAAGGGCACGCATTCACTCACCTCCATTGCTTACGAGTGCGGGTACTTTGATCAGTCGCACTTCAACAGAGACTTCCGCTTCTTTACCGGCATTAATCCTTCTGCCTATCAGCCGGCCAACACTACTGCCCTGCTTGCTTCACCAAACAAATAATACCGTTCTGTTTTATACAATCTGTTTTCTTCTGCGAAAAATAGTTTTGTGTCAATAAAAAAACACAACGATGAATCTACCAACAAAAGCAGAACACGCACACCGCACCCTTGCTGCGGCCTTCAACACAGGCAACCTGGCCACCGTACTGAGTATGTATGACACCAGCGGCATCATCGTAGCACAGCCCGGCAGTGCTTCGCATGGCAAAGAGCAATTTGAGGCTGCGGTGAAAAACATCTTATCCATAAAAGGAACGATGGAGATCAAAACCGTTTACTGTTTACAAAGCGGTGACGTTGCCGTGGGCCGGTCCGAATGGAGCATCACCGATGGCAGCGAGGTGAAAGTAAGTGCCCAGGGCATAGAGGTGATGAAGCAGCAAAACGATGGCACCTGGAAAATAGTCATTGACCATGCCTTTGGCGCAGCGGCAAACCTGACCGCGTAAAAGAAAAATCAGATCATGTACAGGTAAGAGGCAGCCGCGTGGAGGGCTGCCTCTTTTTCATTTTGGAGATCAGGCAAAGCGCTGGCGGGCCTTACGGTAATGCAGCACACCGCAGCCGTAAAAGCGAAACAGAAAAGGCGAATAACTTTTACCGCCCGGCTTCGTTGTATTCGTTAATCCATCACTTCCATCACTGCGCTTATGAAGTACCTGCTGCACCAGCTCAAAGAAAAGAACCGGCTTTTCATTCTTATTCTGTTTGTGCTCACTACCGTGCTGTGTGTTTCCCTGGTGGCCGTGCGTATCCATTATACCTCCAAGGTCACGTTTGTATTTCTGTTGTGGAATATCTTTCTGGCCATCATCCCCTACATCATCAGCACCACACTGGTGTTGTATAGCGACCGCATTACCAACCGCTGGGCTCTATTGATACCGTTTTTGTTCTGGCTCTGCTTCTTCCCCAACGCACCCTATATTCTTACTGACCTGTTTCACCTGAAGCCACGTGCAGGCGTACCTTATTGGTATGATCTCGCATTGATCTTGTTCTTTGCCTGGAACGGCCTCATGCTCGGCTATGCTTCCGTTATGGACATGCAGGCAGTCATCACCCGCCACTTCAATAAATGGATTGGCTGGGCCATGGCCATTGCCTCACTCATCCTCGGCAGCTTTGGCATTTACCTGGGCCGCTACCTGCGCTGGAACAGCTGGGATGTGATCTCATCACCCACTGGCCTGCTGCGCGACATAGCCGTGCGCGTGCTCGACCCCATTGCCCATCCGCAGACGTATGGCGTTACCATTATCTTCTCCGCCTTTCTGGTGATCGGCTATTTGCTGATTACCCAGTTTGCTTCGGCTTACCGGAAACCACAGTGATCAACTGCAGGATGCCATTGGCCTCTGAAGGTTCGTATTGAGTTCAAGGGTCAACGTTCCTTAGGCTGAAATGCCAATACGATCCGTAGTGTCACCTCATCATCCACCAATGTTCTGTCGGCCCATGTGCCGGTATAGCCTGCGTGCCATTGCTTGCGGTTGATGGTAAAGGTAGTGATGAAGGTGCCAGCATGATGTGTGGCGGTAAACGTTACTGGCAACGTCACGTCTTTGATGGATAAGTTTCCGGTTACGTATATCGTGTCTTCCTCATGTTTCGCAGCGGTGATGGTGAAGAAGGCACTGGGATAGTGTTCGATGTCAAAGAAATCAGCATTGCTCAGGTGGCCGGTCAGATTCTTGATCGGCACAGGGTCGGTAGCAGGTATGTCCGTTACTTTCAAGGTTTTCATATCGACAGTGCAACTACCTCCGGCAAGTGCTTCATTGCACAGCAACACAAAACCATGTTCAAAACGCAACTCACCTTCGTGCTTTCCGGCACCGCGCATCTTGGTTCCTTTCCAGTAAACGGCCGACTGACGCAGATCTATTTTCATTGTATCGGTAACACATGCCTTTGCCGCTTCCTGAATGGGTGCCGTGCTCTTCGCTGATTCATTATTCTGCTGCTGCTTTACCGAGCAGGCAACGCACATCAAGGTAACGAACAACACCGGCACCGCGTTACGGTTATTCATAATCGGGAATGTTCAGTCCCAGTATCAGGTTGCGCTCGGCTATCCATAGTCCATCTTTCCCGGCTTGGAGCAGTACAATACCAGAGCCACCCCGTTGTGGAAGTTTTTTTCTTTCCGCTGCCGTCAGCAATGGATCATCATTAAACAAATATTCATCGAGGTAATATTCATTTCTGTCGGGTTCCTTTACGGTGATGTGAATGTGCGCGGGTTCGCTATGATCGGGGTAAGGAGCAGGCCGAAAGGTGTAGAAGGTGTAGCGCCCATCGCTGCCGGTTTTTATCCAGCCACGGTAAATGCCGTGCCGCCTGGCCCAGCCGGTTTCGTTTCCCTTGCGCTCGTACAGCCCCTGGCGACTGGTGTGATAGATATAAACAATCACACCGCTGGCAGGAGTCACGCCATCTTTCTTCAGCACGCGCCCTGTTACTTTCAGTTGTGGTTTATTGGTGCTGAATCCCGGAAGGGTATCCACATTGCTCAGCTTTCGGTTGCCGTATTCAAAGAGGGCTTCGCATCCCTCGCAGGGGCCGCCCGTTTTTTTGCTGATGGCAGAA
>JAHEZH010000049.1:27566-35976 GCA_023251155.1 Flammeovirgaceae bacterium | reverse complement strand
GCTTTACCTTTTTATACACATGGTTTAATTCATAATGCGCCACTTCATGTGCGAGGGCAAATGCAACCTGCCTTTCATTTTCTGATTTATTTAATAATCCCATCGTGACAACAAATGTCCCCTCCCCATGACATACCGCGTTGGCAATCATGTCCCGTGAAACGAGCAGCCTTCGTTTCCGCTCAGGTAAATGATTGTTTTGAATAATGGTGTTGAAGATGAGATCCACATATTGTTGTGTCGCATCATCATCAATGAATTCTCCTTTTTTTACTTTACCGATCAATGAGCGCACGATCTGGTCGAAAGCCGCTGTCATCTGGTTCCGCTTGTCCAGTGAACGGATGCCTGCGATTTCACTTAAATCCGGAGTGCTTAATTCCTGTATCAGTGCTTTGTTGCCGGGTGATGTTTTAGGCAGCGGGGTGTAGTCTTTTTCGTACTGGGCTGCAGATGGCAGCGGAGTCATCAATAATGATATGGCACCAATTGCAGCAGCGACAAATAATCGGGACAAGGTAATCGGGGTTGAAAACACAAATAAAAGAAAAAGGTCGCTTCACAGGGAAGTGACCTTTTCTTTTTTATCTCTCTTTTCTGCTTAAGCCAGCTCTCGCAAATCCACAGGTACCACGCGCGATACCCCTTTCTCCACCATTGTAATACCATAGATCACATCGGTACTGATCATGGTGCGCTTGTTGTGTGTAACAATCACAAACTGGCTGTCTTTACTGAAGTTGCGAATGATGGTGTTGAATTTATCGATGTTGGCATCATCCAAGGGGGCATCTACCTCATCGAAAATACAAAAAGGAGCCGGTTTCAGCAGATACATCGAGAACAACAGGGCCGTTGCGGTCAATGTCTTTTCACCACCCGAAAGCTGGTTGATGGTCAACGGGCGTTTTCCTTTTGGCTTCGCCACAATATCAATATCTGATTCCAATGGTTTGGAGGGATCGGCTAATCTCAGATCACACTCATCCCCTTCGGTAAACAGTGAACGGAATACGCGGATGAAGTGTGTTTTGATCTCGTTGAATGCATGCATGAAGGTCTCGCTCGCCACACTCTCAATTTCGTTGATGGTGCTGAAGAGGGATTCTTTTGCTTTCAGTAAATCTTCTTTTTGTGTTAAGATGAAATCGTTACGCTCTTTGATTTCGGTATACGCTTCCATCGCCATCGGGTTGATCGGCCCCATGTTGTCCAGCTTCTCGCGAATCTTGCTTACCTGTTCACGTATTTTATCTTCATCGGCTTTGAGTAATTCTGCCGCTTCTTCCGGTGTAGCCTGCCCTAATACCGCATCCAGCTGAATGTTGAACTCTACTGACAGACGTTCTTTCACCGAATTCAACTGCATCTTACTTTCGTTCAGCTGTCCTTGTAACTCCATCAACAAGGTGTCGATGTGCTGGCGCTGATGAGAAATATCACGCAGGTCTTTTTCAAACTGATCGATTTCACCACGGCCGGAGTAGTACTCTTTTTCTGCTTCTCCCAATCCTTTTTCCATGTCTTCTTTCTGCACATACATGGCAATCAGGTCTTCATCATTGCTTTGCGTGGTTTCAATGATGATTTTGGTTTCTTCTTCGTTTTTGCGCAGCTCTTCACTATTGAGTTCTACACGCTGTGTGCTTTGATCCATCGACTCCTGCTTGAAACGCATCTCTTGTTCGATGCTTTTCACACGGTTTTCCTGTTGATGGAAGAAAATGTTTTGCTCATTGTACGCAGATGACTTGCTGCTGAGTAATTCGCTTTGCTCCGCCAGTTCTTTGGTAATGGCTTTCAGTTTTTCTTCCTGCTGTACCAGTTCCTGTTGCGCCTGCAGCGCTTTTGGTTTTAGTTCGTCCAGTTCGGTGGTCAACGTATCGATCTTCTCCAGGATATCTTCCTTGCGCAGATCCGCATTGTTGAGCATGTGGGCAAACTGCTCTTGTTTTGTCTTTACAGAAATGAATTCATCGCTCACCAGCTTGATGGAGTTTTGCGCTTCTTCAATCTGTTGCTTCAAGGTATTGTTACGCAGCCGCTCTAACTCACGCTGCCGATCCAGTAAGGAGTGACGGATGTCTTCTACTTTCTTGCTGAATTCTTTGATCTCCTTGTCCAGCTTCTCCAGGTTCTTCGCTCTTCCTATTTTCTTTCCTTCGAATAGCCCGACGGATCCACCGGATAAACTGAATTTACGTTTGGTGACCTTACCACTCTTCGAGATAAATGTATTATCGTCACCGGTAGGTAATGTTTTTACATCCCCTTCATAGATATATACCTTATCCAGGATATAGGACATCAGCTTGGTGTACTTCACATCAAACTCAATGATCTTGGTAGCCGGAAAGGCATTGGGATACATCTGAAGATCAGAAGAGGAAAATTTTTCAAACGCATCGAGGATAAAGAAATTGGCTTTGCCCTTGCTGGCATCACTCAATATATTAATGGCCTCGTACGCTTCTGATTCATGCTCTACAATATAGTAGTTGAGAAAGGGTTCCAGGTAATTCTCAATTGGAACACGGTATTCTTCGGTAGTGGAAATGATATCCGACAGGAGAGGGGCATTCTTGGTCCAGCCTACGTTCTTCTTTAAGAACTTGATCGCTTCCGGAAACCCTTCCAGGTTTTCGACCAGCGATTTGGTGAGCTGGTATTCATTTTGACGGGCATCCAGTTTACGGCCCGTAGTGGTCATCTCCTCACGAATCAGTTCAATGGTTTTTTCCAATGAAGTAATGCGTGCAATGACTTCTTCTTCTTCGTTTTTGAGCTTATCGCGATAGGTGTTCTTTTCGTTGATCTCGCTTTGCAGCAATACGAGTTTCTTTTCAAACTCAGCGAGGCTGGCACTTTGCTGATTGGTGTCGGTAGCGGTGCGTTCCAGTTCTTGTTTCAGTGAAGAAACCTGGATGTCACGTATCTCCACCGCTTTGTTGATTTGAAACGATTCCTCCTGACGGGTGCGGTGTGTTTGTCGCAATGCATCAGCTTCACCCTGAAGAGTGTAGGTAGAAGCTTTCTGTGCTTCATAGTCTTCCTTGAGAGCACTTACCTTATCGGTGATCTCTTGCAATATCGCCTGTGCTGCTTCCTGCTCACCTTCCAGGCTTTGCAGGCTGAAACGAGCGCGCTCATTGCTCTTCTTATCCTGATCGATCTGCTCTTTCAGATTGTTGACACGGTCATTCAAAAAACGAAGGCGCTCATTCTTGATCTGCTTTTCGCTTTCGTACTTGCGTATACCCGCTACAAATTCGTTGATTGATTTTTGTCGTGATGATAATGTCTTTTCCTTCGTGATCAGGTCGGCTTTTGATTTTTCAATCAATGCTTCTTTCTCGGCCATCTCGGCTGTTAACTTCATTTTGCGATCACTTTCGGCTTCGGCTTGCTTGGTTACCGAGCTGAATTTTTCCTTCTGCTTATTCACGATCACCTTGGCCAGGTGAACGCTCTTCTCTTTATAATCTTCCTTTACCTTATAATACGTTTCCGTTTGTTTAGCCTGTTTTTCAAGGCTCTTCATGTTCTTTTCAATTTCGAAAAGCAAATCTTCCACACGCTCCAGATCCGTGTCGGTGTCTTCCAGCTTCTTTAGTGTTTCTTTCTTACGCTTCTTAAACTTGGATATACCCGCAGCCTCTTCGAACAGCGATCTTCGGGAGTTGTCACGATCATTCAACAGATCATCCACCATTCCCAACTCGATGATGGCGTAGCTATTCGAGGCTACACCGGTATCAAGAAACAGGTTGGTGATGTCTTTCAACCGGCATTCGACCCCATTCAGCAGGTATTCGCTTTCACCGGAGCGATACAACCGGCGTGTGATGGTTACCTGCGAGTATTCGGTAGGGAGGAGGTTTTTGGTGTTATTAATGGTAAGGGAAACCTCGGCCATCTGCTGAGGAGAGCGCCCGCTGGTTCCGTTGAAGATCACGTTTTCCATCTTCTCCGAGCGCAATGCACTGGTCTTCTGTTCGCCCAACACCCAACGGATGGAATCGACTACGTTGGATTTGCCGCAGCCGTTTGGCCCAACAATTCCGGTAATCCCCTCGTCAAAGTTGATCACTACCTTATCGGCAAAACTCTTGAATCCCTTAACCTCCAGCTTCGATAACTGCATGTTCTTATATGTGAAAGTGGTTTATACAAAGGCAAAAAAGCATGAGGCGGTTGATGATCCTGAATGCCCAATACCCCAACAGTAAAGTCGGCAAATATAACCGCAGGCAGGTCATTTGGAAACTTGCTCCAGCCCAATCGATCCACATTTTATCCCAATTTTAAACACATTCGGGATTGGCGGAGGGCAGTGCTGATGCTATGGCAGGCCAATGAGCGCGTTGTATTTAAACTGAGTACCGCGTTTCTGGCCAGGCAAAGGGGAGAGGACTCCGCTTTCTATAATTGACTGACATCAAACGTAGTTGTATGGTGCCATGGACAAAAGGATGAGTTACGCAAGGGGGAGTACCGGTGGCTCCGAAACAAGTTTGAGCGCTACGGGAAAAAACTAAAGCCGGGCAAAACGGTTTATCATACCGCACTCTCGGACTACCTGCGTGAAGGATTTTCATCAAAAAAATGACAAAGCAGGCAAAGATCAGATTCGCAACCGATGTAATAAATGGTGCATTATTGGTCAGATGAAGCGAAATACGGCTAAGGTAAACGTTGAAAATGACTATTAAGTGCATTAAAAATCGTTATTTTAATTACTTTTGAAATACTTATGGACTTACAGTTCTGGATTTGGCTCATCGTTATTGTGGTGTCTCTTATTGCGCGGGCAATGAAAAAGAAGCCCGAAGAAGAGGTTTCGTCAAAACGACCAGCCAATAGACCCAATACGCCGCAACCTGAATTCAATCAGAAGCCATTGACTTTTGAAGAGTTGTTGCGCGAAATTCAGTCATCAAAAGCTCCTGAACCCGTTTCGAATCCATCTTACCCCGCTACCTCCTCCCGTGAAGGCGACTATGTAGATTATGACGATCATCTGGAGGACGAAGAGGAAGACCTGGAGAAAGTAGATTACCAGTACCGAGATGATGATGCGACCATTGCTGCGTATGAAAAAGCAAAGCAGGAAGCCTTTCTTAAGCCTTCGTTGGAAGAGACCATGAAGCTATCGGATACCGATATGAAATTCGGGCATTTTAAGGGCTATCAGCAAGTGGAACAGTGGGTACCCACGACCAACTATGCCAAGGAATTTCAGGATCCGGAAAGTTTTAAGAAAGCGTTCATCATGAGCGAAATACTGAAGCCGAAGTTCTAAATGTTATTTTTTAAACTAAATATTACTCGAATAGGAGTAAGGATTTTTTTAAGTGATAGATTTTTGAAGTAAATGTCACCTTTACCTGGCCTTATAGGGTTACAATCATTTTTTAAAGTCTATCTATATTATGTTTAGATTTTTTTTGAACCAAACACCGAGATGAATAATCGTTATCTGCTTGTTTCTTTCCTACTCCTCTTTTCTTTGACGGTGGCTACTCAGGCCTATTCTCAGAACTGTCTCACCGGGGTAACTTATAAAGTAGTAGATGCTTCACCAGGCAGGGCCGATGGAAGTATCCACTTTCAGTTTGCAGGATCAGCTACAGATGACGATCGCTATGTGATTTTGAATTTAACGGCTGCCGGAAAGCAGGAGCGGGAGGATAAAATAAAATTACCCCGTCATGAAGCGAAAGATTTGCCAAAAGGCAACTACGAGTTCGTGATTGTGGACAGAAAGAAAGACAAGTGTTCAAAAGAAATAAGTGTTGAAATAAAAGAGAGTCAAAGCCGATGAGATCGAGAATTATACTATTCATTTTATTTGGATTTCTCTCTTCGTTTAGCTTGTGGGGTCAAGTCCTTAATGTAACACTGGTTAAAAAAGAATCGTGTTCCGGTTCCAATAACGGATCGTTCACGATCACCGTCGATAACACCACCACCACGGTAGGCCCTTATGCCTATACTATTTTTGGCGTTAACACCAGTACTTTTAAAACCGGGTCTTTGACTTTAGGGGTTCCCACAGTTATCCCCAATCTGCCACCCGATGCCAATTATATTGTTGCAGTTAGTGATGGAGACAATGCAGTCAGCAACTATTCTTCAGTTCAATCGATAAGCAATATCACGTCCATTTCCAGCATTAACTCTACCAAAGCGGACAACTCCGACCAGACCTGTCTTACACCTAATGGATCGATTAATATTACGTCCGTAAACGGTGGTACCGGATCTTACTTCTATTCATGGACAGGGCCTGGTGGATTTACAAGCAGTGCTCAAAATATTTCCAATCTCCAGGGAGGAACCTATACGGTGGTGATTACCGATCAGAATGCTAACTGTAGTTTTACTCCTCCTTCATTTGTCATTACCGATCCGCTACCCAGTACATTCACCATTTCCTCTCCCGATGTGTTTCTTTGTACCGGGGAAGATCTCGTCATCGATATTCACCCCACAACACCTACGAATGGAATTCAATATACGCTTTACGATGGAGCAACAGCTGTAGGATCAACAGTCACCTGGCCTACATCACAGATTGTACTAGTTGGTGGGTTAACCCCGACAGGACTTCATAGTAATGTTAGGGTTGAAGGCAAACTAGCAGGCTCTATCTGTACACCAATCTTCAGTACCAATACCCTGGCTGTACAGGTTAACACCCCACCAACTACGGCAACATTAACATTAGCCGGAGCTACACCTATTTGTGAAGGTCAGAGTTCCTCCATTCAGGCTAACATCAGTGGAGGATCAGCTCCTTATAGTTTCACAGTTACGGGCCTTGGTCCCGTAAGTGGCTACAATGGTTCACCAATTACAGTAAGTCCTGTGGTGACCACTACATATAGTTTTGGCTCTCTCATCACGGATAATAATGGATGTACAGTATCAGGCACAGGATCTTTCCAAATTGTTGTTAATCCAAAACCTACGGCTACCATAAGTGGCGGTGGTCCTGTTTGTGCAAGCGATCCGCTTCCTGATGTTACGTTTACCTTTACCGGTACGGCACCTTTTGATTTTACCTATTCCGATGGAGCGACATCAGTCAATGTTACCGGACATAATAGTCTGACTTACACCCTGCCGAATGCGCCGGTGGGCACCTATTCGGTAACGGCATTGAAAGATGCCAACACGTGTGTTGCTACGAATTTAGGTACTCCGGTTTCCGTATCAGTGAATCCATTACCTACGGCAAGTACCAGCGGTGGAGCTACGGTTTGTGCGAATGCATTACCGACAATCACCTTTACGTTTACCGGAACAGCGCCATTTAATTTTACCTATACGGATGGAACGACTCCGGTTACTGTAACTGCACACAACAGTACGACATTCAGTATTCCTAATGCGCCGGCTGGAAATTATTCCGTAACCGCACTCAGTGATGCCAATGGCTGTACTGCGACTAACTTTGGTACTACTCAAGCGGTGATTGTTAATCCGCTACCTACGGCTACCATTACCGGAGGAGGTCCGGTATGTGCAAATGATCCGTTGCCTTCTGTCACGTTCACTTTTACAGGTACAGCGCCTTTTGATTTTACCTATACAGATGGGGTAACTCCTGTTACGGTGACGGGCTACGGAAGTAATTCATTTCCCATTGCGAATGCTCCTGCAGGTACCTACTCGATCACTGCTCTGAGTGATGCCAACACGTGTGTTGCTACGAATTTAGGTACTCCGGTTTCCGTATCAGTGAATCCATTACCTACGGCAAGTACCAGCGGTGGAGCTACGGTTTGTGCGAATGCATTACCGACAATCACCTTTACGTTTACCGGAACAGCGCCATTTAATTTTACCTATACGGATGGAACGACTCCGGTTACTGTAACTGCACACAACAGTACGACATTCAGTATTCCTAATGCGCCGGCTGGAAATTATTCCGTAACCGCACTCAGTGATGCCAATGGCTGTACTGCGACTAACTTTGGTACTACTCAAACGGTGATTGTTAATCCGCTACCTACTGCCACCATCACCGGTGGAGGTGTTGTTTGTGCCGGAAGTCCTCAGCCGGATGTCACCTTTACTTTCACGGGTACAGCACCTTTTGATTTTACGTACGCTGACGGTGTTAATGCTCCCGTTACCATCAACGGGCATAACAGTAATACGTATATTATATCTGCAGCTACTGTTGGAACCTATTCGATAACTGCCTTGTCAGATGCGAATACATGTGCGGCTACGGCACTGGGTACACCGGTAAGCGTATCAAACCATGTATTGCCCACTGCCAGTGCAAGTGGAGGTAGTACCATCTGTTCAGGCGATCCTCTTCCTACCATTACCTTTACGTTTACAGGTACTGCACCATTTAATTTTACGTATACGGATGGTACTAATCCTCCGG
>JAHEZH010000049.1:0-27556 GCA_023251155.1 Flammeovirgaceae bacterium | reverse complement strand
ACTGCCAGTGCAAGTGGAGGTAGTACCATCTGTTCAGGCGATCCTCTTCCTACCATTACCTTTACGTTTACAGGTACTGCACCATTTAATTTTACGTATACGGATGGTACTAATCCTCCGGTAAGCGTCACCGGTCATGCCTCGTCAACTTTTACTATTCCGAATGCTCCGGCAGGATCCTACTCGGTTACTGCATTGAGCGATGCGAACTGTACGGGTACTTCGTTGGGGTCTTCAACTGATGTTATTGTTAACACCGCTCCGGATGTAGTGATCAGCGGGGGAGGTGTCGTGTGCCCTGGTAATCCGCAACCCGATGTGATCTTTACGTTTAGTGGTACTGCACCGTTTGATTTCACCTACAGTGATGGCACCAACCCTCCGGTAAATATTGTTGGACACCCGACCACTACCTTCACGATTACAGCCGCTGCCGTAGGTACGTATTCCATCACAGCTTTCAACGATGCCTCGATTTGCCCTGCGACCAGCTTCGGTACTCCTGTTAGTGTGTCGAATCAGGTGTTACCTACTGCCAGTGCAAGTGGAGGTAGTACCATCTGTTCAGGCGATCCTCTTCCTACCATTACCTTTACGTTTACAGGTACTGCACCATTTAATTTTACGTATACGGATGGTACTAATCCTCCGGTAAGCGTCACCGGTCATGCCTCGTCAACTTTTACTATTCCGAATGCTCCGGCAGGATCCTACTCGGTTACTGCATTGAGCGATGCGAACTGTACGGGTACTTCGTTGGGGTCTTCAACTGATGTTATTGTTAACACCGCTCCGGATGTAGTGATCAGCGGGGGAGGTGTCGTGTGCCCTGGTAATCCGCAACCCGATGTGATCTTTACGTTTAGTGGTACTGCACCGTTTGATTTCACCTACAGTGATGGCACCAACCCTCCGGTAAATATTGTTGGACACCCGACCACTACCTTCACGATTACAGCCGCTGCCGTAGGTACGTATTCCATCACAGCTTTCAACGATGCCTCGATTTGCCCTGCGATTAGCTTCGGTACTCCTGTTAGTGTATCGAATCAGGTATTGCCAACAGCCAGTGTAAGTGGTGGCGGCACTGTTTGTGCCAGTGCCTCACTTCCTACCGTAACGTTTACCTTTACCGGTACGGCACCGTTCAATTTTACTTACACGGATGGCACTACACCCGTCTCCGTCACCGGCTATGCAAGTAATTCTTTCCCTATCACTAATGCTCTCGCAGGTTCTTATTCGATTACCGCACTCAGTGATGCGAACTGTACGGGAACTTCTTTTGGTACTTCGGTAGATGTTATTGTTGAGCCAGCTCCGGCTGCTCCGTCTATCACATTTGATGCTACTCCAATTTGTGTCGGTTCTACAATTACAGCACCTGTTGTGAATGCACCGGTAGGCACCAGCACCTATACCTGGTATAGTGATGCGGCACTGACTACTGTACTGACGACCGGCACTACACCTACGAATGCTCAACTTGGATTCAGCAGTGCAGCAGCGGGTACAACTACTGTCTATGTTACAGAGACCAGTTCAAATTCCTGCGCCGGACTGCCAACCGCAGTTACCCTTACGGTGACCGATGTCCCTACGGCCGTTATAAGTGGCGGTGGAAATGTCTGTGCAGGTGTTCCTGCAACGTTAACGCTTACCCTGACGGGTACACAGCCATGGGATGTATCATATACGGATGGAGTGACTGTCTTTAACATCACCGGGATTGCTTCAAGCCCTCATTCATTCCAGGTTTCACCAGCCACTACCTCTACTTATACCTTGGTATCGGTATCTAACAGTACATGTGGACCGGGTACGGTGAGTGGAAGTGCTTCGGTTACGGTAACACCTATTGGAGGAGACGAGGTGACACCAGGAATAAATTCATGGATAGGATACGTGTACACGGATGCATCTGCGCCAGCTCCTCCAGTATCAAATATTGATTTTGCAAGTGGCAAATACCGTGGTTTTTTAACTCAGTCCGAAATTTTTGATCTGAATCTGGGGAATGCCACTCCACTGGCAGGACCGAATATCTGTGGTTCTTACCTGGATGATTATAGTATTCGTTTTAGAATGAGTAAAACCTTTACTACAGGCTCTTACACATTTACGATAGGTGGGGATGATGGTGTGAGGCTGTTTCTGGACGGGGTACTTGTAACAGTAGCACCTGGTGGTTCATTCAATACGCATGCATACACTACCTATACATCCGGATCAATCTGTCTTACCGGTCCGCATGAGCTGGTAATCGAGTATTTTGAAAGAGGAGGTTTTTCCCGTGTCAACTTTAGCTACACTCAGGTTATTGTCGATGCCACCATTAACCCTGCGGGACCATTCTGCTCCAATGATGTAGCAACAACATTGACTGCGGTAACCCCAAATGGCACGTGGAGTGGTCCTGGTATAACCAATGCCGCCACCGGAGTATTTGACCCTTCTGTAGCAGGAGCTGGATCTCACACCATCACATATACTGTTACGGCAGGCGGATGTACAGATACCCAAACCACCACTATTATTGTTAACCCGGTTCCTGATGCATCGATTACACCCGCAGGTCCATTCTGTATCAGCGATGCTCCTGCTACGCTCAGCGCTGCTACAGCGGGTGGTACCTGGAGTGGTACAGGCATCACGGATGCGAGCCTTGGCACTTTTGATCCTGCCGTTGCCGGTTTGGGAAATCATACCATCACCTATAGCGTCACTGCCGGTGGATGTACGGATACCAGGACAACCAATATTAATGTAACGACACCTGACGCTACCATTACTGCTGCAGGACCATTCTGTGTCAGTGATGGCGCTGCAACATTGGTAGCAGCAACTTCCGGAGGAACGTGGAGTGGTGCAGGTATCATTAGCGCCAGCGCGGGCACCTTTGATCCGGGCACAGCAGGAGTTGGTACGCATACCATTACATACACAGTTACTATAGGTGGATGTACAGATACAAAGACAACCGATATTGATGTTATTGCTGCACCAGACGCTACCATTACAGGGGTTGGTCCATTCTGTTCAAATGATCTGCCAGTGACATTATCGGCTGCTACCTCAGGTGGTACATGGAGTGGTTCGGGTATAACCAACGTCGCAACAGGCGCGTTTGATCCCGCCTCGGCAACAATAGGTAATAATACAATTACCTATACAGTAACCGTAGGAGGATGTACGGATACCAAAACGACTACTATTGTAGTGAATGCCGCACCAGATGCTACCATAACTGCTGCAGGTCCTTTCTGTATACTTGATCCATCCACCACACTTACGGCTGCAACTTCCGGAGGAACCTGGAGCGGTACTGGTATTACGAATGCAAGTACAGGCGCATTTGATCCTGCCATCGCAGGTGTTGGTACTTTTGTTATTACATACACGGTAACCAATGGAACATGTACAGATACTAAAACCACTAACCTCACTGTAGCCAATCCGCCAGATGCTACCATTACAGCGGTAGGTCCATTCTGTTCAAATGATCTGCCAGTGACATTATCGGCTGCTACCTCAGGTGGTACATGGAGTGGTTCGGGAATAACCAATGCAGCAACAGGCGCGTTTGATCCTGCTTCCGCAACAATAGGTTCCAACACGATTACATACACCATGACCATAGGGGGCTGTACCGATACCAAGACGACAACCATCATAGTGAATGCCGCACCAGATGCTACAATCACTGCAGCCGGTCCGTTCTGTGTGCTTGATGCTGCAACAACACTTACCGCAGCAACAGCGGGTGGTACCTGGAGTGGCACAGGTATTACCGATACCAACGCGGGTACGTTTGACCCTGCCACAGCAGGTGTAGGTAATTATGTAATCACTTATACTGTTAATAATGGAACATGTTCGGATACCAAGACAACAAACATCACTGTTGCTAACCCTCCGGATGCTACCATCACTGCCGCAGGTCCATTCTGTTCAAATGATCTTTCGGTGACATTGACGGCAGTTACTTCGGGTGGGACCTGGAGCGGTTCAGGTATAACTAATGCGGCAACAGGAACATTTGATCCTGCTTCTGCAACGATAGGTTCTAACACGATTACATACACAATAGCAATAGGTGGTTGTACAGATACCAAGACAACAACCATCGTAGTGAATGCCGCACCAGATGCTACCATCACTGCGGCCGGGCCTTTCTGTACCAGCGATGCTTCAACCACATTGTCTGCCGTTACTTCAGGTGGAACATGGAGCGGTGCAGGTATCACTAATGCAGCTACTGGAGCATTCGATCCTGCCATTGCCGGAGCAGGTACGCATACCATTACCTATACTGTAACGAGCGGTACTTGTACGGATACAAAGACAACTACAATCACCGTAGCTACTCCTCCTGATGCAACTATTACTACAGCTGGTCCTTTCTGTAGCAGTGATGCAGCAACTAATTTGACAGCTGCCACTACAGGAGGAACGTGGAGTGGTACTGGTATCACCAATGCAGTAACGGGAACATTTGATCCTTCGGTAGCCGGAGCGGGTAATCACACCATTACGTATAGCCTAACCATAGGTGGTTGTAGCGACACTAAAACAACTACTATTGTAGTGAATGCAGGCGCAGGAAGCGTTTCCATCACTCCGGTTGGCCCTGTATGTACAACCACCTCACCATTTAATTTAGCCGCTTCCGTATCTGGCGGAACGTGGAGTGGTACTGGTATCACCAATCCTTTAACAGGTGCATTTAGTCCGGCAGTATCTGGTACAGGTACTTTTGTGATTACGTATACTGTTGGATCTGGAACATGTACAGCCACAGCAACCACCAATGTTCAGGTGAATGCAACTTGTGGAGGAGTGAATTGCTTTGCCTTCACTACCTCGGTAGATACTAATCTGACCAAACGTCCTTCTTGTATCAATGGACAGAACGATGGTGTGATTGTTCTTAATGTGGCGGGAAGTACGCCAGGAAGTTATATCGTTACCTTGATGATTGGTGGAACAGCAGTGTTCCCACCGCAGATCGGGCCAGCGGGGTCATACTCGTTTATCAACTTGTCTCCTGCTCGCTATCAGTATAAACTACAGGATCAGGCAGGTAATGTTTGTATTCAGGATTTTGACCTTTTGGTGCAGTCTACCGTTAATGCTACTGCTTCTAACATGGTTGATGCAAAATGTTTTGGACAACCAACGGGGCAGGCAAGAATAACAGTAAATTCTGGAGGGAACTCTCCTTATGAATATTCACTGGATGGAGTGTTGTGGACTTCGTTTGTTTCTCCGGTAACACTTACGAACTTACCACCTAGTGCAACTCCGTATAATGTATTGGTAAGAGATGATGCATCTGACAATTGTCCTGCTGAAGTGCTTGTAACGATTGGCAATGCGTTCACACAAATCGTTGGAAATATCACTCCGCAAACAGCGGCCACATGTAATAACAATGATGGAAGTGTATTGGTCGCTTATTCAGGTGGTGATGCTACTGGTACAGGTTATACATTTGAACTGGATGGTACTCCATTTACAATGCCTGCGGATAAAATTATCCGAAACCTGAGTGGAGGAAATCACATCTTGAAAATTACAGATAATCAATTGTGCTCGATTACACTAAGCGGAACTCAGTTTGCGGTTGCTAGCCCTGGATTGATTCAATTCACAAATGTGGCGGTGGCTAATCCTTCCTGTACCGGTAATGGGGAAGATGGTATGATTACGGTGGAATTCCCGACAGGAGCAAATGAAGTGGCGATCACTCAGGATGCCGACCGAAGCAGTCCTGTATTCAAAGATGTGCCGGTAAACGGTATTGTTGAATACAAGAATCTGTCAAAAGGACGCTACTATATTACGGTGAAGTCAAAGGTAAATGGTTGTCCTAATGAAAGAGCAATTGATATTCTCGGAGGCCCTTCACGTATTTCATTTACACAGCAGATGACGTGCGAATTGGGAAGTCCGGTACTGAAGCTTTCCGATATCAATGTTGCTTCCGGACCCTTCGATATTCAGATTGTCAAGCTGGGTGATGTTACTCCGAGTGTAGTGACATTGACAGGCACTCCTGCCGGTGGCATTTACTACCTCAGAGGAATTGAATTGCCTTCGGCTACGGGTGAGTACGAGATCAAGCTGGTGCAGGTGCAGGGTACCTGTACGATTAATTCAGCGGTATCGCGTTATACTAACCGGGGAGCATTAACGGTGAATGCCGCTGACATTCTTCCCTCGTTCTCGGATATCGCTACGGGTTCGTTTAAGCTGACCAACTTTGCCGGAGGTACGGTTCCTTACTATGCTTCTATCCGCTTTGACTCCGCCGCCAATCCGGTGAATGAGGTTGGATTTGAAACCGACCTGGAGGAAGTAGATCCGGATCCAAGTACGTTTGGTTATACGAAGAGGTACAATAAACTGCATGCCGGCAGGTATCATGTTACCGTCAACGAAGAGGGTGGATGTTCGGTTGAATTTGATGTGCGCATTCCGATTGACTACACATTCAGTATCAACAATATTCCAAATGTGTTCACACCAAATGGTGATGGCGTAAACGACTTCTTCTTCATTCGTAACCTTCCTGCCGATGCGCAGTTGGTTATCTCCAACAGATGGGGTAATGAAGTGTACTCGTCCAAGTCCTATCAGAATGACTGGAATGGAGGATCTGCTTCGGACGGTATTTACTACTACCGGTTGAAAGCGGATGGTGAAGTAGTGACCGGATGGATAGAAATTCAAAGAGGAAAATAATTCGTAGTATTAAAAGAAGAAGGCCGGTTGAATTTTAACCGGCCTTCTTCTTTTTATCACTGATCTGTTTTAGAGCGCGCTGAGGAATTGAAGCGTATCTACTTTGTCTGCGTAATCCCATGCTTCGGGAAGTTGTGCTTCGCCAAACGGAACACTTTCCTTGTACCATCCTTTTGCAGCTACAATACATTGTGTTTTTTCGCGGTGTGCCGTGAGCTTCAGGTGAAGATCGTTCGGGTCTTTGTATTCTTCATAAAACAATACAGAGATAGGAGAGACTGACGCTTCATTTTTGGTGAGCATCACAAATCCGTTATCAAGAAAAGGAATGCCATTCACTAACAAGATCGACTTCTGATAATCGTAGTTGTTGGCATACTTGTGGTGATGTCCTACTTCTGCGTATCCCTGCCAGGAATCCAGTAAAGGAGTGAAGCTATATCCTTCGGGTACGAATAGTTTGGAAACATTGCGGCAGCCTAATCCAAAGTAAGTAAACACATCAATACCTAACCGGGTCAGTTCTTCTGCCGGTTCTTCACCGGATAAAACCGCGCAGGATGTTCTGTTTTTGCGGATGATGCGGGGGATATGGCGGAAGTAATATTCAAAGTAGCGCGAGGTATTATCACTACCGGTCGCAATAACCGCATCAATGCCTTTCAGCAGTTCTTCGAAATGGATGTAGTCGGTAAAACGGGGTTCAATGCGTACCAATTCTCTGGTTAAAAACTGAATAAGAACCGAATCCTGAGAGCTAAGCTTGGCGACCAAATGGTGTCCTGACAGCAGTACACACAGGTAATCGTGAAAACCAACCAGAGGAATATTGCCCGCCATGGCCAGCCCTATTTTTTTCGTTGTGGCCGGATGGAGAGGGTAGGAGGAGGTCCACGTAGTCAGGTTTTCAGCGGAAAGAAACCGGGATATGCCTTTCAGTGCTATTTCAACGGAGTTTTCGGTGAACCAGGAGTTTTGGTTTTTGACATTAAGAACCAATTCTTCCTTGATCTCAGCCGGTATGCTAACGATTGATTGGCCTAAAAGGGCAAACGCGCGGATTCTTTCTTCTAAATTCATGAGTATACCTAAACTTTTGCTTAACCCTTCCTGTTTTGGTTTCGTTAAGTGTAGAACGTATTTTTGCACAAATCTCAGCTAAACAGGAGTAATAAAGAAACATGGCCATAAAGATCACAGACGAATGTATCAACTGCGGAGCTTGCGAGCCGGAATGCCCTAATACGGCAATCTATGAAGGCGGTCGTGAGTGGGATTGGGCAGGTGGAACAGCTTTAACGGAAGTGGAGATGGAGGACGGATCGAAAGTAGATGCGAAAACCAACCAGGAACCCGTTTCAGCAGAATTTTATTATATCGTAGCCGGTAAATGTACGGAGTGTACCGGCTTTCATGAAGAGCCACAGTGTGCTGCGGTTTGCCCGGTAGACTGTTGTGTGCCCGACCCGGATTACGTAGAATCAAAAGAAGAATTGTTTGCCAAGAAATCGTGGTTGCATAATGAAGAGTTGCAAAACTGATGTCGGAAAACTGAATTCTGTTTTTAGGTATAACCAAAGAGGCTTGTGAAATTTCACAGGCCTCTTTGGTTTTACGTCTTCAGTAGGTGAGTATGCCTCTTACTTAAATTACGTCCTTATGTTAACATTGATGGTAGGGATACAGATCGAGGGAGGGGGCTCCTTGGCTACTTCATCCGTGATCGTTTGATCAATGCAGCTTGTAGTATTTCAAAGTAGTTGGTCGTGGAGTTTGCTTCAATGAAATCCACTTTCAGCTGATTGCATTTCATTTTCAGTTCCGCATGGAAAGCCGCCAGGTCGGTCTTCACCTTCTCTTTTATATCGGATGGATTGAGCTTGAGTCGCTCGCCACTTTCCAGATCAATGAATTCGTAAGGGCGTTCTGCAAAATTGAATGCCAGCTCGGTATCATGATCACTTACGTGAAACAGAAGCACCTCATGCTTGTTGTGTTTCATGTGCTGAAGGGCTTTGAAGAGTTCACCAGAGTCTTCATTGCTATCAAACATATCGCTGAAAAGAATAATCAGTGACCTGCGGTGTGTTTTTTCGGCAATCTCATGAAGTACATCAGCCAGCCTGGTGCCGCTTTGCTTCTGGATTTCGTTCTCCAGGCTTCGCTCAAGTAACGTGAACAGTTTATTGAGATGGGTAGACGAAGATTTAATCGGGGTGTATTCATTCACCTTGTCGGAGAACAAACACAAGCCTACCGCATCGCGTTGCTTATGTAAGAGATAGGCCAATGCAGCCGCACAGTACACTGCGAACTTGAGTTTGCCGGCGGTAGCCTGCGGGTAGTACATGGATGAAGAGCAGTCCAGGGCAATCAGGCAGCGAAGATTGGTTTCTTCTTCGTATTGTTTGGTGTACAACCGGTCAGTACGTGCAAACACTTTCCAGTCGATGTGCCGGGTACTTTGTCCTTCATTATAAAGGCGGTGTTCGGCGAACTCAACCGAAAAACCATGGTAGGGCGATTTGTGAAGGCCGGTGATAAAACCTTCCACCAGCTGCCGGGCCAGCAGTTCAAGGTTGCCCGATGGTCTTATTTCTTCAAAGTTTATACTCACGGATTTTGAAAAATGGCGTTTTGGTGATTATTTCAGGCTTTGGTATTAAAACCGAAACGTAATTCAAAAGGGGGCTGTTTGCAATCTATTTTTTAAATATTACCTTCGATTTAATCAAGGTCCCCTACTATAACCTAAAACACCTGATTTTGTGGAAGAGAACAAGATGAATGGAAGAGATGAGATTTACTCAGAGAAAGTAAAAGCAGGTAAAAGAACCTACTTCTTTGATGTGAAATCGACGAGATCAAATGATTATTACCTGACGATTACCGAAAGTAAGAAAAGGTATAATAAGGATGATGAGGGCTTTACCTATGAAAAGCACAAGATTTTTCTGTACAAGGAAGATTTTAATAAATTCATTGAGGCACTTAACAACACGGTCAATCACGTGAAAACCGAGCTGATGCCGGGTGTTGATTTCGCGCAGTTTGATCATCGGGAAGAGGGCGAAGAAGCCGCCGCCAAGCCTACTGAGATTGATACGGAATTGAAATGGGATTAATATTCCGCTAAAAACATTAACCTAAACCTGAAAGGCCCTGGTTCGATTGGATTCGGACGGGGCTTTTTCCTTTATATATAGCCGGATCTTCTGATCGATCCCTTGCAGTGGGGCGGTTAGCGGTTATCTTTGCACCCGATTTTGAGGGGAGCGCTTCAAAATCAGTAATTCAACACGTCAAAATCAAAGTCTATGGCATTAAAATGCGGTATTGTAGGGTTGCCAAATGTGGGTAAGTCAACATTGTTTTCAGCACTCACTAACATTCAGAATGTAGCAGCCAATTACGAGTTTGCTACGATTGACCCCAACGTTGGGATCATCAACGTACCAGACAAACGCCTTGAGCTACTGACCGAGATTGTAAATCCACAAAATATAGTGGCTACGACCATCGAGTTTGTAGACATTGCCGGTTTGGTAAAGGGCGCCAGCAAAAATGACGGACGTGGGAATGGGTTTCTTTCCAACATCCGAGAAGTGGATGCCATCGTACACGTGGTTCGTTGTTTTGATGATATCAATATTGTTCGCTCGGCTGGTCCGGTGGATCCTGTTTCGGATAAGGAAATCATCGAGATGGAGTTGCAGTTGAAAGACCTGGAGTCCGTTGATAAAAAGATTGCCCGTATTGAAAGAGCGGCAAAGAATGGCGATACCAAGGCGAAGTCGGAACTGGAAGCCCTGAGAAAATACAAAGCAGCACTGGAGCAGGGAAAGAACGCCCGAAGTGTGGAGGCATCCGAAGAGGATAAGAAAGCCGTAGCGGATTTGTTCCTGTTAACGATGAAGCCAATGATGTACGTGGCTAACGTGGACGAAAAATACATCCATGAAGACAATCATCACGTCAAGGCTTTGCGCGATGCCGTAGCACCTGAAGGCGCCACCATCGTCAAAATATGTGCGGCACTGGAAGCCCAGATTGCCGAGATCACCGACAAGGAAGAAAAGAAGATGTTCCTGGATGAATACAAGCTGGATGAATCCGGTCTTGCCAAAATGATTCAGGCGGGATATAGCCTATTGAACCTGATCACGTATTTTACGGCAGGTGTAAAGGAAGTAAGGGCCTGGACGATCACCCGGGGCTGGAAAGCGCCACAGGCAGCCGGTGTCATTCACACTGATTTTGAAAAAGGTTTTATCAAAGCGGAAGTGATCAAACTGGCCGACTTTGAGAAGTACCGATCGGAAGGAGCGTGCCGCGAAGCAGGAAAACTCTCCATCGAAGGTAAGGAATACGTGGTGGCCGACGGGGATATCATGCATTTCCGCTTTAATGTGTAAGGTTTAAAAACGGGTTTAAAGGAGATTTTGGCGGTCTGTTTTTGGAATTCTTCCTATTTTAAACTTTCCTTGCACTAAGGCTATTGATTGATCTGATTTTTAGTAATTTAGCTAACCGCTATTTCTATTTTTTTTGAGCGGTGGTTTTTATTTTTTAAAGCAGTGTCCCAACAACCCATCAGCTTGAGAATCAGGATTGTCTTTTCATTAAAGAACAGAGGCGCCTACGTTCCTTTTCACCATCAGTTTTTGCTGGCGCAGGCCATCAAGGGCCTTGTGATCTCCGGAGGGAACAAATCTTTTTTTGATTATTCGCTTTATAATTTCTCCGGACTAAAAGGGCAAACCAAGATCAGCCGGAAAGGCCTTCATTTTTATTCGTCAAAAGTGACATTGGTTTTTTCTGCTTCCGATAAGGAGTTTCTGGATTACCTGTTAAAGGTTCTTTTCGAGCAGAAGGATTTAGTGATTGGCAGTTTACAGCTGGTTCCTGAGGCAGTAGAGAATGAAGACCCCGTTACCATTACCGACTCGGTGAAGTTTTTATGTATTTCTCCGATTGTACTGTTGCCTGCTTCATTTAATGATGAAACAGGAAAGCGTTTTGTAGCACCGGAGAGTGATGAGTTTTCTGACTTGCTTTATGACTCTACCATTGCACGGATGGAGGCAAGCAAGAAATTCTCTCCCGAAGAATTAGCAGACTATTATAAATTTCAACTGGTAGCGGATAAAGATTATATCTCACGCCTCCAGGCATCGCATAAAAAATTCGCGCGCATTTATCCGCTGTACGACTCTGATATTAAGTACGAAGTGCGTGGATACACTTTCCCCTTCACGTTATATGCCCCTCAGCCGGTGCAGCAGTTTCTGTATGAAAATGGATTGGGCTACTTTGCACACAAAGGCTTTGGCATGCTCGATGTAGCCGGTAGCGAATCGGTGAAGAAGGAAGCCGGGCATGAATTGAACTACGCTAGCGCGGATTAACGGCGATACTAAAGTAGCCGATCAACAGATCTGCATTGGGTTGTAGCGACTTGTAATACACCAGCACGTCATAGCTGTTCTCTGTTTCGAAATGACTTCCTTCCAGATAATTGCCGGGAAGTGTTTTGGATTCTGTCCAGTATTCGTAATTGTACCATCCCTGCTTTAGAAGCATCCGTGCTTCATAGGCCGATTTTGCAGGGTTATAAGTCATGCGATTGTCATCGTTGCGCTGCCAGTTATTCAGTGCGCCATTCACATACACTTCTCCATTCACTTGCCTGGTAGTGAGCTGGAAATTAACGAAGATGTAATTCCCACTCACGTATCCATCCTGGTAATCGGTGTTCTCAATGGCATAGCCTCCGTTCAGATCTTTGTATTGCGCATACGCCAATCCTTCTCTCGATTTCTCGGGCTGTACGTATAGCTCAAATGGTTTTGTTGAGCGATTCAAGGTGCCTGTATTCTGACCGGGAAAATTAAGTGAACGAAAATCCACAAAGCGAAACTCATTGCCAGCGCTGAATTGCTTGTCCTGATCAAAGAAGCGATACTCCAGCTGACTGACATCTTCGCGAATAAAACTGGGCTTCACATCCATCCGTGCATTGTCCCACCGCTGGTTTTGCCGGATCACCACATGAATCATCTCCATCGGGTTGAGTACTTGCAGACCCTGGTAGCTGACCGTAAAATTGATTTGCTGGTTCGTTGCTTGCAATGCACCATTACCCAATAGCTGATTATCCTGCATCAGGCCGGCACGCGGATCATAGACCATCATTCGCTTCGACAGAATCAGATCTTCTTTATCGCCATCACGGTAGATGATGAGTAAGTAATTGCCTGGAATTTTTACTCGAGGTACTTCGAAGCGGTAGTGTACGTAAGGAAGAAACAAGCTCGATGAGTTCTCATAATCGTTAAGCGTGATTTCATTATACTCACTCATGAAATCAAGATCCATCAGGGTTGACTTGGTCCAGTTATACGTGCAGTGAATCAATTTAGCCGAGTAGTTGTTCCTGGAATCTTGTATGTCGTCAAACTCCAGCAGCAGGTTTTGCTTTTGGAAAGGAACGGCTGCCGGTTGTAAATTTGCACGTGCCGCTTCCGAGGCCGGATAAAGCAGGATGGTTTTGATCTGCTCCTCATAGGCCTGGTCGGTAAAAACCAGCTTCTTTTGCGCGAAAACAGAGAACGAAGAAAAAACAAGAGTAAGTACAAGGAGTATCGCTATACGCATGAGATCTGTTTTGATGTAAGAACGGTTCAAATAAAGGCAAATTGCATTCCAACCTGAAGGCCGGTAGCGGTGTCAAAGATACATATTGCAAGCATGCTCAGTGATCAGGAGCTCATCGATGGCTGTACCAGAGGGGACAGGGCCGCACAAAAGGCTTTGTATGACCGCTATTGCCGGAAAATGATGGTCTTCTGCCAGCGCTATGCAAAATCAACCGCCGAAGCCGAGGATATTTTACAGGAAGGTTTTATCAAGGTTTTCAAGAATATAAATCAGTTCAGGTCTGAATCGAGGCTGGATACGTGGATGACGCGGATCATGATCAATACCGCCCTGAACAGTCAGCGGCAAAAGCTATACCTGCTCCCCATGGTGGATGTAACCGAATTGCAGTTGCCCGAAAGTGAAGAAATCAGTTTATCCGGATTTCACTTATCGGAGTTGGTGACCATGATACAATCCTTGCCGGATGGATGCCGGGTGGTGTTCAACCTTTTTGCCATTGAAGGATATAGTCATAAAGAGATAGGAGAGCTATTGTCGATCAGCGAAGGCACCTCCAAATCGCAATACAATAGAGCCAAGGTTTTATTGAGATCAAAATTAAGTGCAGCAGCAATGAGCTATGGAAAATTCGGGAAGACAAAAGTTTGAGGAGAGCTGGAAGGAAGCTTTTGAAGACTCCGAGATGGAGCCTTCGGGATTGGTGTGGAATACCATCGATCAAAAGCTGGACAATGATCAGATGAAGCGCAGCGTGTTGTTCTATCAACGCCTGGCGGCTGCTGCGGTCATCTTTGCTTTGCTTATCGGTGTAGCCAGTACTTCTTATTTTCAACTGAACCAGGATGCTCCAATTGCATCTAAAGCAAATTCAGAAACAAATGTACCGGACCAATCCATAACACAAAAGAAGCAACCTCCATTAACAAAGGAGAACAACATTAAATCACCGCTTAATACGGACGAAGATAATAATGAGCAGCAGGAGTTAATTGCTGATGCACAGTCTGTCGGTGAGAACAATGGGAATGAAGTAGTGAGTTTAGATAATAAAAAACAAACTCAGACGATTGCCACCGATCCGCAAGCCGAGCACAATCAAAATGTCGCGCAGGCGAATGAGCGTGTGAGTAAGCAGCCGGATACTACATCCAACCCTTCATCGGCTAAGTCATTAATCAGTTCTGCGAAGAATGAACGGACGGCTAAAGGGAAGAGTGCGGCTTCGTCTCATTCTTCAGGAGCTTCCGTAAAAACAACCACCTCTTCCCCAAAATCAAATGCATTGAAAGAACATAATGCTGATCAGCATGGTAAAAGGAATAGTAGTGTTACCCAGCCATGGATTGCCCAACGTGAGCAACTTGGCCGTGATCACCAACAGACCGTAATGACCAGTACGAATCCAACTCCGATTGCTAAGGCAAAAGGAAATCATCAGCAGGTGCCTCATGGAAGCATTCAATCAGGAGATAATGCATTCAGCAGAATGGCTTCCTATTTTTCGCCCCAGCTGAAGAATACCAAATTGTTTAAAGGTATGGAGCCCGAGCCAAAACGGGAGCTTCCTGCCATGCCCGCATCATTGATGGCCAGCGCACGATCTGACCGGAGAAGCAAGGAAAGTACGTGGTTGTCTTTTGGAGCTGCAGCGGGAAGTTATAATCCAGGCAGCGCACCCGCTTCCGATACGCAGTCACCGGCTTACGCCATGCAGCAGTATGCCACCAATAGTTTAGTTAATTCTCAGGCCCCTCAGAGTGCCAGTCGTTCATCGGTAGGTTCTGCTTATTCAGTGGGGCTTTCATTCGGTAAGAAGATTGCTGACCGGTGGATAGTACATACAGGTGTGAACTACATGAACCAGGCCATCTCCTACACCTCTAACTATACCAGCTATACGGCATCCAATGACCGCACTGCGTTTGTGGCGGACTATGCAGATAAGACTTCAGCCCCTTTGGCAATTTCCCAGCCCTACAAAGTAAATAGTAACAATGAGTTCGTATCGGTGCCGGTGCAAGCGGGCTATTTAATTGTCGACCGCAAATTTGGATTGCAATGGAATGCCGGTGTGGCTACGGATGTGTTTTTGCGTAATACATTGAAAGATGAATCGGGCCGGTCAGATAAGTATTCGCAAGGTAGTGGCGAAGGTTCACCTTATCGTTCATTTAATTTTGCGGCACTCACCAGTACGGAATTCAGTTATAAGTTAGGTGGTCAATACCGTGTCTCTTTAGTCCCCGGAGTACGCTACTCATTTCAGTCGGTATTGAAATCACAAACCGGTACAGCGGGTAATCCACTTGTGTTGGATATCGGGTTCCGGTTTCGTTACATATTCAATACGAAGTAATCCGCAGAAGCTGCTTACAACCTTTAGGTGGGTGATGGTGTCTAACACACATCAAACCCTAAAGCGTATGAAAATCGATTACTTTATCCGTTCATCGGCTATTCTACTCATTACCTTGTTGTGTTTTACGCGCTGTTCCGATCAGTGCAAGGTGACCACCACCTATACGTATTACGAACCGGTCTACATTACTTCCGCTCAACTGAAGGCACAGGTGGAAGTGCAGCCACCCCATACACTGAAAGAGCTGGGCCGCATTTATTTTAAAGATGGCTACCTCTTCATCAACGAGAAGGGCAACGGTATTCACGTCATTGATAACCGTAATCCATCCAGCCCCCAGGCCATCAGCTTCCTGCATATTCCTGGTAACTATGACCTGGCGATCGCCAACCAGACATTGTATGCCGACAGCTATGTGGACCTGGTTGCCTTTGATATCTCCGATATTACAAACATCAAAGAGGTAAATCGTATCGGTTCATTATTCAACCACTATCAGTCGATGGGGATGCAGGTAGCTTCTGAAAAAGGAATACTGGTGAATTGGCAGGTGAATGAGAATGTTACGGTTTATAAAACAGAATGTGATCAGCAGCAACCATGGGGAGGAATTTATTATGATCGTGGCTTTGCGTTAACACAATCTGCATCCGCTTCGTTTTCTTCCAAAGCAGCTATAGCGCCATCCGGCACTACTACGGGAGTTGGCGGATCGATGGCTCGCTTTACCATCAGCGGAAATCATTTATATGCGATGGATGGCGGTAATCTGGATATTGTAGAAGTTTCATCGCCCCCGCGCCCGGTAGCTAAAAAAGAAGTACCCATTGCATGGGACATGGAGACCATATTCCCACGGGATAACCACTTGTTTTTTGGTACGCAAACAGGCATGCTTATCTATGATATCCAGAATGCGGAAAGTCCCACGTTGGTAAGTCGCTATAGCCACATACGCAGCTGCGATCCGGTTGTGGTAGAAGGAGACTATGCCTATGTAACGCTGCGTAGCGGAAGCGCGTGTGCCGGATTCACCAATCAGCTGGAAGTAATCGATATTTCCAACCTGACTACACCCACACTGGTGAAGACCTGCGCGATGACCGGTCCTTATGGTTTGGGAATTGATAACGGAACTCTTTTTGTATGCGATGGTACCAGCGGCCTGCGTGTATTGGATGCAAGGGATGTAACTAAAGTATGCGATAAGCAGTTGGCGAGTTACAGCAATATTCACGCATTGGATATTATTCCCTATCAGGGCATTGCTATGATGATCGGTGAGGATGGATTGTATCAATACGATTACACTAATCCGGCTGATATAAAATTATTGAGCACTTTAGCATTACAGAAATGAGGAAGAGTTATTTTGTTTCGATAGCATTTGTTGCAGTGTCTTGCTTACGGCTTCACGCACAGAACGCACCTGCGTCTAAGGATAGCTTGCAATCTAAAAAGATGGCTTACTTCTTCTCACTACAGACAGGTGCTTTGGTTGGTGGTGATCAGGTATCGTTTTCCTCCTCAACAATACACGGTGTTCGTATTGGAAAGAAACTGCGCGTAGGGGCCGGTGTGGGGTTCGATTCATTTGAAGATACCCATGTACTCCCTTTGTTCGGCAGTGCATCGTGGGATTTATTTGGAAAGAAGAATGCCGTATTTGTGCAGATGAATTATGGATACGCCCCCTTTGCATGGAGCCCTTCCTTAAAAGATACCTATAACTTTGATAAGACTAAAGGAGGCGAACTATTCTCGGCCATGCTGGGTTATCGCATCCGCTACGGAGACGTACGCCTGGCGCTATTGGCAGGCTATCGCCATCAGGAAGTTGAAATGCAGTATACCAATCCGTATTACTATTATTATGATTTCTCATCCAGCTACTATCCTCCGGGTGGGTATGGAAATACACAAACAATCAGTAAAAGTAGTAATCGATTTGCTGTGAGTTTGTCGATGGGGTGGAGGTAAAGCGTGATACAGTAAGGGCGTGTGCTATGCGATTAAGTCCGTTGTGTTGCGTAATGAAGTGCAATTACTCCGCTGGAAAATGATTTCGTTTCGATCAGTTTCAGTGGGGTTGTTTCTGAGGCGCCTTTATACAAGGGATTACCCTGCCCAAGTAAAATGGGATTGATGAATAACCAGAACTCGTCAATTAACCCCTGATACAGTAGTGAATACGAAGCAGTGGGGCTTCCGAAAATAAGAATGTTTTTTCCGTCTTGTTTTTTGAGTTTACAGATGTTGTCAGCAAGCTGGTCGCCAATCACTTTGGTGTTGGTAAGACCTTTTTCGCTCATGGTTCTGGACAAAACCACTTTGGAGACGTTGTTGTACCAGGCCGAATGTTCTTTGTCGTGCTTGGATGCATTGGGTTGTTCGCCAGCCGTTGGCCAGTAACTCTGCATCATTTCATAGGTCACCCGTCCATAAAGCGCAGTGTCAGCTTTTTCGGTCATGGTTGCCACAAAGTCAAAGAGCTCCTCATTCACATTGATCCAGTTCATTTCTCCGTTAAGCCCGGCCACAAAACCGTCAAGGGAAGTGTGCATAAAGAATATCAGTTTTCTCATTTTGTTGGTTGCTAGTATGGGTTTGTCTGATGCTGCGTTTCCGATAACTCCGTATGATGATGCTCCTAACGAATATATCCAAAACATACTCTATAATCCTTACCGGCATCGCTTTTCCGGTAACTATCCGTTGCGATGCCAGTATATTGGCTTTTTGCCGTTGCCGATCGCTTCAGGGCTCACCATGCTGTGCCAGCGTGGTCAGAAAAACAAAACAGCAGTAATCTCTTATACTGAGCCGCACTGCTGTTTCTGTCTTTAAAGATATTTTATCCTTCGGATTCCAGTGTGTCAATCTCTGTTATGAGCTCTTCCCATGTTTTGTTGGCCGCTACATAGGAAGTGTTTGTCTTTTCAAACTCCTGTTGAAGTTGTTGAAGTTTAGTGTGATCGCTATAGACTTCGGGCTTTGCCAGTTCGGCTTCTACTTTATTTTTCTCTTCTTCCAGTTTCTCTATGGTGTCTTCAATCTTTTTTAATTCCTGCTTTGCCGATTTTAAACGCTTCTCGTTTTTGTTATCTGTTTTCGGAACTGCTGAGGTTATCGGCTTTGGCTTGGCTTCTTGTTTCTTTACAGGAGCCGGATTTTTTTCTCCTTCGGCTTCATTCTTTTTTCGCCAGTATTCATACTCTTCATAGGTGCCCGGGTATTCTTTGATCTGATGATCTTCAATCCACCAGATTTTGTTGGCTACATTTGATACAAAGTGACGATTGTGTGATACGGTGATGAATGTGCCTTGATATTGTTGTAAGGCTTGTATAAGAATATTTTCAGAAACGAAATCCAGGTGGTTGGTCGGTTCATCCAGTAGAAGGAAGTTGGCATCGGAGATCAGTGTTTTGGCCAAGGCCACCCGTGATTTCTCTCCTCCGGATAATACTTTGATTTTTTTATAAACATCATCACCCGAAAACAGGAAGCACCCGAGTACACCTCTCAACTCCTGATCCGTTTTGCCCGATCCGGCCTGTTTCAGTTCTTCCAGTATTTCATTTTCTACGCGAAGTGATTCCAGTTGATGCTGTGCGAAGAATCCGGTGATGACATTGTAGCCCATCACACGTTCACCTTCCACCGGTTCAGTGTCTGAGATAATTCGCAGCAGCGTAGATTTTCCTTTTCCGTTGGCTCCGATCAATGCAATTTTATCTCCACGCTCAATCGTGCCGGAGCTATGTTTCAGTATGGTCAGATCACCGTAAGACTTCGATACGTCTTTCATGGTTACTACCTGCCTTCCGGAAGTCTGCTTGAAGGTGAATTTGAAATTAACGGCTGCGGTGTCATTGACCACTTCTTCAATCAAATCAATCCGGTTCAGTGCTTTGACACGGGATTGAACTTGTTTGGCTTTGGATGCCGTTGCCTTAAATCGTTCAATGAAACGTTCGGTCTGGCGTATTTTAGCTTGCTGATTTTCAAATGCACCATTCTGTATTTCTTCACGCATTTCTTTCTCCTGCAGATAGAACGTATAGTTGCCCTCATACGTCACCAGTTGCTGATTGGTCACATCTACTGTTTTCGTGATCACGTTATCGAGAAAAGTACGATCGTGCGATACAATGATTACGGCACCTTCATAGCCTCTCAGGTAGGCTTCTACCCATTCAATGGAAGGAAGATCCAAGTGGTTGGTCGGTTCATCCAGCATCAGCAACGAAGGCTTCTCTAACAGAAGCTTGGCCAGCATTACACGCATGCGCCATCCTCCTGAAAATTCCCGTAAGGGACGATGAAGATCTTTGGTAGAGAATCCGATTCCTTCCAGCACTTCTTCTGCCTTGGATTGCATGGTATATCCATCCAGCTGTTCAAATTTCTCCTGGAGGCGGGACATCTTCTCTACCAGTTCATCGGAATATTCATGTTCCAGGTCATGAATTACTTTCTCCAGCTGGCGTTGTGTATCTACGGCATCTTTAAATGCGCCCATGGCTACCGTTAGTATCGTATCATCGGTCTGGTAGGAGAGCAGATCCTGGTTAAGAAAACCGATGGTACACTCTTTGGCTTTACTGATAGAGCCTTCATCGAGGCGATATTCTCCGTTGATAATTTTCAGAAGCGTGGATTTGCCACGTCCGTTCATACCAATCAACCCGATTTTGTCGTCAGGTTTGATGAACATGGACGCATTTTGATAAAGTGCGCGGCCACCAATGAAATAGGAGATGTTGGAAATTGAGACCATTTACGAATACGGTGATTTGAAAACGTGCAAAGATACTACTCCAGCGGGCAAAAAACGCTTGTTAGCGGTTCGGGATAAATAGAATAGTTGATTTAATTTTACTTTAAATTTAACGACATGAAGCGCAAAAAATATATTCCTGTGATTACGGTAGCTGCACTGGCTTTGCTGTGTGGTTTTGCCATGAAAGAAAAAGATACCGAGAGCACGTCCACCGCAGCAATAACGGAAGCCAGCGCTGACCTTCCTCTTCAACGGATCAAGCTGCCGAAAGGATTTTCGATTAAGGTGTATGCCGAAGTAGAAGATGCGCGATCAATGGCACTGAGCCCGAGCGGTACGTTGTTCATCGGCAATAAAGGAGAAGATAAGGTGTATGCCGTAAAAGATACCGACGGTGATGGGGTGGCGGATAAGAAATGGGTGCTTGCCAAGGGTCTCAACATGCCGAATGGCGTTGCTTTCAAAGACGGCGATCTGTATATCGCAGAGGTAAGCAAGATTTCAAAAATCAAAGACGTAGAAAAAAATCTGGATAATCCGAAGCTGGAAGTAGTCTATGACAAGTATCCCACCGATGCACATCATGGATGGAAGTACATTGCTTTTGGTCCGGATGGAAAATTATATGTGCCGGTAGGGGCTCCGTGTAACATCTGCGAACCCAAAGATCCTTATGCCAGTATTACGCGTATCAATGCGGATGGTACCGGTATGGAAGTAGTGCAGCGCGGAGTGAGAAACACCGTTGGCTTCACGTGGCATCCGACTACCAAGAACATCTGGTTCACGGATAATGGTCGTGATATGCTGGGTGATGATGTGCCTCCATGTGAATTGAACACGGCAACAAAAGTGGGAGAGCATTTTGGTTATCCGTATTGCCACGGAGGCACTATTAAGGATCCTGAGTTTGGCGATAAGCGTGCCTGCAGTGAGTTCGTCAAGCCTGCACAAAATCTGGGCGCACACGTAGCTCCACTCGGTCTGAAGTTCTATACCGGCAAACAATTTCCCGCGGAATATAAAAATCAAATCATTCTGGCGGAACACGGATCATGGAACAGAAGCAAGAAGAGTGGGTATAAACTGAGCCTGGTAAAAGTAGATGCCAACAGTAAAGCAACATCCTATACTACGTTTGCTTCCGGCTGGTTGGATGAAGCCACACAAAAGTCCTGGGGCCGTCCGGTAGATGTTCTTTTGTTACCTGATGGATCGATGCTGGTTTCCGATGATCAGGCGGGTGTGGTGTATCGGATCAGTTATAAATAGGGAATGGGTAAACGTTAACCGATTTCATATTCAAGCGGATAACGTTTAATCTGCAGGTAATGTGAATTTTTGCCCGATCAGGATTTATCAGAGATCCTGTAGCGAAGTCGGATCGCTTCTTTGAGGTGAAAGGTCGCGTCCTTCAACCAATGATTTGATGGTCAGTGACCGGTCAGATCATTGGTTTTTTAATTTCTTCTTTTAGGGTTGTATCCTCACTTTGTTGTGAAGAGCGTACACTATCGCGCAGGAAGAATAAACGTAGTGTAAAAGCGGTGAGCGTTTTGGATCACTTTTCCGGACAGTATTCAATGCGTAATGGTAAGTACTCAGTGGTTTTACCATTAACGATTCACTTTTAGCGGCTAACTGTCTTAAAAATCCTGAGCGATATCATCCACCTTTTTACCTTTATCAACCAGCATCATTTTCAACACCGGATAGCAGCGGTAGGTGAGACGTATTTCATTTTTTGAATGGTCCTTGAAGGTAAGGCTTAGTGTTTCGGTGACCCAGTTGTAGCTATCGGTAACCAGGATGTATTTCGGCTCACCAAATGATTTGACCATTCCTTTCATCAGCCGGGTATCTTTTACCGTAATCACATCAATCTGGTAAATCAGATTCTTATAGGTTTTCAGTTCAATCTTCTTCACCTTCACTTCACCAATACTCTTGTACTCCGGATTATTTACTTCATAGAGCTTCGTCTCGAATTCATTTTTTTCTTTGATGTCTTTTTTGAATTCGGCACCCTTTATACTGTCAACAGGAAGCCCCAATTTGATTGTCTTAAATCCATTTCGCCTGGCCAGTTCAGCAGTATCCTGCGCGGATAAAACGAACGAACAGAGCATGAAGAAGAAAAGGAGGTGTGCGCGTGTATTCACAACTATAGTTTTGGTTCAATGAAGTCAACGGGAAAGCTCACTTTGGTCTTATCCCATACCAAAGCGATTTCTGCTTTATTATTTTTCTGGTCGATGAGAATAGTGAAAGGTTCATACACTACGTCTGTGAGTACTTGTACGGGCACGTCAAAACGGAAAACATCGGTCTTTTGATTGTAATTATAGGACCCCCACATACCCAGGTCTTTATTCAGGATAATCGTCCACTTTTCTTTGTCAGGAATCGTCAGTAATGAATAAGTGCCCGCTGGTAGTAGCTGACCTTTAACGAAGATGTCTTTCGTAACGGTAATTTCGGTAGCTTCATTGGCACCGGTGCGCCACACTGCACCAAAGGGAACCAGCTTGCCAAATACTTCTCTTCCTTTCTTATGTGGCTGACTGTATATGATTTTAAGATACGTGTCTTTGTAGCGTGCAGAGAGAACTGAAAGCGGACTTGGACGCGGAACCACTGCATCCTGGGCCCATGATGCACTACTCATTAACAGAAGGGCAATAATTATGCGGAAGGGATGCCTGTTCATTACTACTTTTTGAAGCGAAGATAATAATTTTGATGTCAATGATTAATTTGCAGCATGACTCGCCCGAAATTTGATGATATCTACATGGAACTGGCGGTGAACCTGGCCAGGCGCTCGCATTGCATCAAGCGGCATGTAGGTGCTGTGCTCACCAAGGATACCCGTATTATTTCCATTGGGTATAATGGTCCGCCTTCCGGCACGCACAACTGCGATGAAGAATGGCCGGGTGAAGGTTGCCCGCGTGATTCAAAAGGAGGTTGCTCTCTGGCCATCCATGCCGAGCAGAATGCCATACTCTACGCGGTAAAGAACAAGACCTCCGTAGAAGGAGCGGACTTATATGTTACGTTGTCGCCCTGCCTTGCCTGTGCGCGCATCATCTACAGTATGGGCATCAAAAAAGTAATCTATCTTCATTCTTATGCGGAATACAAAGGCTTAGCCAATGATGAAGGCGTTGATTTTCTGAATAAGTTCGGAGTAGAGTGTGTGAAGTATGACGGGGATCTGAGTCAGGTGGCGCATACCATTCTAGGGGGCTGAAACAGCTATAAAATAAAACCCGAAGTACTTGTCGTGCTTCGGGTTTTGTATTTTGTAACGGAATAGTGGAATTAACCTTTTACTACTTTCTCCAGGTCGATCACGAATTTGGCGGTAACTCCTTTCGTCTTCTTCGACATCTCCGCTTTAAATACTTCGATGGCGCGTTCGCCCATTTCGTAGAGACCTACCGGGTTCTTATCATGGCTATAGCTGCCCAGGCACCATTCAATATCTGACTGAAGCTGAGGTTCAATGTTAAGGGCTTTCAATTTAGCCAGTGCATCCATGCATACTTTTTCAATAGCATCTGTAACAGACACCGTTTTGCTTGCTGCGGCCTTCTTGGGCGCTGCTGCTTTTACTGTTTCGCTTGTTTTTTTTGCGGGTGCTTTTGCCATAGATTTTTGTGATTGGTGTACAAAAGTAACTAAGCTTCTTACCCGCAAACAAGTATCTGAAACACAAAATTTTACGCAACCGTTACAAATGGTGATGACAGGGTGATCGTAACGATGGTCTGAGGCGGTTTAGAGTAAATTAATACACATCTGCTGCTTGGCGCCAGGAGAGGATAAGTAGGAAGGCATAAAGCCGATTACTTCCCTATTAATGAAACGGTACCGGCTTCCGCTGTATTGATAATAGAATGTACGATCGCTGCTAACAGATGATCACATGAATACGGTGGGTATTATCCGTACTGCGTTTTACTGGTGAATGATTCTCTTCAAATGAAGGATATTCATTCTTTTTTCCGTTTAGCAGAGTTACCTGACTTGATGGGGCACTGACATCGCAAATAAATGAAGCAATCATCCTGTTTACTCTCTGACACTTCCTGCTACAGAGCGTAAAGTGATCAGCGATCATGAAAGGTGCGTGGATGCGCGTATAAGATAAAGGATCGACACACGCCGCTGAGGTTACGAACAAGCAATCTGTTGAAAGAGGCAAGCGGTGATTAGGTACTGATGTGAATCCTACTCCTGTTGGATTGATCCAAACAAATAAAAACGGATGATGAATTGATAGGATGAAAAAAAAACCATCATAAAAGAAAAAGGGAAGTAATCCTGGATTACTTCCCTTTGTAAAGCATTAGGTAAACCTAATTACTTTTTCTTCTTAGCAGCCTTCTTAACTTTCTTAGCTACTTTCTTTGTAGCCTTCTTAGCTGCTTTCTTAGCGGGTTTCTTTGCCATAGCGTTTTATTTTTTAATGTAAAACATGGACGAAAGGTATAACAAAAAATTAACTCACAAAAATTTTGATGGAAAAATTTTATAATGTCGATAAAACATCAGTAGTGATTTTTTATAAATGCATTGATTATTCATCATCATTGACATCATCAGATGATGTTCACTTCAGTAGTAAGATCGATGTTGAATTTTTCTTTTACAGATGATTTTACATTCAATGACAAGGCAAGAATAGCTTCACCTTTTGCATCACCATAGTTGACAAGTACTAATGCTTGTTGTGAATGAACACCCACCTCGTTTATTCTTTTTCCTTTCCAGTTACATTGTTCAATCAGCCATCCTGCAGGTACTTTAATCATTTGATTTTCAGAAGGATATCCAGGTATAGAAGGATAACGTTCTTTCAATTCATTGTAGTGTTGCCATGGAATGGTGGGGTTCTTGAAGAAGCTTCCTGCATTACCTGTTTGTGCCGGATCAGGTAGTTTACTCTTCCGAATATGGATCACGGCATCACTGATGGATTGTATCGTTGGATGTGTTACATTCATCATCTTCAGTGTATCATTTATTGCACCATAGTTGATGTTCAATACATGATTTTTTTTTGTGAGAGTTAAAGTAACACTTGAGATAAAATATTTTTCTTTCAGTTCCTGTTTAAAGACACTTTCACGATAACCGAAGTGACATTCTTCATTAGTGAAAGAGCGATGTGAACCATTTATCTTATCAATGGCATCTACTTTTTTCACTACTTCTTTCATCTCTACACCATAAGCACCTATGTTTTGCATGGGTGCAGCACCTGTTGTACCCGGTATTAAGGATAGATTTTCTATACCTCCGTAGTTGTTTTGCACACAATACATCACGAATTCATGCCAATTCTCTCCGGCAAAGGACTTAATGTGGATGACATCATCGGTTTCATCTTCAACAGAGATGCCTTTTATCTCGTCTTTGATGATTAATCCATCATAGTCTTTTGTAAAGAGCACATTACTGCCACCTCCAAGGATCAATGAAGGATTATCCTGGTAGATTTTGGTGCGTATCAGCTCTTGAAAGTCTTTTTCAGTGCGTATCCGAATGAAATACTTCGCTTTTGCATCAATACCGAATGTATTGTAAGGCTTTAATGAGATGTTCTCTTCCATGTGTGTCATAGCAACAAAGCATCGAAGGAATAAAAAAGGGTTGAGAAACGGAAATGAAGAGAATAATAAAGGAGTATTTCCTGCTTTGAGAGAAATACTCCTTTGGAGAACTACTTGATTATTTTTGATAACTGCTCTGACGACAGCTTGAACAGACAAATACGAGGGAACCGACCTGCTACATAGGTGGTACCACACACCGCCAGACCACCATCGGCTGTATTGATTACACTGGCCACTTCAAATGGATTGGAGAAACCCAGGTAATGACTGCCTTTAAATTCACCGGTGGCTTTATCGTAAAGCAACAATGCAATTTGCCTGCTTCGGGTATTCGTAGCGTAAATGAGATATTCTTTAGCTGCTATGGTGGTGTTAATGATCTTTACCGGAGCATTGGGAACAATCTCGGGTATAGAATAGCCCTTCAGATTATCATCATTTACGCTGGAGGACAGCCCACTTGTTTTTAATGTTGTGTTAGGCAGCACATAGTTGTCACCAAAATTAAAACGTGAAATAGCGAATTGGTTGCCAGCCACAGGTAAAACCATGCTTAATCCTCCATCATCACTATATCCATGAACTTCACCTTGCGGATCGTCTGCATTCAGATCGGTAAAAATCAACGAGAGCGTATAGTCGTAGAACCCATTGAAATAATATTGACCTGAGGTGGTTTTGCCAACAAAGAATGGAATCTGCTTACCTGTGCGCAGAAAGTGACTAATGATGACATCATCGATATGATCGTTTCCGGCACCAATACTAAACGATTGGGTCTTGCTCACCTGGCCCGCAGGTGTTACAATTGAGAGAACACTCTGTTTGTTGCCATGATCATAGTTAAGTAAAATGAAATTGACACCGTCCTGCGCGGCTGCACTGGGATAGGAATTGCCAATCAGTATAGGCGTATTCATTTTTCCATCGGCATCCATCTCGACGAGGTTCGTTTGTGTGTTTGCGGCATTCATGCCGAAGAAATAGTATTTCCCATTGCTTTCCAGCAAACCAACCGGATTGACCAGATCAGTACCGATCTCATTATCCGAAACAAATGCACCGAACTCATCGGTCTTCATGACATATGTTCCCGGAAAATCATCTTCCGATCCTGGAATGGTCTCCAGTCTACGGCCACCTAATATCAGGAAGCCGCCGTCCGGTGTTTGCTTCACATCAATAGGGTAGAACGATGCACTGAACTTATTACTGTCGTAGATTTTAGTAAAGCTGGATTTATCCGCTATCGGATCAGAATCGTTAGAGCAGGCAGCGAATAAAAGAAGTAAGGGGAGTAGGTATTTGTTCATGGTGATTATTCTAAAGATTTAAAGCCACTGGCAAGGAAACGAAGCGGGAATACACAACCTG
>JAHEZH010000171.1 GCA_023251155.1 Flammeovirgaceae bacterium | reverse complement strand
AAAGCTGGAATTTAGAGCTGGCAGATCGATCAGATAATACTTACTCGCAAATAAGTTAAGCGGAACGAGCGGAATGATAAACGAGGCAAGTAGTGATAAAAGTAAATAACAGCGATTAAAACGAAAGAAGGTGGTCCTTCTAAATACCGTTGCATACAATGCATAAAAAACGGCAAGGCATACACTTACTTTAAGCAGATATATCCCGAAAGCAATCATTTCTTTTTGGTTTTAAGTTTTTTGATTTTCTCATCTACCAGTTGTTTAATCTCTTCCAGCTCCGTGAGGTTCAGTTTCTGCTCAGCAAAGTAAGATGCAAAATTGGACGTTGATCCGCTGAAATAGTTATTGATAATGGGTTTCAGTCGGCTTTTAAAGTAAGTGCTCTTGGAGATCAATGGATAATATTCATTTGTTTTTCCATAGGCAGTAAAGCCAATCACTTCTTTTTTTACCAGCACACGGATAACCGTTGATACAGTCGTATAGGCCGGCCGTGGCTCTGGAAATTTCTCTACAATATCTTTCAGAAATCCACGCTCGATTTCCCATAAATACTGCATCACCTGTTCTTCTGCGCGGGTCAGTTGCTTGTTCTCCATACGACAAACATATAACTATACTTATAGTAATACAACTATATTTATAATTATTCAGATAAGCAGTAAAAGAAAACGCCATTAAGAAGAATGAGAGCCACTCTTTTTTAGGATAGTTTCCAACAACGCGTACAAGGCACGCCATGACGATAAAATAATTACCTTTAACCCTCATACAATTCCACCCTTCATGAAATCACAATTCGCACTCAGTATCTTCCTCTTCACCGCGCTCTCCTGCACGGAAAAACCAAAAGCAGCAGCAACACTTCCCGTGACTGGAACCTGGCGGCTCCTTTCAGAAACCAAAATGACCAATACAGATACCACCTTCACGGCATCCGGTAAAGATCAGCAGATGATCAAGATACTGAACGAGACTCATTTCAGTTTTTTAAAGCATGATCTCAACAAAGGAAAAGATTCGGCTACGGCCACTTTTGTAGCGGGTGGTGGCCGTTATACATTAAAAGGGAACGAATACACCGAGGAACTGGACTATTGCAATGCGCGCGAATGGGAAGGCCATCGCTTCTCGTTCACGCTCCTCCTGCAACAGGATACGCTTATTCAAAGCGGAAGAGAAAAGATCGAAGGCACAGACATTGATCGTGTTATCATTGAAAAGTATGTGCGGGTGAAATGAGGGGAAATACGGATGTGATTTGGCTACCCATCACTGAGATGGATGCGTTCGATATCGCACGATAAAGAGCGGTTCCGGACTACTCCCAATTACCTATCCTCGTTTTTCAATCGCCTGTGAAGAATATTTATGGAACGATCTTGGTAATACCAGCCACCAAACCTAAGAAATCATGCTCACTCATTTTTTCAAACTGACCTTACGCAGAGCGCTCAAGAACCCGGTCTTCACGATGATCAATGTAGGGGGGCTATCCATGGGTATAGCCACCTTTCTGCTTATCCTTCAATACATCTCTTTCGAAAAAAGCGTTAACCACTTTCACGTCAACCTTTCTTCGCTTTACCGTGTCGTGATGAGCTATGAAAACGGCACACTCAGTGCGTTGTCATCGCCAGGGCTTGCGCCATTGGGGCAACAGACCGTAGGTGAAATCAAAAGCTATTGTCGCATGGCAGAGGGCAGTAACCTGGGTCATGGCATTGTGGCAATCGAGGGCGATGCATCGAAGCGTCTTTCATTCCGGGAAGACGAGTTTGCGTATGTCGATGGCAATTTCTTCTCCCTGTTTTCATTTCCGGTCAGCAAAGGTGATGCTTCCTCACTGACGAAACCCAACACGGTAGCCTTATCTCAATCCATCGCACAGAAATACTTTGGCACAGCAGAGCCGATAGGCAAAACACTCACCCTGAATAATCAATTCGGGCAAACCACTTATACCGTTACCGCCATTTATGAAGACCTGCCTGAAAACAGTGACCTCCGTTACCCGTTGGTGTTCTCATTGCAAACCCTTGCCAGTAAAGCCAACCTTAATGGAAATGAATCGTGGGCCAACATGGATGGATTGGGAGCACAATGGATGGTATCCTTTATCCAGCTGAATGACGGAGCCAACATCAGCATGGTGGAAGGTAAACTCGAACACGAACTTCAGTCCCGCAAGGTGGATGAAAAAAGGGAAATTCACCTTCAGCCTTTGCCATACCTGCATCTGGCTTCATCGCTGAGCGATCCCCTACCCACTTCAGGGAGTCTTGAGGCCGTTTATATGCTGATGGCAATAGCCGGGGTGATTGTATTAATCGCCTGGTTCAATTTCATCAACCTCTCCACCGCAGGGGCATTGAAACAGGGCAAAGAAGTAGGCATACGCAAAGTATCAGGGGCCAGCCGTAAGCAATTGATCAGGCAGTTTCTTGGCGAAGCATTACTCATCAATGCCACCAGTTTTGTTATAGCCCTGGGGCTGGTGAATATCTTTCAGGGTTTCTATAATGAAATGGTGGGGCATAATTTGTCACTGGCCGTGTTTTCTAAAAACACATTATGGATAACCGGACTGTTATTATTAGCCACGGGTTGTGTTGCATCAGGTGCGTATACCTCCTTCGTACTCTCCGGCTATCAACCGGCACAGGTACTGAAAGGAAAGATAGTCAGTAGCCGGGACGGAATTAATTTAAGAAAGGTATTGGTAGTCGCACAGTTCAGTATATCTGTATTTCTCATTGGTGCTACGATTGTACTGCATCAGCAACTGAACTTCCTTCAGAACAAAAAATTAGGAATGAATATCGAGCAACTACTGGTAATACAGGGTGCTGAGGTGGGGAAAGATGATACCTTTAAAGAACGCGCCAGTGCATTCGATCACGAACTCAGTCAGCGAAGTTTTGTACGTACTATAGCGCGCACTGCCGCAGTGCCGCTGCAAGGATATAATTTTTCCACCTCGGGCATTACTCGTCTTGTTCCTTCGCCCGGAGAAGAGAACACGTTATATTCCATCATGATGGTGGACAGCCGTTATTTCGATACCTATGAAATGAAGATAGCAGCAGGACAAAATTTCACCACTGAAATGGGGGAACGGAAATTCACTGAGATCGATCGTGTCATCATCAATGAAACGGCAGCCCGTTTACTTGGATTAGGAACTGCAGAGGAAGCCGTAAATCAAAAGATAAAAATGTCGGATGCGGAGTACACGATCCTGGGGGTAATCGAAGATTACCATCACGAATCTTTACATAAAGCCATTGATCCGATTTTGTTTTTACCAAACAACAAGGGAGGGCTGTTCACGGTAAAATTATCCAGCGATCATGTGAGTGATCACATTGCGGAAATGGAACAGCTGTTCAAAAAGTATTTTCCGGGCAATCCCTTCTCCTACTATTTTCAGGACGATACCTACCAGAACTTATACAAAGCAGAACTAAGATACAGCCAGTTATTCACAGTTGCGTCTACACTGGCGATCATCATATCATGCCTTGGACTATTCGGATTGGCCACCTTCTCTGTAGAACAACGTGCCAAAGAAATTGGTATACGAAAAATAGTAGGAGCAAGTGTCGCACAGATCAATCACCTGTTCACCATCGATTTTCTTAAACTGGTCGCTATCTCATTCGTCATTGCGACACCAGTTGCCTGGTGGGCTACGCATGAGTGGATTCAACGCTTCGCCTACAAGGCAGAAATAGGCTGGTGGATATTTGCCGGAGCCGGATTAGTAGCGATCGCTGTTGCGGTCATAGCGGTAAGCTCACGGGCTATACGTGCTGCCCTTGTTAATCCTGTAGACAGCCTGCGGAGTGAGTAATACAATACGTCACGAATGCACGAATAAATCCATTCGTGTATTCGTGACGTAAACAATTATGATTGGCTTGCCTCGATGGCCTGATCAATATCGGCTAAAATATCATGGAGATTCTCCAGACCTGTGGATACACGAATCAATCCCGGTGTGATGCCAACCGCTGCACGTTCCTCATCACTTAACTTGGAATGTGTGGTCGATGCCGGATGAGTAGCGATTGTACGGGTATCTCCTAAATTGGAGGAGAATGAAATCATCTTCATTGCATTAAGGAATTTCTTTCCCGCTTCCTGCCCGCCTTTGATTTCAAACGTAACAATACCTCCACCGTGTTTCATTTGCTTCCTGGCCAGGGCGTACTGAGGGTGCGATGGGAGGAACGGGTACTTCACTAACGATACATGCGGGTTTTTCTCCAGATGCTGGGCTATCTTTAGTGCACTATCACAATGACGATCCATACGCACGGCCAGTGTTTCAAGACTCTTTGAGAGTACCCACGCGTTGAAAGGAGAAAGTGACGGCCCTGTATGGCGCGCAAAAAAGCGTACTTCTTTAATCAATTCTTTCGTACCTAAAACCGCCCCTGCCAGAACGCGGCCTTGTCCTTCCATATACTTGGTAGCAGAGTGCGTTACAATGTGGGCTCCCCACTTCGCCGGGTTTTGCAGATACGGTGTAGCAAAACAATTATCTACGTTGAGGATTACCTTTTTCTTTTTCGCCAGTTGCCCCAGCCATTCCATATCGATCAGATCCAGTGCAGGATTGGAAGGTGTCTCTACGAAAATCATTTTCGTATTAGGCAATATCTTCTTCTCCCATTCTTCGTGCGACTCATTGATATCGGCATACGTATAAGTAATACCAAAGCGCGGGAAGATGGTATTTAATATCTGGTGTGTGGAACCAAACAACGAACGACATGCCAGCACATGGTCGCCCGACTTCAGCAAGGCAACCATACTCAGATACATGGCAGCCATACCCGATGCCGTGGCAATTCCATCTTCCGTACCTTCCAGTAAACAGAGCTTATGAATGAACTCAGTAACGTTCGGGTTAGAAAAACGAGTGTAGATATTCCCCTCTATCTCATCGGCAAACAAGGCACGTGCCTGCTCGGCATCATCAAAGATAAAACTGGAAGTTAGATACAAAGGCACGGAGTGCTCACGATGCTGCGAGCGATCGTATTGTGCCCGTATGGCGTTGGTCTCAAAGTATTCCGAATCCATGGTGGTCAGTTAATAATTAACGGGTAAAGGTTAATAGTTGATTTACGGTTAACGCATATTGTTTTAACTATTAACGATCTCATAGCTATAGGTGATCTTCGCTGTCTTCTCCAGTGTTTTGGCAACCGAACAGTACTTATCCAGCGACAAACTTACTGCTTTATTGACTTTATCTTCATCCAGATTGCCATAAAGCTTAAAGTGAGCATGCACTTCGGTGAATAAGGAAGGAACCGCATCTTTTTCACGCTCGGCCGTAAGGGTAATCTGGATGTCCTTCAGGTCTTGCTTCTGTTTTTTCAAAATAGAGATCACATCGATGGAACTGCATCCGCCCATTGCGGCAATCAATAGCTGCATCGGTCGCATTCCCTGATTGTGGCCACCTGTTTCAGGTGATGCATCCATCTGCACTTTATTCCCCCCTTCATTGACCGCTTCCATCCAGAAGCCATCATTCAAACGATTGAGTTCTATCTTCATGAGCTGTAGTTTTTATTTCACGCAGGTGCAAAGTTAATACGCAGAGGTCGAAGAACAGTATTCCTTCTTACGCGTTCTTTGCAAATTCATTTTTTACTCCCTGAGCGAACCTGTTTTTATTCTAACTGTAGTTCTTCCTTTTCAGTTCGTAACCAGCTTCCCATGATCAACGCCAGGACACTGATCATCGTGGCTGGCACCAGACTGGGCAGATCGATTTCATAAATAAATTCGAACACAATCCACGAAACAAATCCGGCCAGCATGGCAATAACGGCCCCCGTACTGTTGGCTTTTTTCCAATACAGACCGAACACCAAAGGGGCAAACAATGACACCAGGCTCAAGATGGAAGACTCTCCCACCAGTTCATAAATATTACTGCGCATAGTGGCCATAACAGTAGCAAGAGCACTAAAGAGCAAAATGGATAATCGCGTTAACACTAACATCTGGCGGTCGTTCAGTTTCTTTTTAAGAAGCGGACGCACAAGGTTTTCAGAAAAGATGGCAGCCGGAGCCAACAGCGATGAACTGGTGGTACTCATGATCGCGGAAAGCAATGAGCCAAAGAATAAGACTTGTATCACCATACCCGTATGTTGAATCACCATGTTGGGTAAAGCCAGTTGGGTATCACCAGCAATCTGATCGGGATATAAATGCCGGGTACATAAACTGATGAACAAGGGGATCATGGCAATCGTAAGGTACAGTCCTGCCGCAATGTAGCACGACCTTACTGCGGTCGTTGCAGAGTCAGATGACATAGCCCGTTGAAATACATCCTGGGCCGGAAGAGAGCCTAAACCCAGTACCGACCAGGCTGCGATGTAAGTGACTATTTCCCGGGCTGAGAAGGCAGGAAAGAAGCGAAGGTTTTCTTCGGGCACTTCTTTTAAAACCGCCATTACTCCGCCCGCCTTTTCACTCAGCACATAGGCGAGAGTGATCAACCCCACTATAATGATGATACCTTGAATAAAATCGGTAACGGATATGGCCCACATCCCACCGATATAGGTATAGAGTGTAACGACAAACGCGCTGATGATTACACCTTGCCATACTTCCAGGCCGGTAACTACATTTAAGATCAAGCCCATGGCGACCAGCTGAGCAGCAATATAACCGGCATAGGGAACGGCAATAAAAACACTGGCCACCAATTCTGTCTTCTTGCCAAAGCGCACCTCAAAGTAATCGCCCAGCGTGAGCAGGTTCATGGTATACAGCTTGCGTGCAAAGAACAATCCGAATAGCAGCAGGCAAAGCGCTGCACCAAAAGGATCTTCAATCACTGCATATAATCCACCTTTCAGGAATTGAGAAGAAGCACCAAAAACAGTTTCTGAACCAAACCAGGTGGCGAACATCGCCGAAGAACTCAGAAACAATGGCAAGCTCCTTCCAGCCAGCATAAAGTCGCCCGAAGTTTTCACTCTGCGTGATGCCCAGTACCCGATGAAGATCGTGAGCAAAAGATAAACAATGATGGAACCGAGTAACAATGCTGGTTTTGCTAAAAGACAAAAACCAAAACTAGGAAACCGCGCAGTTAAATCAATACATTATTTCCGCTTCTTTAGCTGAAAGGAGCGCGTTACATTGAAGCCCAGGTGAATTCCTCCATCAAAAAAATTATCCTCCGTTTCCGTAACTACCGCACGTTCGGTAAGCCCGCGTGTGTTCGTGAGTACAATCTGGAAAACGTGCCCTCCTGTTTCGATATCCACACCTACACCGATGGCATTGTAATGAGGATCATTGGGATTGGTATTGAAGCGATAATAATACTCCGCAGTAAGTGCCACGCTCTTCGACACTTTCACGCGCCCCCCGGCACCTAAGGCGTAGGTATCGTTGTTGGTGATCGATCGGTCAACGGTATTCTTGTGCACGATCGTAGGCATCAGCTGCAATGAAAGCTGTGCGTTGAATTTACGGGCAATCAGTAACTGACCAGTGTACGACATACGATCAACGGTAGTAATCGGATAGGTTGCATCTTCCTTCTTAGGCGAGGTCCGTATCGCTGCATTCGCAAAAGCAGTAACGGTAAGAGGAAAATTCGTTGTTCCTTTCGACTGACGAAGCACTTTATAGCGAAGAAAACCGTCCATGGTTTTATCCACCGAATTACGACCAATGCCCACACCTAACCTGTCGTTGATTCCATACTCTAATCCGATACGTACATAGGCCTGATCCAGACCAAATAACTCGTACGCCCCTCCATTCATCGCTCCGAAGCGATGAGCAAAAATAAACTCAAGCGCTCCCTTACCAACCGTCTGAACGGACTGACCGTTTACCAATCGGGTACCTTTAAATGCCTGATCGAAATACTGTGTACGTGGTTTCTGTGTTTTTTCCAGTTCGGCCATCAGATCGTCCTGAGCCAGCGCAAGTGAGGGAGAAACAAAAAGTAAAAGGGTAATTAGTTTATTCATAGTTTCAGTAATGGCGTTAAAAAATAGCGAATGATTAAAGTGGCTTATAGGTAAACTCAACCGTTACTTCCACCTGCTCTGCAATATTCTGCCATGCAAATTTCGGACGTTTGACATTGTAGTCTTCCAGCACAATGATAAACTTCGATTTAAGAACAAGTTTTGTTGATTTCATCACAGCGGTACCACTCACCTCAATATCTTTTGTTACTCCATGCAAGGTCAGTTTCCCCTGTGCCTTCACTTGTTGCTCTCCGGTAGCGGATTCATTGAATCCAATGATTTTTCCTTTAAAAGTAGATTTCGGATACGTTTCTGTCTCCAGGTATTTCTCGTTGAAGTGCTCCTGCATGAGCGACTTCTCAAACACGAAGTCCGTTACCGGAATAGAAAATACAATTTCTCCGGTAGCCGAATTGAATATACTCGTAGTAGCGGTATTCTTCGCGCTGATGTCTTCAACAGCAGCATGCGAATAAAAAGACACACTGGATTGCTCTGTAGTAAATTTCTGACCGAACACCACGGAGGCAATCAGTATGAAAAGCAGGGATAGGTAGATACGCATGGTATTAATTATTATTCGTTCCGTCTTCAATCCAGCAAATAATTTTGGCTTTTTCATCAGCCGTTAATGGAGTGTTCGTGGCCGGAGGCATTGATCCACTCTGAATTCTCGATTTCATGTTAGCCGAGTTGGCTACCAGGTTATTGAACACCGTGAGGTTAGGCGATTGATTTCCACCATGACAACTGGAGGTGGCACACTTGGCTGTGATAATGGCTTTCACTTCTGAACTATAACGGATACCGGTATTGCCTCTGCCAACGGTAGCGTTTAGTGACAATGAACATCCGCTCTCATCCTTTACCGTTATCACATACGATCCGTTCTTCAGTTCGTTGAATACCGCTGCACTACCAAAACTGCCAGCGCCAATTCGATATTGATACGGAGCTGTGCCTCCGCTTGCGGATATACTTAATGAACCATTATCGGTAAGACATTCACTGTCCGCCACGGCCGAAATAGTAGCGGCAAGTGTCGTTCCGGGAATGTCCAGCGTAACATCCACATGCTGCTCGCACCCTTTTGCATCGCTCACTTTCATGGTAAAGATACCTGCGCTCAATCCGGTAAATGTCGCACTGCTTACCCACTCATCATTATTCAATGCAAACTGGTAGGGCTCAACACCACCTGTGGCCATGAGCATAATCTGACCGTCATTGGTGGTACAGCCGGTCGGATTAGTCTGACCGGAAACGACTATCGCCAAATCTGAATTTTCGCAGGCATCCGGTTTGGGCTCATCGCGACTTACACAACTCAATAAAAGACAAAGCGCTATAATGGCATACGTAGAATGCCCTGCTGAAAAAGTTCTTTTCATTAATCGTAGTTATTTAAAAGTATATTTTACGTTAAAAAAGACACCGCTGCTCACCAGCTTCAGATCACCTCCCCCTATACCCGACAGCGGTGCTTTTATAAATGGTTCCAGCTGCAATCTCACCCGTGCAGATAGTTGTTGTTGAATTCCTACGGACAGGTTCATCATTCTAAACCATTCGGTATTGCCCCGGTCAATTTTTTTGGAATAAGAATATTGTTTCGTTCCATAGACATAGTCATAGGTATAATCCTCATCAAACATGAAATACGATGACAACCCCACACTGCCATAAAGCGAGAATGCATTCTGAGGCCTGAAGTAGTACGTCATGTTCAATGGCAGATCCAGTACGCGACAGCTGCCATCAATGCGCGTTGAATTAACAGTACCATATCCCAGATTTTCGGTCTCCGTATCAGCATAACTTTTCTTCGACCAGATACCTCCCAGTGTTATTGACCAATGCCGGGTTATTGCATACTCGGCAAGCAAGCCATAATTGAATCCTGTTTTACCCGGTTTGAAATAACCAATAGAAGAGAAATCGGGAGATAACGCGAGCTTGACACTAAAACGATCCGTTTTCGTTGAGTCATTCCGTTTACGCTCTTTCTTTTTAGCGGCTGCTTCATGAATCACACTGTCCTCCCTGATTGAAGAAGTGGCAACAAGGGAGGAATCCGAAGATAACAAGGCAACCGAATTATTCTTACTTGTTGCTGTTGAACCAGGGGGAATTGCCGAAGCAGACAAACGCTCCTTTTGTTCTTCACTGACATTCGTCACTGCCATCGGTTTGCTTCCCGCTAAAAGAGAAGCAGATCCTTTTTCATTGGTTACTTCATCCTTAACTCCGGGTACCATTTCGTCTGGTGTCAACATTTCCTTTTCATTTTTCGAAGTGGTACTGATGACACCGCTCTGCTCTCCACTACTCACCGCCGATTCCTTTGCTGATGTATTTACTTTTCCATTAGGCTGTTGTGCAACTAATGCAGGTAATTTTTGAATAGTTCTCTTTTTACCGAAAGCGCTCTTCCTAGCTGCTCTTAGCTGTTCCTGCCCTTTATTTTTCTTATTCAAATGATCTTTCGTACTGGCATTTTCCCGGAATGAATTATTCTGTTGGGTCCTTTCGGCGACTGATTCTTTCAAAGCGGTCTCACCATTTTCTTCAGCTGTTTTAGCTTTTCGTTGTTCCTTATTTTCATTAACCGGATTTCCTTTTGTTCTTACTAATGGTGATACCGATGCATCAGCCAATGAAGAAGACACCGGCTCCTGTTCACGGACTACAGGACTTCTACCTATTGCGTGGTTGTCTTCCATTGTTCTTTCCGCTGCGGTATCTTTCGAAGATGCATGTTCTTTGCTTTCCGTCTGCTTAGTCGCTTTAGCAGAAGAAACACCATCGGTGGAGCGTAGCTCACTGGCTTTGTCTTTCTTCTCCACGCCATCATCCCACTGGGTAATCAGTACTGTTCCACTCATGAATAGAAGTAATGCCAAACCACTCCATATTTTCCAGTTCCAGAAGCCCGGTTTAGGCGAAGGCGACTTATCCAGCAAAGCAGCCATCTTCTCCCACTCCTTCTCCTCAAAGGGAGCTTCGTACCTGGCCGAAGCTTCTTTAAACAAATCATCTAATTCCTGATCAGACATAGCGTTCAAGAATTTGATTATTCATTTCACCTAACCTCTTCTTTAACGCTTCGCGCGCTTTAAAAAGATTGGACTTTGACGTACCCTCCGAAATATTCAGCATACCTGCGATTTCTTCATGCGTATATCCATCAATAACATATAAACTAAAAACGGCACGGTATCCGGGAGTAAGATGTTGTACGAATCCAATCAGTTCGTTATACGAGAGCTCATCAATCACACTTTGGGTTCCATTCTCTACTTTCAGTTCCTCAGCCGAGGCATGATGATAATGCTTCAGTTCCCTGCGATAACAATCGATAGCCGCGTTGATCATAATTCTGCGGAGCCATCCTTCGAAAGGAGTCTCTTGTTTGTATTGTTCAATCTTTTGAAAAACTTTAAGAAACCCGTCATTTACAATCTCTTTCGCTTCTTCCTTGCTTTTAGAATATCGCACACAGATAGACATGGCATAACTATAGTAATGCCGGTATAACAACCGCTGGCTATCACGGTCGTTGCGCTTGCAGCCTTGCACAAGTACATGCATCAAGGATTCCTTCTGGTGTTGATCAGGGTTTTCCACAAGACGGAGGGTTTTGAAAAAGGGTTGCCCTGCCGGTAAGCAAATTAGTGAATAGAGAAGCGTGGTATAGCTGTTTGAACTTTTATTTATTAGCTGTACGGAGGGCTATAAAAGGAAAATCCCCCGAAGTCCTTGACCACGGGGGATAATCTTGTCTATAGTTGGCTTTAATCTGATGTAAAGGTATTCTTTGACCGTATTCAGGCAAATCGTGAAACGACAAACAGATTAAATGTCAGATAAACGGGTTAAAATTAACGATGAACTGCCGGAAGGGTATCTTTCGGAAGGCTATCCTGAGTCATGTATTGCTTCTTCAGACGCTCTTTCAGCTGTGACCTTGAACCGGGAAAAGTGGTTCTGCTGCCCATATCATAACTGATGTATCCCACCATACACATAAACAATCCGCAAAGGACGAGAAAGAGTTTTTTGGAGCGTGACATCGTACATCAAAGATAAAAAAGGAAATTCGTTTTCATGAGAGTAGCCAGCATGATTTCGTATCATTCCATCCTTCTTTCTATGTCCTCATGAACGGATAATTCAGCAGACCGCTTACAGAGGAATACACACTTTGCGCACGGCTATTATTTATCACGGCAACTAAGTGAAGCACAGGTATAAAACAAAAAGAGGGGCCACAGGCCCCTCTTTCATTATCTCTTGAATGAGATTACTTCACTTTGTTCACCACTGCTTCAAAAGCTTCTGGGTGGTTCATTGCCAAGTCAGCCAATACCTTACGGTTAAGGTCGATGTTTGACTTCTTCAATTTACCCATCAACTCAGAGTAAGAAAGTCCGTGAACTCTTGCTCCTGCATTGATACGGGTAATCCAAAGAGAGCG
>JAHEZH010000170.1 GCA_023251155.1 Flammeovirgaceae bacterium | reverse complement strand
ATTTTTTTTCAGAGATTATTGATTCAATTGCGTCTTGTATCTTATCTTCAGGTAATTCAAAATGTTTGCTATTGAGTTGGTCAATGAATGTTTTTGCAGGTTCGGTCACTCCGATAGTCGTCATAAGGTGATAGTCAATCACATTTTGACCATTAAGAATTGTATGATCCTTATTTTGAAGCACTAAGATTGTTATTTCTCTAAGAAGTTGGGGAAGCGTTATTTTGCTACTATATTTTTTGCATTGAACTATAGCTGCAGTTACACCAGATTTTCTTAAAAGAATATCGCGTCCACCATCCTTTACTTCTGGCATCAACCATACCGTGTCAAAACTGTTAGAATCAACCTTGGAAAGGTTTTTAAAAAGATAGAACCCTAATCGTTCAAAGTCTCGATTATTCTGAATACCCTGAATAGGAAATGGTTGATTTTTAAACTTTCCTAATTTGGAATATTCCTCATATTTAGACTGGGTGTTATTAATTTCGCTTTCTGGAAGTGGGTTGAGAATAGAGGTCATTTTGTGAAGGGAAAATGCTCAATTGTATAGTTGTTATTAATTATTATGGATTATGAATATCTGCAATTTGAAAAATACATCAAAATGATTCAAATGTTTAAATTGATGTAATAAGATGCATCTGTTTTTATCGAATGAATTTCATAATTTGTAAGTATAGAACGAAACACAATATGGATTTAGAAGAATTAAAATCAGAAACGTTGAGGATAATGCAGAAGTTGGAAATCGATAGACGTCCAAATTGCAAGAATGATGGAACTGTGGGTATCCGTCAGAAAGTTGAATTAGATAATACAGGGATGCCTGCGGCATTTAATCTCGTGTACGGAGTAAACGATCTGGTTGAACCACATAATCCTTCGCTGCTATGTTATAAAAATCCGTATGTTGGATTAAACACGAGAGCCATGTCCGCTTGGTTGAGACCTGAGCAGGAAAATTCCACCTACCTGATTGAAATACATGGGATGATTATTCATGAGCTTACACATTATTATCAATACACTGAAGATCCATTTAATAAAGAATATATTCAGTACAACCCATATTCTCAGAATTATGAAGCCTATGTGTCTCAACGGTGCGAGCTAGAAGCGCATTCAGTACAAGGATATTATTTGATGGAGAAGGAAAATCCCGAACGTCTGGCGCAATTAATGAAATATAACATGATTCCAAGGGTGATAGAATTGTTAGTTAATTTTATGTCATCCAAAAAGAATCTTCCCATTGTCTTTCCTGTTTAATTCCTAGATATGAATTGAAATAGGTATAGCAGAAAAATATTTTCAAGTTATTGCTTGAAGCTAATTCAACTACTAAGACAATGAATGTTTTTCCTGTGGTGTTTGATTGCTGAAATATGTTGTGACTTCTTTATGAAACATTTCATTTAATAAATGGTAAGTGGGTGAATCCTTTAAAAGAAAGTTAAGAGATTGAGTTCTTAGCCTAACTACCCGATAATCCATGCCATCAAGGTTGCAATCATACTTTCGCGCTTTGAATATGCATTCCCTATTCACAGGGCATTTTTGATCCTCGGCAAGATAGAAACGTACATCACCTTCTATTCTAATTCCGGGTCTTAAGAAAAATTCCTCCAAGAAAGGCCGCCCTTCTGAATCTTCGTTCCAATGGAGCACATAGATAACAAGCAGCTCTTTATGTATCGTTATTGATAATTTATCTTTTAAGTTAGGAAAGTGCTGGATGAGAAACTGTTCTTTTACCCTATGGAAATTTCTAAAGAAGAGCTTAATGTTATTCCAGAAAACATCCTTATTCCAACCTTGCCAATCGTTTAGCCCAAAAACGTGCTTGGTAATCGCACCTTGTTGATATTGGGAATTAACTCGATTATAACCTCTATTTTCCAAAAAATCTATGTAAAATTTAATCACGTCAATATCGAATCTCTTAGAGATAATAGTAATCTTCACTTTTGACTTCGCTCCGATTTTAAGTAAGTCATGACTCCTCGATAGCTGAATCCTATGCTTTTCTTTGTCGGATATGGATAGATCACGATCAATATCATAATCAAATTCAGTTACCCAATCTGCAAACCCTTTTTTGTTTCCGAGTACAATTGGAAGTATTCCAAAAAGTTTCAACTTCAAATCATCAATGGAGAATGTGTTGTTTGTCTGCTGAAGATCAAAAAGGTCTTTAACCATTTTGCAAAATGAATAAAGATATTCATGGGCGATGAAGAGGTCAGAAATTGGAAAGATGTGATTTTTCAGAACGCGAAGCACATCTGATTTTACAAGGTCATATGCCTTTTTTGGATTTGATAATTCAGATAGGTTTCCCCAATCAGCAGCTAAGAGTACACTTTTATTAATAAAGTCCATTGATATATTTTCCCAACTCTTATGTTGAATTTTCTTTATCAACGTTTGTTCCTTTGTGAATGGAACTGGAAATAGAACAAAAGAAAGGTGCTCTGCGCTATATCGGGATACACCCATTCCAATTTTCCAGTAATCAGGATACAGGATCTTCTTAATCGCCAGAAATTCACGATCCAATATGTAGTTGTATGAATCGATGAAATCGTGAAATAGTCTCAATGTGGAAATCGGTATGTTCGTTGGGTTTTGTAGATATTGATTCAAGTCAGCAAGGCCAATTTCGAGTTTGTCTTTCTGTTCTTTCAGAGCCTTGTAATTGTAAACTTTGTCAATGACGTCTTTGGCGAGTTGTGTCCATTGAGTTATATAGTCTAAATTATTTCCGTCAATGCAGTTTGTGATAGGAATTGGAATCGTTGTTTTGGCTCCTTTTAATTTGCTAAGTGTTTCGTTAACAAATTCTTCATCTAGATGTCTCCAATAAGCTTTCTTTTCCTTCCGATTTACTACTATAATGATTACTGGTAATTGAGGTCTTTGACAGTATGCAAGAAATGCAGCATCGCAGGCATATCGTGGTTTCTTAGCATGAGTCTCCGGCATAGTCTTCAATTGGATGTCAATCTTACCTATGGGATACTGATCGATGTCGGTTAGTTCAAGAATCCCGTCAGAGTTGGGTACTTTATCCAAGACTCGGATTTCGCCTTTCACATACCTGCTGTCGAGAAGGCTTTGAAATATATTTCTGCTTTCTATTTCCGCTGGTGATGTTTTTGGATATGGAGCTGACCTCTTCTTTTTGGACATTGCATTGGTGTTTCTCTATAAATGTAACGAAGGAGTTTGTAAGCCAATCTTCCATAGTTTGAAATATATTGTAAGTACGATACTTAAAGCAAGTTAATTCTCTTAAGAAATGATTCGAAATTTGCTTGCGTAAGACCTCGAAACCTTAAAAGCGCTTTCTTTTTCTATTGTCAACCAGGGTTTAATTTTGAATATAAATATGGAGGCACAGCATATATTTGTTTCGTGTGATTTATAATCTATCCGCCCCAATCAATTAATGAAAAACGCTTACATAGGGTATACCTACCAGCAATTTTTGACTTCTTTGCTGTTGAAAAAGATGGATGTGGAGAGAGAATTTGATTTCATTGAAATCGAATCTGCTGATAGAAACAATGATTTTGATGATGTCAAAATTCAATCAGGAAATAATGAATATCATTTGCAGATCAAGGATTTCAATGATGTTTCCTTAAATACTCTCGTGCAACAAGAGAGGAAGATCTTTATCAATGGCAAAGCACACAGGCTTTCAAACAATATAAATATAATTTGCTTTAGAAACATTGCTATCGAGCCTGATAGTCATGTATTAGGATTTCCATCCTACAAATTAGGTTCAATATACATAGTGTCTTTGAGTAGGAAAGAGATTGAGGATAGGATCAGGAAGTTGTATGAACTCAATCCGGAAAGAGAATCAATCATCAATAAGTTTTTCGGTTCATGTTTGGATAATCGAAAGCTAAAAATTGACCGGATGGATTTACCATCCATACAGATATTTGACACCAAGCTAATTGAACCCACTATAGATGTAGGAAGAAAACATCTTGAGTTTGAAAATATACTTGTGATTGAAGGAAAGCCCGGTATTGGTAAGAGTCACTTAGTTAATAGCTTGATCAAGGAGTATCGAAGCAACATACATTATAGGTTTTGGATTTCGAGTCAAGATAAAGACTATGATCAAAGACTAAAGTTTTCAAATTTTATTTTTGACTTTTCTAAGAAGCTCTTCAATGATTTGTTATTACGTAAAGCAGATATTATTGTCAAGAAACTTTGGGAATTGAATAAAGTCGTGATTATTGATGGTCTTGATCACGTGGAAAACTACAATAGTCAAGAACTGAAAAAATACATTGACTTTATTGGTAAACTACAAACGAAATGCAAGACCATCATCTTGACACGGCCTCTGAAATATCAACTCACATGGAAGACTCATGTACTTGTTAATTGGAATGAAACGCAGACTCGGAAAGTGCTAGACGAACTTTTTCATATCAGGGACTATCAGACTGCTGGAAAAATTTATTTAATTACAAATGGGTATCCAATCCTGGTGAGGTATTTGGCCGAGCATTATAAACAATATAATACCATTCCTGATCTGAGTGCACTAACCAGCATTGACGAGTACTACTCAGTAATTTTTCAAGAAAACGTCCGTACGAAAAGCGCACTTGCCATTTTCTTATGTTGTCGTTCATTTTATACAAAGAATGAGATTAGCCTTTTACTGGACGAAGAATTAGCTGTAATAGTTAATGAGTTCATCAACGGCTATTCTTATTTATTTGAACTCAGGCTTAATCGCGTTTCACTACTCCACGATAGCTTCAATACATACCTTCGCAAACAGAACATAAACTACTCGGCCAGATTGACGTCCGTTAACCAGCATGTTTTTAATTCGATAATGAACATGGAGCAAAGGTTTCTTTCACGTATTTCTTTTTTTGATCTTGATAAGAAAAGAAAGAAGGAAATTGCAATCAAGTATTGTTCGATTTCTGTTTTTTCTACATTGGTATCTGTAGTAATTGATACGGAATCGATCCGCGAATTTTACACTCAGATTCGCGAACTGATCGCTGAACTTTCTCCTGATGATCTGACAGTGGAAAATTATTATGAGTTTTCGCTAATCCTTAACATCGTAAACAGAGATCATATTTCAACCCTCAATGAATTTTTATATACTTATGTGAGGACATTGCTCTTCAATGGGTACACGGAGGAAAATATTACAAGCTCTGGATATCTGTTTGCTATGTTACATTACGTGCAAACAGGTAATTCTGATCTGTTGCTTAATCTGACTAGCAATGATTTCTATAGTACAGATCGTTTTGTTGAAGACCTAAATGAAAAAATTCAAGAAGAAGAATTTTTCTTCGATAAACATAATTCAGCGTTGTCAAAATCGAAGATTAAGAAACTATTGGTTAAAGACACGGAACAGGGATTTAGGGAAAAAGTAACATACGTTTTAGAAAACTTATTTCTGCACGAGAAACATCAATCCGATTTTAAGGAATTAACTGCCTGCATTAAGAATTATGTCGTATCGGAAGATTTAGAATCAGTTTACTTTTTACAGGAGTTTTTAGATCAATATGATGTTCGTAATTATTATGCGCAATGGATTCTGACTGACGCGAGGAAAAATTTGTTGGCATTAGGCCATATCCATCAATCGAATGATTACTTGAGATTATCGTTGAAGGACTTTGTTTCTAAGTATCGGGATTTAGGGAGCTTCAAATTGTCGGTTGAAATATTGAATTACCTGCGTCTGTCATTGCATAATAATGCATCAATGGATGTTAATAGTCTTACTTCATTTTGGACTAAGTACTATAATCGGAAAGACTATTCTCTGATGAGTATTCCGGAAGCGTTGCGTGTATTTGAAAGGAAAAAATTTGTCAGTGTGAAACAGTCAATCTCTTTGATCACCGAAATTCAAAGGCAATCTGAGAAGGGGTATCGAGGCTTGCTTGTAGAGTATATTGAATTGCATCCTATTGATATTATTGACTTTTTAGTTAAGACGTTCAACTTTGGGGAGTTACATATTGCCTGGTTTACTTTACCGAGCAAATACATTAATCAGTTTCCTGATAAATTGTTTGAGTTTGCCATGAAGAAACTTTTGCAAAATCATAACTCTGGTGAGATCGATTTTGACGAAGTGGAAAATGTGATACGATCAAATAGGAGGGATGAGGTAAGGAGGATTTTCGAATTAACAGAATTCAAGGTTTGGGGAAAAGGTGTTAGGCAAATTTCTTTTCTAAAGAGAAACAGAATTCCTGTCAGGGAATTTGAAGATGACAAGATATCAAACGAGCAAAGTAGCAAGGAACGATTAGCAGGTGGAATACTTACATCAAAAGATAGAAAGATGATTGTTGAGAATAATTTAAAAGTTATTGATGTTGCTGGTCTAGGTGATGGGAATTACTCAACGCTGGCCGATGTGAATCTTTTTAACGAATTTCCAAAAGCCAGTGTAAGGAAAAGTATCAAGCCGATTCTTTATCATGCATTAACTGGGAAAGTTAGTAGGCATGACTCTTTTCATAACGTATTTTATTTCCCTGGAAACGTCCCAAAACTTATCGAGCATTACAATGTATCTGTTAATTACATTAATCTTTTTGAAGGCTTTCGAAGGTACTTAGAGCTATCAATGTTCGAAATTAAATTGACTAAGGACTCTGAGTGAAAAAACGATTTCAATTTATGAAGAATACTAATGATTGCGGATTTAACAATCAATTAGCGGTGCTTATTCATGCACTTGTTATTACATGGAAGTAAAATGAATTATGCTATTTGTGTTGATGAGATTTCAATTATCTTAATGGTTAAACACAAATTTGTTAATCTCTTTCATGTCACTTAAAGATCAGCTACACAAATTATTGCAGGAAAGTGATCATCAATTGATGGCTAGCCAACCTGAAGTCTCTATGCCAATCATCGAACGCATGTATAAGAAAATGCAAAAGGGGGTCACCTTTGCTGACATTCGGACGGCAGAAAATGTAGTAACCAATGGTCACCACCGCTATCTGGCAGCACGTTTATTGGGTGTCTATATAGGAAGTCAGGATTCGGAATTAGTTGCTGCTAAGGTTGTGCGAACCTGGGATTCTGTAATGATTGTCGATGTTGATTTTGACAAACCTGAGGAGATTGATAGGCACAACGCATACGATGCCAAATGCATGGATATGAAATTGGAACAGTTTCTTGAATTAATTGGTTAAATAGTAGATATTTGCTTTGCAATATGCTGATTTTCTTAGATATAGATGGTGTTATGATTCCTGCTCAAAGCTGGCGAATTCCAGAAATTCTGGGAGATGGGCTTGCTGCGTTCAGTCCAAGAGCAACCGAGGCACTGCGTGAGCTACTATCTGGTTATCCTGAGAATACGCTGCGTGTTGTATTGAGCACATCACACAGGGATCGTTTTACGATTGCCCAATGGAAATCTATCTTCAGTAATCGGGGAATCAGTATCAATAATCTTGACCGACTTTCTTCAAATAACGGCTTTGAAAAGAAGCGGTATGAGGAGATATTGGAATGGTTTGATCATAATCCGATGCCAGATGATTTCTTGATTATCGATGACGACAAATCCCTCAACTTGCTTCCTGCGCATCTGAAAAATCACCTTATTCAGACTAGCTCATCAGTAGGACTGAGAGCGGATGATTTGTCTGTTATTGCTGATTAATTCCAGATTCTCCTTATTCAATATTGGTTAGGTAAATAAAGTTAATCCATCAATGGTGGACGTGACCTTTTCTTGCAAGCATTACTTGCAAGATGAATTTCAATTTTTATTGATGTCCAAAGAAAAGATGATTAACTTCGTAAAGTGATATTCATTGTTGTTCAACAATGAATCTGTGTCGAAATAGTGTCGTCTGTTTCGATAAAGTAGTGAAAAATGTCGATTTCAGCTCAAAAAGCGAGATTTCATACACCCGGCAGGGGGCTCTCAGACGATCAGGTCGTTACGTTTTTCGTGACGACCTTTTTTATTTAGGTAGTAAGATGAAGTGGTTAAAGAGTATCTAAAAAACGCCTGTGCAGCCATGTATTCTTGGCTTTTTTCCGGCACCACTTTTTTCTGTAAATAATGCTTCACGGCAGTCTTTAATTTGTTGTGCTTAACAGAGAGAGCTTTCTCTCCGATAATAGCTGTCAGCCGAGTACTTATATGTCCTGTATGACCAGTGCTTGTGTTCCGGTCACCGACGATACTATCCGGGATTGGGTCTTCATGAGAAAATGAACCAATAAGTTCGTTTGTTATTCAGACATTCTATACCTACTTTTTTTAATGAATCCGCCTGGCACAGCCGGTAGCGGTTTAGTGTTTGATCATGTCTGGTTAGATTTGAGGTTTCTTACGGCAAAAAGATCATGAAACCCGATATTGAAAGAATGCACCAGGTGTGGAGCAATTTGATGATTGCCAATCGCAAACCTACAGATTTGCCTCAACTCAATTTTAATGAGATCGTAAGTTCGGTCTTCTCTATTGGGCCGTGCTATCATTATATAATCGACTTCTATGATATGAGCATTGAAAACATGAGTTCAGGTTTTTCTGACGCCCATGGAATTCCTGCTCAAGAAATAAAAAAGATCAACGACATCTTGTCTTTAATCCACGCGGAAGACATCGACTTTGTATCAAAGGCCGAGAAGAAAACCCTTGGTTATATTTATGATACCTTAGGCAAAGAAAAATTTACGCGTTATAAAGCATCCTACAATCTTCGTTTCAGGAAAGCAGATGGAAGCTACGGCCTGTTTAATCATCAATCGCTGATTCTCACGATGGACGAAAACAACAACTTCATTAAGTCGCTTAACATTCATACAGACATCAGTCACCTCATCGATAAAAACAATTACAAGGTCTCACTCATTGGGTTAATGGGTGAGCCTTCATTCTTAGACATTGACGTTTGGGATGACCGGGTGAAACCCACTTTGCCGAATTCTTTTTCAAAGAGAGAAATTGAGATAGTCCGTCTCATCGCCGCAGGATGCCAAACCAAAGAGATTGCAGAGAAACTGAACATTGCACCCGATACCGTAAAAGCTCACCGCAAAAACATTTTGATGAAGTCGGGATGCAAAAACATGGCCGAGCTGACTGCCAAAAGTATCAGCGAAGGCTGGATTTAAGGCATCACCCTTTAGGGTGATTGACCAACACCTCAATTCCTATTTAGTTTTGAGGAGTTGGACGAGCTGTAATGCAAGCCGCATGTAGCTCACTTTAATTTCTGATAATGCAAGCACCTTCGGTTGAGTTGGACATCAAACTAGTGTTCATTATTGTTCTAAGTTTATTCTTCCTGACACCTACCCGCAGCGATGCTCAGGTTAGGGTTCATACGTATCTGGATGGTATCATTGGCGCAGATTATACCGGGGGAGGGCTGGGAATAGAGATAGAAAAACAATTGGAGGTAGATTATTCCATATCACTCGGGTTTGGCTATCGCGAGCACGTCAATTGGAAGAATGATGAATATTATGTGAACTGGGGGCTATTGGAAATCCCGGCAGGATTCAAATATTATATACACCCGGCTCTTGCGGTTCAATTGCTCGCTGCTCCCCGATTGGTTATATCGTCACCGTCTGGCTTTGCGATGGGCAGCGGTCATGACGTTAATGTGCAAACCACGCCGCGCTTTAATACAAACATCGGTTTTATGGTTACTACCGGAGGGTCTTTTTTAGGACTTTTTTCTCTTCCAAAAGTAATGACGATTGGGGCAGGTCTTCGTTACAACCTACTTCCCCAGTCGATTCACATTAGTGATGCCGATTACGGAGAGCATACTGTAAAAGATCACGGAGTAGGGCTCACTCTAAAAGCAGGCATCACCTTATTCACCCTGAAAAGGAAAAAATTGTAGGCTTTCATGTTCGCAAACTGTAAAACATACGCTTTCACACTTATGGTCATCGTACTTTTAAGTGGATGCTCATCTTATGAAAAATTTTTAAAAAGAATCAGGAAAGAAAAGTTTGATGAAGCATTGGTGCATGGCAAGCGGAAGATTGCAGAGTATGAGGCGGAGCGCAACCCTCAAAATGGCTTAGTCAAGGCATTGCCTTTTTATATGGGCATGGGGCAAATCTATAAGTCGCAAGGCGACTACCAGAACGCAGAGAAGACTTACTTGCGTGCTCGTGAAGTAGCCGATAAAATAACAGCAGATTCAAAAAAAATAACCGGAACTAAACTTGATCTGGCAGACGAGTTGGCCGAAATCCAGTTGGAGTCCGGCAACTATGAAGGAGCTGGCGAAATGCTGCGTGATGTTTTAGAAAAGCGACATGATTTGTATGGAAAGCGAAATGTATTGCGTTATCGCTCCAACTTGTACTATGGTCATTACCTGATGGCGCGAGGCAAGTATGATGCGGCTTATGGATATTTGAGTGAGTATGCGATGCTGATTCGGAATAAACTATTCAACACGAATTCCTTGCAAGACTTTGACCGAATGGCTAAAGCTTATGAAGCTTTAACTCGACTAGAGTTGCTGCGGGGAAATTTAGAAGAAGCCAACTACCTGGCTAACAAAAACTTAAAATACCAGGATCACCGCTGGGCTCACCGCTTGGCCGGGAACAATAACCTCGACCGTATGGAGTCATATAATTTAATGGCGCAGGTGGCCATGCACGAAATGGATTTTGACAAAGCATTAGCATATTCGGATGAGGCATTGCAACTGTACACTAATGTTTTGAAGGAACCTACAATTCACAAAGTTCCTGCATTGCAGGTGCGTGCAACGTTGCTTTGGAAAATGAACAGGCTGGAAGATGCGTACAAGGTGTTTCACGAAGCCAATGAAATTCAATTAAAGTTTCTTAATGAAAATTTGGGTCGTTTAACGGAGTATGAACAAGTAAACTTTGCTAAGCAAATCAAAGAGAACATTGAACTGTTTTACTGCTTTGGTAAAGCGGTGCTGGAACAAAACTCGCCGCTTACGAAAACGATACTGTCCGAAATGTATAATGTGCAGATCAACACAAAAGCCAAATTGCTCGATGAAGCCCATAAACGCATAGCCACGTTAGTCCAGAATAGTGAACCAATCGTTAAAGAAAAATTTGAACAGTGGCGCTCGCTCAGAGACCAATATGCAAGACTCATTACCGTTGCTACTGGTGAAGAAGCGCGACAGCAAATAGATAAACTCAATAAACAAATTATTGAAATCGAAAAAGCACTGAGTTTACAACTAAGCGGTTTTGCAACCACTTCTCCTTTGACGGACTGGAGAAATATTGCTGCTAAACTAGCCCCTGATGAAGTGGCCATTGAAACCATCCGTATAAAAAATGACGAAGATGCAAGCCGTAAACGCAGCCGGTACAGCTATCTGTTTCTTGCCATAACTAATGATTCACCTCTGCCTTCTTTCAAAATCATAAATAATGGTGATACGATTGAAAACCGATTGTTCGACTATTATGCGAACACCAAAAAAGCCAGAGTAACGGATATTCATTCCTACACCCATTACTTTGAACCCTTGAAAGGATTAATTGGAACGAAAACGGCAATCCATTTTTCGCCTGATGGCATTTACAACTTTATCAACCTCTCCATTTTAACCGATAATGGTGTGGAGTATGTAGCTGACAAGTATCGCATTGTTAATCATACCAATACCAAATACATTAAAAGTTCGGGCGATGAGAACAGGGTTTATACCACCGCTACTTTGTTTGGCCGTCCCAGGTACGGAGACGAGCGTTTGCCTGCAATAGAATCCATTAGCAACCATGACACGGACACGACTAATCGTGCCATTATGAGTTTGGATGCGGACATTCCCGATTTGCCCGGCACCGAACTCGAAGTAAAAGCCATTGAGAAATTATTATCCAACAGGGTGGAGATGAGCGTGAATATTCATGACAGAGCCTCTGAGGGCACAATAAAGAAATCGGCTTCTACGGATATACTACATATTGCCACTCATGGTTTTTTCATCAACGAGCCGAATACCGATCCGATGCTGACATCCGGGCTTTTGTTTTCAGGAGTAACCAAAAAAAATAGCCAAGGAGCAGAGGATGGAATTCTTACTGCTTATGAAGCCACATTTTTAAATTTATCCAATACAAAACTGGCAGTACTTTCCGCTTGTGAAACCGGGTTAGGAGAAATCAGAAATGGAGAAGGAGTGTACGGCTTACAGCGTGCATTTGAAATTGCAGGCGTGCGAAATATACTTATGAGCTTATGGAAAATTGATGATGCTGCTACCGTGGCGTTGATGGAAGAATTTTACAGGGAATTACTTGATTCGAATACTGTCACTATTGCACTGAAAAAAGCTCAAGATAGAATGCGGCAAATGCCTAAATATGAACATCCCTATTATTGGGGTGCATTTAAACTGGTAGGAGATTAGCTCAAACACACGGTCATATTAATATCCATTATACTACTACGCCGATCCATTTCCAGGCGAT
>JAHEZH010000294.1 GCA_023251155.1 Flammeovirgaceae bacterium | reverse complement strand
TACAGGGTGCTTGCTGTGATGAGCATGTTTGGAGGCATGCTGATTGGGTGACGAATCGCAACACAAAGTAGTGCCGCACGTCTGACAGGTACGCAGGTGTACCCATTCGTCTCCCGTTTTTACGCACGCTTCACATTCTCTTTTCTTCGTGGGAATAATTGCTGTCCAGTTGACAAGATGGGAACACGGTTCTTTTAGTGGCATTTTGAAACAGGTTAGGGAGTTTGATGTTACACTAGTTTTCGGCAAGATATTCGTGAACGAACTTAATGGCCATGGCCCCTTCACCCACTGCCGATGCCACACGGTTCATTGCGCCTGAGCGCACATCACCCGCAGCAAATATTCCGGGGCTGCACGTCTCCAGCAAGAACGGCTCCCGATTCAGCTTCCAAGATTTTTTGAACGATTCATACTTCAGTAAATCACGACCCGTTTCAATAAATCCTTTTTCGTCTTTGATGATATCCAGCTGAAGCCAATCGGTAACGGGTTTTGCACCAATGAATATAAACAAAGCGGCTGCTTTCGCCTGCCGCCTGGTTTGCGTGTTGAGGTCTTCCAGGCACACTTCTTCCAGCTTTTCGTTGCCACTTACTTTACCAACAATCGTTTCACCCAATACCTGAATGTTGGGTGTGTTCTTGATCTGATCAATCAGGTAAGAAGACATGGTAGACGAAAGATCTTTTTTACGGATCACGATGTACACCCGGGAAGCATATTTGGAAAGATACATGGCCGATTGCCCGGCAGAATTGCCGCCCCCTACAATGTACACATCACAATCGCGGCAAGCGTGAGCCTCGGTGGTGGAGGCACCATAATAAATGCCTGCTCCGGTAAACTTATCTACGTCAGTTGCTTCCAGTGCACGGTAGTCAACACCGGTAGTGATCACGATACTCTTGGTATTCAACTCACTTCCATCGCGCAGGGTAATGATTTTATAATTGTCCTTCAGCGAAATACTCACCACTTCCTGCGGGGATAACAATTCAACTCCGAATCGTGTGGCTTGTGTAATGGCTCTTCGCGAAAGTTCGGCCCCACTCAGTCCGTTAGGGAACCCCAGGTAGTTTTCAATACGTGAACTGGTTCCGGCTTGTCCACCGGGTGCACGCTTTTCAATCATGGCAGTATTCAATCCTTCCGATCCACCGTACACCGCAGCAGCAAGTCCCGAAGGGCCTGCACCAATGATGGTCACATCGTACATGGTTTTGGAGGCTTTCGACCGCATTCCGGTTTTCTCACCCACGGCCTGCAGGCTTGGATTGGTGAGGAACGAACCATCTTCAAAAAAAACAACGGGCAGGTCTTTGTGTGCGATGTTGTTGATGCCAATGATTTCTTTACCGGCTTCATCCGTTTCCACATCCATCCATTGATAGGGAATGAGATTACCGGAAAGGAAATCTTTGATATCGTGCGAGCGTGGCGACCATTGAAACCCGACAATGCGTATTCCCTGAAAGAGGGGAACGTGTTTGCTCTGCCATTCTTCAAGTAAATCATTTAAAGCCGGAAACATTTTTTCCTGTGGCGGGTCCCACGGCTTCAGCAGGTAATAGTCGAGCTGCACTTCGTTGATGGCACGTATGGCCGCTTCGGTATCGGAGTAGGCGGTGAGTAAAACACGTTTCGCATCCGGAAAAAGCGCCATGGCCTGGTGCAGGAATTCAACGCCCAGCATCTCGGGCATGCGCTGGTCAGAAAGGAAAAGCGCTATGACTTCATTCTTATTCTTTAGGTCAACCAATGAGGCCAGTGCTTCTTTGGCCGAGGTGGTGCTGAGTATGCGATAATCATTGCCGTATTGGCTTCGCAAATCTCTGACTACTGCGCGCAATACCTGTGGATCATCGTCTACGGTAAAGAGTATAGGTTTCTTCATTGTAATGTCAATTCGTTAACCGATCTGTTATTTTTTTTGATTGACCTTGCAACCGGTAACAAGGTCAATCCTTTTTTAAATGGGAAAGCAAACTCTGAATTCGGTTCTTCCGGGCCTGGAGATCACGTCTACTTTGCCGTTGTGTTGCTGATTTACAATCTGCCTCACAATCTCGAGCCCCAATCCCGTACCTTTCCCTACCGGCTTAGTCGTAAAAAACGGATCAAATATTTTATCGACAATATCGGAAGGAATGCCCGGTCCGTTATCGATGATGGAGACGATAATGAACTCACGGTCTTTTTTGGTCAGGATCTCCAGCGTGCTATCCGGCACACCTTCCAGCGCATCGATGGCATTGTCAATGATATTGGTCCACACCTGGTTCATTTCACTTACCAGGATCGTGGCGGGTGGCAGATCGGGCTGAAAGTTCTTAATGAGTTTGATATTGTTTTTCTTGAACTTATGCGCCAGCATGGTAAGTGTATTGCGAATGCCGAGGTGAACATCCGCGAGCTGTTTATCCGACCCCTGGTCCATGTGCGTGTATCCTTTCACCGAGCACACCAGCGTATTGATTCTTTTGGAGGCCTCTTCAATTTCGCCCACCAGTTTTTCGGTGCTCAGCATTTGGTTCATCCATCCGACAACCGGGATGAGGTCTTCTTTACGCAGCGATGACTTTACACTTTCCAGGTCCTCCGGCTTCAGGTTGAATTCGGTGAACGTCTCGGCCAGTGCATAGGCATTGGTTAATCCATTTTCCTCCAGCCAGGCAACCATGGTATCTTCCAACTCGGTTTTCTCCATCAGCGAAAGCGTGGTCGCTTCATAAGACGCAATCTTTGAAGTGAGCAGCCCGTTCACCTTATCAATAATTTCATCGCTGGAGCGGATGTTAATTACTTTCTTGAATTTTTCAGGAATATAGGTGAGGTTCTTTTTCAGCTCCTGTGCACTGCGCACTACGGCTGCTGAAGGATTGTTGAGTTCATGCGCCAGGCCAGCCGAGAGTTTCCCCAGGGCCATCATCTTGTCGTTTTGCTGCTGCTGCTTGGTGAAATCACGTACGCGGTCCGTCATATTGTGTACCAGTACTTCGGTAAGTTCATAGCATGTGCTGATCATCTCTTTAAAATGATCGCAGTGCAGAAAGTAAGTGACCAGCGTACCCACGGCAGTGCCCTCACCCGCAGCCAGTTTCATTCGGGAGTAGGGTAGCCGCCCCAGAATTTCAAGCGGCTCATAGGTGCCAAAATCTTTTCTGCTTCCGGCCTGCAGGCGTGAAAGATTAAGACCTCCGGAGAATACGATCTGCAATCCATCAATCGAATCGCCGGCAGTAAATACTTTGTAACCATCTTCATAGGTGAGGATGGAGCCTTTATCCGCCAGCCACTGCAATTGCTCTTCGGGCACACCCGCAAATTCCGGTACCTTTTTTAATTCGGTTAATACGTCTGCAATCATTTTGAAAAAGTAATCATTAAAAGTGCTCTTGTAAAGGGGTGTCGTTTGCGACACAAATCAAGAAAATGGGTGAGTACAGCCAAAATCCATTGAATTTTCTGACAAACTGAGTCATCAAGGAGATGTAATTTTTTATGCAAAAAAGAAGAAAAAGCTATTGCAACCCTTTGAAACAAGTTTAAAAACCAAAAAAATCCCTGAATTCAGGGATTGTAAGATTACTCTATTTTTCTAAAAGCAGATTAGCTAATACGCGCATATCTTTAAGTAAAACGCGTTGTAGTATTCCAAGAGGAAATGGGGTAGTATCGCTTCACTCGGATCAGGAATCAGCGCATGTTGAGCAGGATGTCATGAGCGCAAAAATCAATGGCTTACAATTACGATTCATCGCCCTTTTTTCAGGCATTGCCCTGATCGCCTTCCTTGCTGTCGCTACCGTAATACTCATGCTCGGTAAGCAGACCGAAGATGCACAGTTTGTGGCATTGAGCGGCCAGCAGAGCGTGCTCACGCAGCGTTTGTTAAAGCTTTCGTTGTTGGTAGAAAGGGATGTCAGCGCCGGTCAGAATAAGGCGGGGCGGGCAGATACGTTACACCAGGTGCTGAGCCAGCTTCGAAAGCTTCACTATAAACTGCTTGATCAAAGCAAGACACAACACAATAGCCCTACGACAGATTCTTTACTACGAAGCAGTACGCCTTATTTTGAAAGCACTTTTGCCGCGGCCAGCAACATGACTGCGACGAATGACAGTGCGATCATGAGGAATGCGTTGAGTACGATTGTTAAAAATGATGAAGTACTGGTGTTCTCCACACAGCGTATTCTGGAATCGTACCAGCAGCATGCCTATAGCAAACTGCGCAATTTCAGGATGTTATTGGTTGTGATTGCGGTCGTTTCTACGCTCGCGGTGTTGATCGTGGTCGCTCTTGTTCTGCGGCCATCGCTGCGAAAACTGGAACGTAACAACAAGGAGTTGCTGGTTTTGAATGAACAACTGCATTCCTCGTACAAGGAGTTGCAAATCAGCGAAGAAGAGATACGCGCCAGCAGAGATCATATCCAAACATTGCAGGAGCACCTGGGGGCAAAAGAGAAACAGTATCGTGACCTGGTAGAAAATGCCAACGACATTATTTATGAACTTGATGAGCAAGCCCGATTCACGTATATTAATCCGGTGACTGAGCTGATCACCGGTTTTGATAAGGCTGAGCTGATCGGTACAACCTATTGGAAACTGGTTGTTGAGGAATACAAAAGAGAAGTGACGGATTTCTATGTTCAGCAGATTAAAGAAAGATGCGAACGTAGC
>JAHEZH010000293.1 GCA_023251155.1 Flammeovirgaceae bacterium | reverse complement strand
CTGTACTAACCCCCTATAAGTTGGACAGAATCGTTGTTTTGGTTGTGCAGTAAGTCGATGTTTTCCTGTTCAGCTGTTAAGCAAAAGTAGGTGTCTGTTCCAGGCTTGTCAAGGCTGGTAACGAGCGAATGATTTTGTGTTTGATTTTTTAAGGAATCATTCGGCCTTGACAATCCTTCCACATCCCCCTGGCCGCGCTGCTTATCAGTTGAACAGGAAAATCCTTGCTTCCATTTTTGCTGTGGTGTTATTCGTCCAAGCCTGCGATGCTTTCTTTCGAAGTTATACCACTGCATGTAATTTTCAATGTGTTGCTTTGCTTCGTAGAAGCTGCTGAACTCATAGCGTTCAATGAGTTCCCGCTGAAGGATACTGTGGAAAGCTTCGATGTATGAGTTCTCCTCAGGGGTGGCGATGTGAGTGAACTCCTGCCGAGCCTCTAACTGAATCAGAAATGCGCGAACCTGGTTGGCCAGAAACTGCGAGCCATTATCATTTCGGATGATAACACCCTTCAGGTCATAAACTGTGTGCAGCCACCGGAACATATTGATCACATCCACTTTGCGAACGCTCTTCTGGAAAATCCAATGCAGAATCTTTCGACTGAACACATCCATGATGGAGAGCAGGTAATACCATCGACCTTCTCCATGCACCCACACATACTTGATATCCAGGCAGAGATATTCTAGCGGTTTAGTTGCCAGGATTTTCCGATACTGTACCCAGTTACGTTTTCCTCTGGTGCGTATAACTTTTCCAAGCAGAAGCTTGTGAAAGTCCATGAGCCGATAGGTTTTCTTATGATTAATCAGATAGCCTAATGCTTTCAAATCATCATTAATGGATTGGTAACCGTAAGCATTGTACGGACCACTGATCAGTGTCTTGATTTTCTCAACCACTTCTTCGTTCGTCACCGACAGTCCCTGGTGAAGCGTATGCGTACTGGGCTTCATACCCCGTGACCCAGGATGTGCTTTATAATAATAAGTGCTGCGAGGAAGGCACATCCAACTCGCCAATAACTCTACCGGTGCCCGATCTGAAAACTGTTTGGTCAGCATCACTTTTTCCTGGGTTGGATAGGAGTTTTTTTTAGTAGCTCCGACTTTACTTCGATCTCAAGAGCCTGACGGGCGATGATTCGCTTGAGGCGTTCATTTTCTTGCTCAAGAGCACGAACCTCGGGATCGATTCGTTTGTAGGCTGGCTTTAGACCCTCTGTTCCTTTTGCCTGATACTTTTGCTTCCATCGGGACAAAAGTGCTGGTGATAAATTATACTTGCGACAGGTCTCCATGTAGCCTTCGCGTTCCGCCTCCTGAATAATGCTTAACTTTTCTTCAGAGCTAAATGATCTTCTTGTTCTTGGCATATTTTCCCTAATTTAACTGTTACTAATCTGTTTTCAGATTTCTGTCCAGTCTTATAGGGGGTTAGTACAATTCAAACTCAAGATGTTTAGCTAGCGAACTAGCTGTTTATCAATAGCTTGAACAGAAATTCGGGGACACTTTTTGTTACTTCAATTTATCCCCGAATTACCCCCTACGGATCGGCGCCTTTTGATCAAAATTGGATAGGTCTAAAAGGCAAAAAGCCCGAATTCATTACGAATTCGGGCTTTTGCTTGCTTTTGGAAGGCATTCAGTGGAGCTGCAGGGAATCGAACCCTGGTCCAGAGAAGATAAACGCGTACGTTCTACATGCTTAGTTGACTTTGATTGTCGGGAAGCGCAAGGCAGGCAACAGCCTCAACTCCTCCGTAGTTACTGTAGTCTTAACAACGATGCGTAACCACACCGCGGCCCAGTTCTGCTGATCGACACCGCGTATTCGCCCCCCGCAAAACAGAGAAGACGAGCGATGATGGCTTGCGGAGATCTTATCTCGGCATAAGCTGATCTATCCTTGGGACAGATTAAGCAGCCATGGCGTAAGTATTTTCGCCACGTAAATTGTTGAGAGCAGTGATCAAAGCTCTACCCTCATGAGCTTGCATGCTGGTGCACGGATTCACACATCCTGTCAATACCGGTCAGCCCCATTCTTTTAGTTACTAGTTATACGTTATCAGTTAATAGTTGGTTTGTCAAGGAATCACATCGTCGATTGCTCATTTGCCTATTTCCTTTTGGGCGGCTCACGGGCTGTCGGCACTCGCCAACCTCACGCTCAACCTCCACTCCGGGCTCAGACAAATGCCTTCATCCCGGCCGCAGTGCATCCCACCTTACCAACACCATTTCCAAAGAACGCTTTCTAAAATGAATGACAAATGTAGTTCAAAAAAAGTTTCCCTTCGTTTAATATTGACAGTTAACAAATCTTCAATTGACAACGGAGCGACTCAGGTGAAAGATCCATTATCTTTTCCGTCCATGTTCACATTTTGTCAATTGCCCAATTTTCACCCCTTGTTGCTCCTGCCTACTTGAATTGAAATCACTTCTTCTCCTGCACCACTTCCACCAGCACATGGTTCGTCGTCTTCGGATGAAGAAAATTCACCAGCTTATTATCCGCTCCTTCTTTTGGGGCTTTGTTTAAAAGCAGAAATCCTTCTTCCTCTGTTAGCTCCATTTGCTTCTTTATATCATCCACTTCAAAAGCCAGATGATGTAATCCCTCCCCCCTTTTCTCAATAAATTTGGCAATAGGCGAGTCAGCACGGGTGGCCTCCAGCAGTTCAATCTTCACATCACCAATCATAAAAAACGAAGTCCTCACTCCCTCCGAAGCGACTTCTTCAATTTTATAATGCTCAATACCAAGCAGTTTTGCAAAGAGCAGGTTCGATTTGTCCAGGTTTTTAACGGCAATACCAATGTGTTCCAGCTTCTTCATTGTCGGTGGTTTTGATTAATTTTGGACAAAAATTGAGAAACTTTTCCGGTTAAAAGAGAGTTTTTAACGATATGCCCAAAATAATGACAGAAACGGCCAGCGATGTACACGTAGAGGCAGCCCGCATACAGCAGCAAGTCAAGGATTACCTCGGTCTTCGCACCAGCGACCTTATTTTCGAATACGGCACCATGGACGGCAAAGCCAAACTGGATCTGATTACCATCAATCCGCGTCACAATCAGTCTTTTCTATTCCACTCCGAAACCGGAGCAGATAAAATAGATGCCCTCAAAAAAATGCTGGACTACGTTCAGAATTTTAAAGAGAAGGAAAACTCCTACACCATACAATGGGTAGCCAAATCAGAAAGCGAACTGCACACTTCCTATTTCCGTGCCAGCAACATTCTCGATGCCCTTGAAAAATTATACTACGGAAGAGACCGCAATACCATCACCGTATTCAGCGTGGTATTAAACCCGGTTTCATAAACAGATAAAATCATGATCAACGTAACAGATAAAGCAAAAGAACGAATCGCCAGTCTTCGCATAGAAGAAGGGCATCCCCTCAGCAGCAACATTCGTGTTTCCGTAAAAGGGGGCGGCTGCTCAGGATTAATGTACGATTTGAATTTTGATGCAAACATCAACCCGGCCGACCAGGTATTTGAAGACAAAGGCATCAAGATACTGGTGGATAAAAAAAGCTTACTCTATTTATTGGGAACCACACTAGATTTCACCGATGGATTGAACGGAAAAGGATTCCAGTTCATCAATCCTAACGCAACCCGCACCTGTGGATGTGGTGAGAGTTTTTCGGTTTAAAAAGCAGTTCACACCTGCTATGAGAAGGGTTTCAATACAAGCGATTGAAACCCTTTTTTATAATCCCGTATTGCTCTTTTGCTGTTCTAATCAAATTCAAAATTCGGATTCTGCCAGCTCATCGGTATGTCCGCCTCAAACACACCCCGTTTGTTACGATAACGCATCTCCAGGCGACCTTCAATTTTAAACCCCATCGACTGATAAAGGATAATCGCTACTTTGTTGAACTCTCCGGTCATCAGTTCAATTTTTCCGATGTCCGTCCGGTTCTTTGCTATTTCTTCCATAAAAATGGTGAGTAATGTCCGTCCCATTTTCTTTCCCTGAAACTGCGGATGAATAGCAAGCGTCACATGGGACAGTACATGACTGAATCCTTTCAGATCCATCTTGTAGCCGTGCATCTCTCCAATCAGCTGCTCCGGATCACCCGGATGTTCGATTACAATGATCAACCCGTTATCCGCACTGTGCTGAATAAATTCATTCACATAGTCATCGGTAATTTCTTCCTCCCTGCGGGCAAGCCCTCCTCCTGCCTTCACTACCTCCACATAAAGTGCTTTTATTTTCGGCCCGTCTTCGGGCACGGCTGTACGTATATGCATGCCTCAAAGTAACATAACTTTTATCAATCGCAGGAAATCTTCGCTATGGTATTGAGTTAACGAATTCGCCTCCTCCCCCCTTCATCCAAGATCAAAGCTGAATCCTTATCTTCGCGTCATGATCCCAAAAATTACCTTTCACCCCGTACAGGAGCAGCACACTCCGATCTTCTCCATCCTCATCCCCAGCTGGAATAACCTGCCCTACCTGCAGTGTTGTGTGAATAGCATTCGGAAAAATTCAAAATACCATCATCAGATCATTGTGCATGTAAATGAGGGAAAGGATGACACCATCGCCTGGCTGAAAGCACAACACATCAGTTACACCCATTCGCAAGGCAATGTGGGCGTATGTTATGGGTTCAATGCGCCAGCCTCGCTGGTGAAGTCCGATTATCTATT
>JAHEZH010000292.1 GCA_023251155.1 Flammeovirgaceae bacterium | reverse complement strand
ACTCGGTATACATCTGGATCAGCCATTGATACATGGTTTTGCCTTCATCTTTTGCCGCAGCGGCCAAAGCCGCAAAGAATGCACAGGCCGAAATGGCATCTTTATCGCGCACAAAATCACCCACCATATAGCCGTAGCTTTCTTCACCGGCAGCAATGAATTTCTTCTTGCCATCCAGCTCGCCCATCAGTTCTGCGATGTACTTGAATCCGGTTAATGTATTGTAGCATTCTACTCCGTAGTGAGCAGCCATTTCATCCACCAGTTCACTGGTCACGATGGTCTTGGCGATATACGCTTTCGATGTAGACTTCAGGTTCTTGAGGATAAACCACATCATCAGACTGAATGCCTGATTCCCGTTCAGTAAGAAAAATGCTCCGTTATCGTCTTTGATACCAATACCTACCCGATCGGTATCCGGATCCGTAGCCATTACGATTTCCGCATTAGTGGCCGTTGCTTTTTTCAGTGCCAGCTCCATGGCGGAATGTTCTTCGGGATTAGGAGATTGAACGGTTGGGAAATCGCCATTTGGTTCTTTCTGTTCGTCCACCACTATTACGTTGGTCAATCCAATCCGCTTCAGGCATTCCGGTACCATGGTGATACCGGCTCCGTGAATACTGGTGTACACAATCGGGATATTGTTTTGTCTTTGAATGGCATCCTGCTTAGGGATCAGTTTTTTTACTTCATCGTAGTAGGCATTTTCTACTTCAGCGCCGATGGTTTTTATCAACGATGGATTAGCCGTAAACTTCACTTCTTCAAAGCCATTGATGGCATTCACCTCAGTGATCACATTTTTATCGTGAGGCGGAACCAGCTGCGCTCCATCCGACCAGTATGCTTTGTATCCATTGTACTCTTTCGGGTTGTGCGAAGCGGTGATCACGATGCCCGATTGACATTTGAGATAACGAATAGCAAAAGAAAGCAGGGGCGTGGGGCGCAGGTCAGCGAACAGGTGAACGGTAATTCCATTCGCTGAAAATATACCGGCTACTACTTCCGCAAAATAGCGGCTGTTGTTACGGCTGTCATGCGCAATGGCAACACTGATCGGCTGGGAAGGAAACGATTTATTCAGGTAATTGGCAAGACCCTGAGTGGCAATACCTACCGTGTATTTGTTCATACAGTTGGAACCCACTCCCATAATGCCACGCAAACCTCCGGTACCGAATTCCAGGCTTTTGTAGAAGCTGTCGATCAATTCTTTCGGATCAGACTGAGCGAGAAGTTTTTTTACCTGCTCTTTGGTGTCGTTGTCAATAGCCGGGCTGTTCAGCCACTCGTTAGCTCTGGATTGTGATTGTTCTTGAAGACTCATTATGTAAAAGAAATTTAATTCGGGTTTGGCCGCTAAAATACAAAGTATATGCCACTCTATCGACCATTATCGGGAGTACTGTTTTGTGCTTTTCGTGAATGGCAATGAGGCAGGGCGAAATTCAAAATTCTGCTTACTTTTTTGTTTCAAATAAGCTTCATTTGCATCATCTTGTTTAAAAATCAAAAGCAGCTATGGACGTAAAAGCACTCGATAAGGCTATTCAGGAAATTGCGCTCACACGAAATGAGCTTAAAAAAATCGACTATAACAACCCGAAATATGATGATCTGGAAGAAAAACTTCACGACCTCGAAGATGATTTTCACATGATCTTCGGAGACCAGCTGGAAGAAATTCTTCAGGATATTCACGATAAATTTTGCCCGGACAGCGATGTGTTGTATCCCATTGCTTACCTGGCCAAAAGCTATGATGTCAACAGTAACAATGAATTTACGGCAGCGCCTACCGAAGGTGTATTTGTGGAAGTGGATAACTATCCCGGCAAAGATTCCAAGCTGGTCATTATTCCTAATCCTACCCGTATCGTGTTGAACATCGGTAAAGACAAGCAGGAAGTGGTGTGGATCGCGAAATAAGCAGCACCTGTCAACAAGGAGCAGGCAAGAGGTAGGAGCTGAAATTCATACTTCTTGCCTGTTGTTTTTAGAAGCCGAGTTTCTCTCTCACCTTTTGTAAGGTCTTTCGGGCAATGAGGGTTGCCTTTTCTTCACCTTGCTTTAATTTCTTCTCCAGTTCCCCCAGGTTATTCATATAAAAGGTAAAGAGTTCGCGCTCCCTGGCATACTTCTGAATAATCAACTCATACAGTTCCTGCTTGGCATGCCCGTAACCAAAATTTCCAGCCAGGTATTTTTGCCTTAATGTCTCCGTTTGCTCCGGACTGGCAATCAGTTTGTAAATAGCGAAGACATTGTCTTTGTCCGGATTCTTAGGCTCCTCCAGTGGAGTAGAGTCGGTTTTGATGGTTTTGATTTGCTTGAGCAGTTCCTTGTCCGGCAGAAATATATCGATGATGTTTCCGTACGACTTACTCATCTTTTGTCCATCCGTTCCCGGTATGGTCATGTTCTGTTCTTCGATCTTTGCTTCTGGTAATACAAAAGTTTCACCGTACTGATTGTTGAAGGCGGAAGCAATATCGCGTGCCATTTCTACATGCTGCCGCTGATCTTTGCCTACCGGCACGAACTCCGCATCATACAGGATAATATCCGCTGTCATCAATACCGGGTAAGTAAACAAGCCGGCATTCACATCCGAGAGACGATCTGACTTATCCTTGAAGGAGTGAGCATTCGCCAACATCGGGAAAGGAGTGAAGCAGTTGAGGTACCAGGTAAGCTCACATACTTCGGGGATGCGGCTTTGGCGATAGAACAAATTCTTCTCGGTATCAAACCCAAAGGCGAGCCATGCTGCGGCAACTGCATTTACATTCTCTCTTCTAAGCGCAGCATCTTTGATGGTGGTGAGTGAGTGAAGGTCGGCAATAAAGAAAAAGGATTCGTTGCCCGATAGTTTGGACAACTGGATAGCGGGGATAATCGCACCCAATAAATTCCCCAGGTGGGGTTTTCCGCTGCTTTGAATTCCGGTTAATATTCTGGCCATAGTTCCGCAAATTAAACTCTGATTGCTCATTAGTCAAATAGGTGTTGTCGTGCCGGACGATTCTCTTTCGGGGTAGTCACATAATTGAATCAGATGTTTCTGATTTTTAGCTGACGTGAATTTTATCCTGATGATTACGTTCATCACCTTTCCGGTAAATGCTGGGAAACAGATGCCTTGCTATCTTATTTTATTTTAATCATCAAGGTCAGGAGGGTTATATGAATTCCGTGTATTTTTACGTTATAACTTTTCATATGAGATTTTTAGTGTTGGTGTGGATGGCATGGGCTACTGCCGGGTTGGGTTATAGCCAGCAGGTAGAACCTTTGCTATTTGCGGAGAAGATTCATGACTTTGGTGAGATTACCGAGACGGGAGGAAATGCTCAGTACGATTTTACATTTACCAACAACGCGGGGCGCCCGGTACGCATTATCAATGTGCAGCCATCGTGTGGGTGCACCACTCCGGATTGGACAAAAGAAACCATCGCCACAGGGAAGACCGGATTTATTAAAGTGATTTTTGATCCGCGTGGTAAGCCAGGGTATTTTAATAAATCGCTGACGGTTACTACTGACCTGGACGGAAATAGTATTAACCTGCAGATCAAAGGACAGATAGTTGCTGCTGCGAAAAGTGTCGAAGATACCTACACGGCTGATCATGGAAATCTGAAATTGAAATCGAATTCGTTCAACCTGGCACGTGTGTTCATCAATCAAAATCCGGTGACGATGGAGTTTGATATGTATAATGCCGGAAAGAACACCATTCACTTTACCGAAAAGCCATTGGCACCTTCGCACATTAAAGTCACCATTCCTGAGCTGCTGGAGCCAAAGCAGAAGGGAAAAATCAAAATCACCTATAATGCCAAATTGAAAAATCAATACGGCTTTGTTTCCGATAACATTGAACTGATCACGGATGATGAACATCATCAGCGAAAGAGTTTCTCGGTGTATGCAACCATTGAAGAGTACTTTCCGCTGGTGTCCGGAAGTGAATTATCTACTGTGCCTTTATTGCAGACCGAGTTGACTACGATTGACCTGGGAAGAACTACGTCCGGAGTAACGATGAACGGAGAGTTGAAGATAAAAAATGCCGGCAAGAAAGACCTGGTGATTCACACCGTACAGCCCAATTGCAGCTGCCTGGAAGTGCAAACCGAAAAAATGGTTTTGAAAGGGGGTGAGCAGACGAAGATCAAATTGTCACTCCACGGGCAGGGCCGCACAGGAACATTGCAAAAAGCAATAACGCTTTACTCTACCGATCCGATTAATCCCGTACAACGTGTTACCGTGATGGGCTATATCGAAGAATAAAGCTCTTTTGCAATCAATGCTGCTGCATGACCATCGCCATAGAGTGCAGGGTTTAGCGAAAGTACTTTGTTTTTGCCGGAATGATAAGCAGCCAGTATGCTGTCTTGCTCTGCGCCTGCAATCGTATTTGCCCCTTCTTCCACTAATTCTACCCACTCGGTCTGATCGCGCAGGGTAATGCAATACTTGCCGAAGAAGTAGGCTTCCTTTTGCAAACCACCGCTATCGGTCATTACCATTTTGGAATGACTGAGTAACTGTAGCATATCGAAATAGCCTACAGGGTCAATGAGGGTGGCATTCAATACCATGTTGTTGCTTTTCAGATACGCTTTGGTGCGGGGGTGTAATGGAAAAACGATGGTGGCTTCTTTAGCCAGTTCATTCAACGCACTGACGATCGATTTTAAC
>JAHEZH010000291.1 GCA_023251155.1 Flammeovirgaceae bacterium | reverse complement strand
GGATCTGTCCGGCCATGTGCAGCTGTTCCATTTCCTGTGGTGTACAAAACAGTATGTCGGGCAATACCCGTAGTCGTGATTGTACAAAAGATTTAATGCGGGTAACCAGTGCAGGGTCAGGCGCGCTTTTTACGGCCAGATAGAATTTCAGTTCATCCGTGCCCAGCTCACCGGTAGATACTTCTACCGCATAGTCTTTCACTTCGCTGATCTGATGCAGCAGTTCAAAGATCATCGCAGGATAAATGGTGGTGCCACGCAATTTGATCATCTGCTGTCTGCGCCCTTCTATTGGTCCGATGCGTAGCGTAGTTCTTCCGCAGGAGCAAGGGGCGGTGTAATGGCGTGCGATATCACCGGTTTTGTAGCGAAGCAAGGGCATTCCTTCTACGCCAAGCGTGGTAATGACCACTTCACCCGGTTCACCTTCCTTCACCGGTTGATGGTTTTCATCCAGAAACTCGGCGATGAGTAATTCAGGATGAAGATGCCCTCCTTGGCCATGGGTACATTCCGTGAAGGCCGTCTGCATTTCGGTTGAAGCGTAGGTGCTAAACAGCGTAATTCCCCAGTGGTCGCGAATTCGTTTTCCCAGTGTGTTCAATTCCAGCTCAGCAGTACGCAGGCTCTCGCCGATACAAATCGCTTTCTTTACAGAGGTCGATTGGTAATCGATACCATTCAGTTCGGCATACTCCATCAACTTCACAATAAAGCTGGGTACCGCAACGATAGCAGTGGGCTTCAGACGGGCAATAGTTTCCCACTGGAGGGCAGGTAACCCCGGCCCTATACGAATCACTCCGGCTTGCAGCTGACGAATGCCTTCATAGTAGGCAATGCCTGCCATGAATTGACGATCGAGCGTAAGCATCAACTGATACACGTCATCCGACGAGCCATCTGCGCAAGCAAAGGAAATGTATTCATTGTAGGCCAGCCGCTTCAGATCGTTTTCGGTTAATGCAATAGTAACGGGTTTACCCAATGTACCTGATGTACTGGTGTATTCCACGATCTCTTTTCTATCGACACAAAGAAAATCCCAGTTGTTCGTTTGCAGATCGTCTTTGGATACTGGAGGTAGGGTGGTCAGGTCATTGAGCGACCGAAGTGAATCGGTATTGAAAGTGTGTGTACTGAAATGCTTTTTATAAAACGGAGATTTCGATCGGAGATAGGTAAGCAGTTCGTTCAGTTTTTGTAACTGAAAAGCAAGAATGACTTCGGGAGATTGTAATTCGATTTTGGGTATAAAACTCATTGCTCAATAATAACTACTGCGCACGACATTTCCTGTACGTGCGAAAGAGAAACATGAATGCGGTTCCAGTTATTTTTTAGTGCTTCTTCCTTAAAAATTCCGTGAAGCACCATGCCGGGCTTTCCTTTTTCATCGCTGGTAATTTCAATTTCACTTAACTCCCAACCAAGCAACAGCCCGTGTCCGGTTGCTTTGAGGAAGGCTTCTTTCGCTGCGAAGCGGGCCGCAAAGTTTTGAATGGGATTGGCTACGGATTCGCAATACGCGATTTCTCTTGCGGAGAAGACTTTCTCTTTAAAACCATTGGCTTTACCTATCTTTTCGGCCACACGTGCATTTTCAATGATATCGATACCTGTGCCGATGATCATTGAAGTTTGGATTTACTAGTCTCCAGGTTTTGTTCCATGTGTCTGCGTTCTTGCTCCGTGGCGATTTCTTTCGTTAGTCCTTCGCTGTAATAGGGGATTGCGTTGGCATACTCTTTCCTGTCGAAAAAGAAATCGGCGGCCAGCAGGTAGGCATGATAAGAGTTCGGATTCCACTTGACCACACTGTCCGGATTCATATCCGTACGTGGCTCAAAAGGAAAACGGTACCGGGCAAACTTCCTATAGTCAGTGTATGATCGGGAGTTCAGGAAAGTATCCGGTCGAATGGTTTTGGCACTGTCGTAGATCTCATGATCAGTGGTAAGTTTTTTGTTGAACACGTTGTTCAGATCATAACAAACATATTTGCCCAATTGCCAGGGAGAAGTGGATATCCACACCAGGAGTTTCTCCGGTTGGAAAATAATGCTGTGATGAGCAACCAATTGATTGATTGCTTTTTCATTTCCCATCCCGATATCGGTATTGCCTTTGCCGCGCTGATCACGAAGAATTACGGCCATCTGTTCCGGTGATGTCTTTTTCCGTTCTTTTAACAGTTCTTCTACACGGTGATAACGATAAAGGGAGGCGCTGGTCTTTACATGTTCACGATTAAGATCCGTATCGCCTAATGTATTACTTTGAAAGTGATTGGTGCAGATGATCTGGTTGGAGTTGGAATCAAATCGCCCAATGGCATCCGGACTTTTTTCAATAACGGCAGCGCGATGATCTTTTGCTGAGCCAATGAGAAATGACTCGGCCACAAACATTTTTCTTTTGGAGGCAATCGCATAAGCTTCATCGATGGTAGCGGCATATTGCAAGATCTCTCTCGCTACCAATGAAACCGGAGTAGCCGAACCTGTAGGTATATCTGATTTGGCCGCATTGATGGTGACGGTCAGCCCCTGGTTGTTCATGCCGGATAATACTCCGGTCATTCCACCCCAGGTCACCATCATGAATTTGTTCCCTTCTGAAGGGTTGTAGAAGGCGATGACTTTATCTTCGGCAAACTGGTCTCCAACAAAGAAATCAAAGTTACGTCCTATGGTAAGAGTACTGTCTTCTGCGGCATCTCCCCATACCGCAAAAGAGGTACAACCTACCAATGCCATATTTTGCAATGCGTGACCAATGTCATGGGCAGCGTGATAATTCAGAATGCGTTGGTAGGGGGAAGCAATATCATCAAAGTCGTGCGAAGCGGCCTTGGATATACCATAGATTTCCTCCCGGTATTCCTTCGTTACCTGCTCTTCCAGATCGCGGTTAAACCAACCGACAAAATATTTCAGAAAATGAAGATAGAAACGTGAAGGAACGATTTGATTGATCTGATCATTGAAAACCGTTTCCTGATGTTGCACCAGTTCCCGGGTAAGCTTTCCATTGACCAAACCGCGTTCGTAGGGGGTGCCCTCTACATACAATTCAAACAAACCACTTTCACTTTTACGAAACCAGTTGTTGCCAAGTGTATAGAATCCTTTGCTGATTTCGTTTCGCTCGGTGGTTTCATAACTTGAATGCGGTACCTGGGGAGGATGCACGATAGCCACCCTGCTCAGGTAAAGAAATAAAGTAGAGAACAGCAGGATAAGTGCTGCGAGCGTGAAAAGGAAAATGCGAAAGAACCTACGTTTAAGCATTATTGATTTTTTCGATGAGCTCCTTCCGGCCTACAATTTCAGAGCAGGTAACTACTGCACTTACCGTTACACCCAGAACGCCATGTAAATTCAGATTTTGTCCCGTAAGGAAAAAATTAGGAATCTTGGTGCGGGGGGAAATGAATGATTTCAATGGTTCACGGTAATCTTTGACAAAGCCATAGAGCGAGCCATCATCGTTGCCAATATAATCCCGCGAGGTGAGGGGAGTAGCTACGTAATAAGATTGAATGCACGCCCTGAAGCCGGGTTGTCTTTTCTCCACTGATTCAATCAGCCGTTCGGCCATCTGTGTTTTGAAAAGCTCATAGTCTTCACCGCGACTCACTTCATGCGATACTGTATTGAAGGTATGTTCCCATTTCTTGACATCGTCAAACTTCATGTAGCTCATCAGCGTAACGGCCTCTGCATATTTGCTTTCTTTGGATGAGGTGGAGTAAAACAGGGCATAGCCTTGTGGCCAGTTCTCGGCCGTATAATCCAGTGCACCCCAGGCATCATCTCCTGCAAAGTGGTAATAGTTTCTGTTCTGGTACAGGAACGTATTTTTCTTCAAGACTACGTTGATATAGAAAACAGAGATCGAGTTCTCCAGGTTCTTGACACGGTTGCGAAATACTTTTTTGATCATCTCGCTGCTCGTAATCTCCATGGTTTTGTTGGGATGCATGTTGGAGATGAACAGGTTCCCATAAAATTTTTGCCCGTCTTCCGATTCCGCATACTGCATTCGGCCATCGGTCTCTACCAGCCGGGTTACTTTTACGTGTTTCTTAATTACGCCACCACGGGAGGTGATTTCTCTGGCCAGGTAGCGTGCAATCTGCGATCCTCCATTGATGAAACGCCAGGCGCTTTCGGTATAATGATTGATGATCAGTGCATGAACATAGAAGGGCGTTTTGTACGGCAGGCCTGCATAAAGCAAATTAGTGCCGGCCAATACATTTACCAGGCGCTTGTTGGTCGTAATGGATTCTAAAAAGGTCTTTGTCTCCAGTTCCAGAAAAGCAGCTGTTTCTCCGTAGGTCTCGCTCGACAGGTTGTACATCGGAAACTTACTGCAGATGTCTTTAATCGTATCACAATACTTGTGTATGGCTGCTTCTTCATCAGGGAAATCGGCCACCAGGTTTTTAATCAGCCGGTCGTAGCCTTGTGCATAATGGTATTCTTTCGGATCCTCCCCAAAGCTGACCACATCGTAAGCATCTTCATCCATTTTGGCAATCTTCAGCTTATCCATAATGCCGAGATAGGTGAATAGCTGATGAAGGTTTTGTCCTTTTTCCAGACCACCTACATAATGAATCCCCGAATCAAAAATAACTTTATCGCGCGCGAACGTTTGGAGTGTGCCACCGATCTGCTTGTTCTTCTCCAGCACGCAAACTTGATAACCTTCCTTTGCCAAAAT
>JAHEZH010000290.1 GCA_023251155.1 Flammeovirgaceae bacterium | reverse complement strand
AGGATCCGCTAAATGGTCATGCGAGCGAGATGCATTTGTCGCAATTGTTGGGCCTCAACTGGAGAGCGGAAAATGTAAGGTAGGTACGGGTTGTGAATGGGTACGTGATCGCTTGTTTTGGTGATAATACCCACCAAAAGCAAAAGGTTAACTGAAGTGGTCTAATCTATCCGGACTGCAATCGTTGGGTGTTGTAATACATTTCAATGTAGCTGAATATTTCTGTTGTCGCATCCTGGATAGTCGGAAACACACCCTTCTCTAATAACTCGGTTTTAAACCTGCTAGAAAAGACTCCGCATAGGCGTTATCAATAGGGATTATCCGCCCCAGATATACTCCATATGCATCGGTGGTTTTTAAACAATTTTCTTAAATCGTGTAGATGCATATTGCCCACCGCGATTGGTGTGAACAATCAACCCTATATCATAATTGCGCTTACCCTAAGCTTAAGTTAAAGAATCAATAACTAAATCTTCCTCCATACTGCGATGAACACCAACAGTTTTATGATGAAATCAATAATTTAGTACGATTCATAAATAGTAACTTCGTCTTCTTTTTTATAGTTATCAGTTTGATGCTAATGAATGGTTATCAATTCTAAAAGAAGAATTAAAATTTGGGCATCTTCAATAGTTTGGTACTCATTCAAAAAAAGTAGATACACTTCGCTTGTACTCATTTTATCAATCACTTGTCGAATGCATGAATACGATGATAAGGTAATACGTATCTGTTCTGAACGAAAGATTCAATTGGAATACGATTTAGGTGTTCTTTCCACACTTTACTTCTGTATTAATATTTCCATTTTATGGATCAGGTTTTCTGTCTTGAACGGTTTGCTTAGAAAATCATTTGCTCCACATTTTTTTACTTGCTCTTCAGCGATATTCGAAAATGCAGAGAACAAAATAATGGGAGTGGTTAGATTGACTGATGCCTCATTTTGTCGAATAAATTCGCAGACCTCATATCCACTCATGTCAGGTAACTGAATATCCAATAATATAAGATCAAAGCTTGTTTTAACAATTGAGTCTAATGCTTGTTTTCCGTTTTCAGCGGTAAAGCAGTTGATGGAATAATCTTCCATAATGCTGTTAATAAGAAAGCGATTTGATTCCACGTCTTCCACGTATAGAATTCTCTTTTGATTTAGAATAGTGATATTGGAATTGGTAATTACCTCCTGGGTTTTGATTGGTACTTGATCGATGTGCGCAGAAAATGGAATACGAGCGGTAAACGTAGATCCTTTGCCCGGCTTACTGGTTACCCGGATTTCTCCGCCCATAAGTTCAACAAGATTTTTAACAATGGTCAATCCAAGACCTGTGCCTCCGATATGACCGGGAATGTTCTTTTCTTGCCAGAAAGGCAAAAAAATGGACTCTACTTCTTTCTCAGGAATACCGCGTCCAGTGTCCTGGACGATAAAATCGATTACCAGATTCTCACCATTCATACTATGGAGGTGAGTATTCAGGTCGACACTACCTTCTTGGGTGAACTTTACACTGTTGCTGATTAAATTACATAGTATTTGTACCAGTCGTGTTGAATCCCCAACAATTCGATGAGGTATGACACTATCCAATTTTACGTTGAATACGATGTTTTTATCTTCAGCTATTCTAAAGAACATGGAGTGAATCTGCTTAAGAATAGTGGGTAAGTCAAATGGAGATAGCTCAAGCGTCAGCCCCTTTGCCTGGATTTTGTGGTAATCTAGGATGTCATTCACAATATGTAACAGATGATCTCCGGAGGCTACCAGTGTGTCGATTATTTCTTTCTGATCTGATTTCTGGTTTCGTTTGGCCAATACATTTGCCAGGCCAATCACAGAATTTAACGGTGTCCTTATTTCATGGCTTAAGATGGAGAGTACATCCTCCTTCGCATTGGCTATTTCAGCCTTCACCCTGAATTCTTCCGCGAGTTTGTCTTGCTCTTTTTGCTTGGAAATGCGAGCTGAAATGTAAACCAATAATGGAGCAACTAAAACAATGGTAATAAGCTGAAGCCAGAAGGAAGTCATTAATAGTAATTTCGAAAGGATCTCTTTCTGATGTACGATAGACTGCTCAAACGAATTTATCTCTTCTATGGCATCTGCAAATGTAGGATAAAGGTTGCTCCCCGCATCTTCTTTGAATTTCGTTAAGAACTCTTCTTTTTTTCCATTACGTATCAGATTGATCAGATCATACTGATGATTATTAAAGGCCCGGATCTCACGCTTGTATTTTTCAATTTTAGCACGGCCGGCTTTACTCTGGAAGCCCTGCTTTTTTAGTATAATGTCTAACCTTTCAAAACTTTGTTCTATATTAAGCCTGATTGCTTGTAAGGAAGTAAATAAAAATCGTTCCTCGTTGGTCAGCGCAAACCCCCGTAAACAAATGTCTGCATCTCTAATTGAAAAATCGTGCGGTGACTTTGCTTCAAACAAAACATGTTCTGCGATAATTGTTTGCTTGACATATTCATCATTAACTTGCCGGGAATAGATCATCAATATTCCGTTGAGTACAATTGTTATTGTCACAAAATACAACAGAACACGAATTGGAAATCTGCTTAGTACCCGATATACTCTTTTCATACTAGTTTAGTAGGGAACTGCGTACTTATCCAGAAGTTTTTTCTTGAATCCTTGTATTTCAACGATACGACCTAACGAAACGGAATAGACAACACCAATTTGATTAAGTGGCGTAAAGACTGGCCTTTGATTAGCTCTTTCCAGTTCATGTTTAAGAGTGTTGTCAGGATCATCGAAAATACGTGTAACAACAAAATCGCTCATTTTTGCAAATTTGTCCGGCCCCAGGCTTTGTTGAATACTATTGGCCAACTGTTCAGCGCGTTCTTTCTCAGTAAGGAAAATGTTATTCTTGTTCGCTACGCTTATTTCATAAATGAGGGTCCAGGTAGTTTTAAAAAGAACCGAATCTTTAAAGTTACGTATCTCCACTTCCAGACCTGGTTGCCCATTTCTCATTTTTACATACGCTGCTATGAAATGATCTTTTTTTGCTGAATCGGAAAAATGGACATACCGTTCAATACGCTTTGGCTGGGCCAGATCCTTTTTTAAATTAGAATCACATGAAACTGAAACGAAAAACAAAAGCCCAATCCATGTCGAGCTTTTTTTTTTACTCATCCGGATTTTTGCAATTTTATTATTCATCCCTTCCCCAGATTTCAACTATAAATAAACCCATATCACCCAATCAACTTACAAAGATTTTTCTTACCTTCGGGAACTAAACCTGCTAACGTGTATTACAATGACTCGAATTGTCATTCTTGATGACCATACTTTGTTTCGTATTGGCCTTTCTGCAATTCTTAAACAAGATACGAATATAAGAATTGTTGGTGATTACCAGAATTTTGAACAAATGAAGTCATTAGTACCCAACATGCAGGCTGACATTGTTTTTGTCGATCTTACACTTGGCGAAGAAAGTGGGCTTGACGTAGCCAAGTACATCAAAAATGTAAACCCAGCATTGAAGGTAGTCATTCTTAGTTCTCATAAAGAAGAATTTTATGTACTCAATTCCATTGAGGCTGGTGTAGATGGGTATATTCATAAAGATGTAGATCATGATGAATTATTGAAAGGGGTACAAAAGATTATTAAAGGGGAAAGATTTTATTCCTTGGAGATTTCCAATCTGCTCATTAACAGTGCGTATAATAAGTCAAGGGTGGGGCTTCCGTTTTTAACCAATAAAGAGAAAGAGGTTATCAGTTATTTAGTAGATGGATTTTCAAGCAAGCAAATTGCTGACAAATTAGATGTAAGCCCACGCACCATAGAGACACACCGCGCCAACGTCCTTAATAAATTCAATTTAAAGAACACAACCGATTTAATTAGAAAAATAATTGAACATAAAATTCAATTATAAAATCGTAATGCCGGAGACAGGTAGGAGTTCTTCTATTCAGTTCTCTTTTAGATCAGTTTGGTGCTCAAACGCCACTTCAGTAAACTCGAAAAACTTCCGAAGTCTTATGAATGAATTAAAAGGTGGCTTTTGTCGGTATTTTAATCAGTGCATAAATATCATTTCGAAGTACTTTGTTAAAGCCTAAGTAAGAATACCTAGTTCTGAATCTGTATTTTCAGTATTTTCCTTAAGTAAGAATGGGCTCATCTTTACATCGATAACTATTATCCGTGTAACTGATTGAGTGCTAATGACAGTTGTGAAATGAAGAATTTGTTGGGTAGATTTCTTCTTCTGACACATTTGCTCATTAGCCTCTTTCAAAATTGAATTTAGTACATGCCTACTTATGTACTTTCAGCCTATTTATAAATCAGATTTTGAAAAAGTCAGCACCTTAAAACAATGGCTGATTTAGTAGTATGTTGAAAGAGGAATTGGAAGAAAGGTTAAAACACTCCTGTTATTTACTAAAATAATACTCAGAATCTTTATTAGCGTGTTGCTTGTTTCTTGTTTTTCTGAGAATAAACAATGCTTTCTGTATTTGTTTTTCCATCCGCACTTTTCCGGTTATCCAGGTCAGCAGATAAGGCAGTATATGACCCATTGATTATTCAATGACATAAGTCATTGTGTAAGCTCCCCCTATAATTGGGCCACTCAAAAGTTTTCTTTTCAGTCGAGAAGCAAAAGTAGGTGACTGCTCCGCGGATGTCAAGACCAAGACGATCGGTTGATCTTTTGTTTTATTT
>JAHEZH010000048.1 GCA_023251155.1 Flammeovirgaceae bacterium | reverse complement strand
ACTTTGCATACTTGGTAGCCCATACGCCTTTCTCCAGTACTTCCTCACGCGTGCTGCGGAACTTGTGCATGATGTGCACATCCGATGAACCGATGCCCGTATGGATGCGGCCACTCTTCGCATGATGTAAGGCTTCGGCAGCTACATCAATATCTTCTTTCTTGGCGCGTGTCAGTCCGCATACCGTAACGTCTTTTACTGCCTTTGAGATCTCCACTACGGAAAGAAAATCACCAGGGCTGGATATCGGGAATCCAGCTTCGATCACGTCTACCCCGAGTGCCTCCAGTTCCTTAGCAACAATTACTTTCTCTTCTGTCTTGAGCTGACAGCCGGGTACTTGTTCGCCATCGCGAAGTGTCGTGTCGAAGATTTGAATTTTCTGTGCCATAATCGTACTGTTCAGTGTTACTAATTCAATTAACTAATGAAGTTGGATGCAATGCTTGAAGCGGTGTTCAACGCAGTGGGGTTTAAGGATTGACCACTGAGCTGCTCCACTATTTTAGTACCCATGTGCTGGGTGTTGAGTATTTTGTCTTTGGCTGTTTTTGCATCTGCAATATCTGCCGTGCGCCATCCCTGCTTTAAGGTGTGTTCTACCGCAGTGATGACTGCTTCCGCTTCGGCTTTTAATCCGAAAGAAATGTCCAGCATCAATGCTACCGAAAGAATCGAAGCCAGGGGGTTTGCTATGCCTTTGCCGGTGATGTCATGCGCACTTCCATGGATCGGTTCATACAATCCGATCGTATAACCTACCGAAGCAGAAGCGAGCATCCCCATAGAGCCAGCAATCTGTGAAGCTTCATCCGTAAGGATATCGCCAAACAGATTTCCGGTGAGTACGACATCAAAACTTTTTGGATTTTGAATGAGCTTCATGGCCGCCGTATCGATGAAGGTATGTTCTAAGGTTACGTCCGGATACTGCGTGCCGATTTCCTGTACCACGGCCCTCCACAGGCGTGAGCTTTCCAATACATTGGCTTTATCCACGCTGGTTACTTTCTTTTTGCGCGTACGTGCAGCCTGAAATGCTTTGTGTGCGATGCGCTCAATTTCATAGCGCTGATAGATCATCAGGTCATACGCGGTATTCCCGTCGTCTTTTCTGCCCTTCTCTCCAAAGTACACATCTCCCGTTAATTCGCGGAAGAAAAGAATATCGGAACCTTTCAGTATTTCGGGTTTGATGCTGGATGCTTCCAACAACTCATCAAATAATTTGATGGGACGAAGGTTGGCATACAATCCGAGTTCCTTTCTCATTTTCAGCAAGCCTTGCTCAGGTCTTACTTTCAATGAAGGATCGTTATCGTATTTAGGATGGCCTACTGCTCCGAAAAGAATAGCATCGGCCTTCTTCATTTTAGTTAATGATTCATCGGGCAAGGGGTTGCCGGTAGCTTCAATGGCATCATGACCAATGGTGGCTTCATCGTATTCAAATTCATGGCCAAAGATTTCTGCAATCTTGTCCAATACCTTCTTTCCTTCGGTAGTTACTTCTTTACCAATTCCGTCTCCAGGGAGTATGACTATTCGTTTCTTCACTTTCTTATATTTATTAAAGGCTTCAAGCTGTTGGCTGCAAGGCGGAGGGCGGCAGCGAATCGCTTACCGCTAACTGTGCGCTAAATCGTATTCTTTTATTTCTTTATTCAAACTCAACAGGTAATCGATATCATCATACCCGTTGATAAGACACGTTTTTTTGTACGCATTGATGTCAAAGCTTTCTTTTTTGTTGTTGAAAGAGATGGTCTGGTTTTCCAGATCCACGATCACTTCGGTGGATGGATTCGCCTGAAGTGTATCTAACAGTTCTTTCAGAAAAGCATCGGATACCACCAATGGAAGTACGGCATTATTTAATGCATTGTTTTTAAAGATGTCGGCAAAGAAGCTGGACACGACTACTTTGAAGCCATAATCATGAATGGCCCATGCAGCATGCTCGCGGCTACTTCCACAGCCAAAATTTTTTCCGGCCACCAGAATTTTGCCACTGTACCTGGAGTCATTCAACGCGAAACCGGCGATCGGCTGATTGTCGCTATCGTACCTCCAGTCGCGGAACAGGTTATCTCCAAATCCTTCACGCGTAGTTGCTTTCAGAAAACGCGCAGGAATAATCTGATCGGTATCGATATTTTCAATGGGCAGCGGTACTGCCTGGGATACTAACTTTATAAATTTTTCTTTACTCATTGTTATTCGTTAATGGTTAGTGATTAAAAGTTAAACGGATACACTACTGTTAACTTTTAACTAATAACTCAAATCTCTCACATCCGTCACCTTACCTGTAATGGCAGCGGCAGCTGCACTCAATGGACTCGCCAGAAATGTTCTTGACTTGGGTCCTTGTCTTCCTTCAAAGTTCCGGTTGGAAGTACTGATGCAGTATTTGCCGGCCGGAATTTTATCTTCATTCATTCCCAGGCAAGCCGAGCAGCCGGGCTCACGTAATTCAAATCCGGCTTCTTCAAAGATTTTATCAAGACCTTCTTTCTTTGCCTGCTCCTGGACTTGCTTTGAGCCGGGCACTACCCACACTTCAACACCGGCCGCTTTCTTCTTTCCTTTCACCATGGAGGCCACTGTGCGCAAGTCTTCAATGCGAGCATTGGTACAGCTTCCGATGAATACATAATCAACGGGTTTGCCAAGGATAGCTGAACCCGGTTCAAGGCCCATGTAGTCCAGTGATTTTTTGAATGAAACCTGCTCGTTGATTTCTTTCAGTTCTTCCACCGTAGGAATGCGGTCCGTTACTTTCATGCCCATACCCGGGTTGGTTCCGTAGGTGATCATCGGGCCAATGTCTGCGGCATCGAATTTCAACACCACATCGTATACGGCATCATCGTCTGTTTTTAGTTTCTTCCATTCTTCTACGGCCGAATCGAATGCTCTGCCTTGAGGAGCAAATTTTCTTCCTTTGATATAGTTGAAGGTGGTTTCGTCAGGAGCAATCAATCCACCACGCGCACCCATCTCAATGCTCATGTTACAGATCGTCATGCGGGCTTCCATAGATAGACGGGTGATGGCATCGCCCGCATATTCAACAAAATAGCCAGTGGCACCACTGGCTGATATTTTTGAAATGATGTATAAGATAATGTCCTTGCTGACCACGCCCTTGCCCAGGGTTCCATTGACTTCAATGCGCATGGTCTTGGGCTTATATTGCAAAATGCATTGCGTAGCCAACACCTGTTCTACTTCTGAAGTACCGATACCAAAGGCAATGTTTCCGAAGGCACCGTGGGTGGAAGTATGACTATCGCCACATACAATGGTCATGCCTGGCAATGTTAATCCTAACTCGGGGCCAATGATGTGAACAATACCTTGGAATGGATGACCCAGGTCATACAACTCGACACCAAACTCCGCACAGTTTTTACGTAGCGTTTCCACCTGGTGGCGTGATAATGCTTCTTTGATGGGAAGGTGTTGATCTTTGGTAGGAACGTTGTGATCGGCTGTAGCCGAAGTACGGTTCACATTAAATACGCCAATGCCCCGCTTACGCAGACCATCAAATGCCTGTGGGCTGGTTACTTCATGAATGAAATGGCGGTCGATAAACACGGCATCCGGGTATCCTTCTGAACGTTTTACAACGTGTTTGTCCCAGATTTTTTCGAAGATGGTTTTTGGTCTTTCTACACTCACAACAACAATCGTTAGTTTGGTCTAAGCTCCTAAAAACGAAACTGCCCCGACCCTATAGACATAGGACGAGGCAGCTTCTAGTTTAGGTTTAGTGATGAAGAATCAACGATGAGATTGATTCCGCAAGGCCTAAAGATGTGAAAACTTACGCCTTGCATCAACTAAATGTTAAAGAATTTTTACCATTGACTTACGGTCGTTTGGTAATGAAATAATATGCTTTGATAAAGTGGTTTGCTATTTTTAATGTCTATGAAATTTTATGTCCTGGCATTTTGCCTGCTTACCGGTAGGTGTGCCTTTGCGCAGGTAGATAGTCTTGAGCAGCAACTGCCAACATTGCAAGGGGTAAAAAAAGCCATGGCATATCAGAATATTGTCGGCTATTATATCCGTTCTGATCTGAAGAAGGCAACGGCATTTCTTGCCGAGGCAAAGCAATTTGCAAAAACACAAAATGATCCCTCTTCCCGGGCTTACCTGTCGCTGATGCAAGGCTACTACGCTTCTACTGTGGGGCTGATCGACAGTGCTACTTTTTTTATGGAGGAAGCACGAAGACTGGGTATCCAGGCGAAGGAGGATGTCATTGTTATTAAAGCGGATGCAGGCCTTGGTAAAAATTACATTACCGCCGGCAAGCCGGAGCAGGGATTGGAAAGTTTGTACGAAGCATTGCGGATGCTGGATAACCACCCGGATATACAGGTACAGATGAAAGTGCGTATCAACATCATGTGGGCTTACCTGGAGTTGAAACGGCACCAGGACTGTATCCGTTTCGGGAGAGAAAGTATTCGCCTGGCGGATCCCAAACTGGAGTGGATGACGCTGTTTATGTATAATAATATAGCGGTCAGCTATGGCGCTATCGGCCAACTGGACTCGGCCCGTTACTTTATTGAAAAGGGAATAAAAGCCTCACGTGTCAATGGTGATTACCAGTCGCTGGCCAACGGACATTTTATTCTCGGATCGATTTATTCCGAATCGGGAAGAAATGATCTGGCCATTAAAGAATACCTGGCTGCTCGTCCTTATCGGGAGAAAGTAGGTAATCCTTCATTTATCATTTCTGATTTATATACCCTCTCGGCCCTGTATCAGAAAACGGGTGACTACAAAAAGGGAATTGAAGCGGGGCAGGAGGCATTGAAGGTGGCAGAACACTACCAGTTGTTGTTGAAATTTGAAGGGGTGTATCAATCCCTGGCCAGCAACTATGAAGGTCTTCACGATTTTAAAAACGCAAGCAGGTATTACCAGCTGTGGGCGGTAGCCAAAGACAGTGTCTATAAAAATGCAACAGCCCGGGCGATTGCCGAAATGCAGACCAAGTATGAATCGGAACAGAAGCAACAAAAAATTGCTGTGCAGGAGGCAAAACTGGCGGAACAAAAAGCAGAGATCAGGAATACGTACCTGATCATGGTGTGCCTGTTCATCATTACCTTTCTGATCAGCATCATTTTAGTGCAGGCCAGAAACCGCTACAAGCGCAAGCACGAGCTGGTGATGAAGGAAAATGAAGTATTGATTCGTGAAGCGTACATCGAAGCCACCATTCAATCACAGGAATCGGAACGAAAGCGTTTTGCTCAGGACCTGCACGACAGCATTGGTCAACTCATTTCCTCCTTGCGTTTATTACTTGGTTCATTGAGCCCCAGCAGCACGCTTGAAGATAAAGTAAGCATGGTAGCCAAGTCAGAGGTGATACTGGATGAGATGCACAAAGAGATTCGTTCCGTAGCCTTCAACCTGATGCCTCAGACATTGATTCAGCTGGGGTTGCTTCCTGCACTACAGGAGATGGCTTTGCGAATAAATCAGTCAGGTAAAGTGCACCTGTCGGTACAAGGCTTTGAATTACCGGAGCGCTTGCCGGAAGTGCAGGAGATCTCCCTTTATCGTATTGTGCAGGAGTGGACGAATAACACATTGAAATATTCCAACGCTACGCAAATTGAACTGCAAATGGTTGGTCATAGCGATGAAATCAATCTGACCATGGAAGACAATGGAGATGGATTTGATAAATCTGTTTTGGAGAAAGGGGAGGGAAATGGCTGGAAAAATATTCAATCGCGGTTGAACCTGATCAAAGGAGAAGTGGACATTGAATCCTCACCACAAAGAAAAGGTACTTCGCTGATTGTGCGAGTACCTTTACCTGTTGATCGGTCTGTCAATGCGTTGAATTAATCACACCAGATACTCAAACAGGTTCTCGTTCTGGTTCACTAATGTATAATTCAGTTTTGATTCCGTCATGCGGTTGATGAGTAAAATGAAATCTTCCTTCGACTTCACTTCAATTCCGATCAGTGCCGGGCCCGTTTCTTTGTTGTGTTTCTGAATGAACTCGAAGCGAACGATGTCATCGTTAGGGCCAAGAATGTGATTGACAAATTCTTTCAATGCCCCCGGTCGCTGGGCAAAGCGTACAATGAAATAATGTTTTAGTCCTTCATAGAGCAACGAACGTTCTTTGATCTCCTGCATGCGGTCGATGTCATTATTACCACCGCTTACAATACAGACTACTTTTTTGCCTTTGATCTTGTCGGCATATTGATCCAATGCACCTATCGACAATGCACCTGCGGGTTCGGCTACAATCGCATCTTCATTGTATAACTGAAGAATGGTGGAGCTTACTTTTCCTTCGGGAACAAGCAACATGTCTTCCAGGCTGTCTTTACACAGTGAGAACGTAATCTCGCCTACTTTTTGCACGGAAGCGCCATCCACAAAGCGCTGTATTTTCTCCAGCTTTACAGGATGTCCTTCCTTCAATGCTTCTTTCATGGAAGGTGCACCGGTAGGTTCCACGCCAATGATTTTTGTATGGGGAGAGTAGGTTTGCACGTATTGTGAAACACCAGCACACAAGCCTCCGCCACCAATGGGAACGAAGAGGTAGTCTACCTGCGATAATTCATCAAAGATTTCTTTCGCTACCGTTCCCTGGCCTTCAATGACTTTGAGGTGATCGAAAGGAGGTATAAATACTTTGTTATTTTCTGCCGTGTACTCCAATGCCTGTGCCTGGCAGTCATCAAACGTATCACCTGTCAATACAATTTCAATGTTGTTGCCGCCAAACATTTTCACCTGCGTGATTTTTTGTTTGGGAGTGATTGCAGGCATGTAAATGACGCCTTTGATATTTAACTGTTTGCAGGAAAAGGCAACACCCTGTGCATGGTTACCTGCACTGGCACACACCACACCACGTTGCCGCTGCTCTTCGGTCAAACTTTGAATCAGGTTATACGCTCCACGCAATTTGTACGAACGCACCACCTGGAGGTCTTCCCGCTTCAGGTAAATTTCGGCACCGAATTTCTCTGATAGCTTACGATGAAACTGCAGGGGTGTTTTGAGCACGACCGACTTGAGTACTTCGTAGGCAGCGTTGATATCGATGGTTTTGGTAGTTACTTCTGTCATAATTTTAAAAAATAGGCAGTAGGCAAAAGCAGTAGGCAAAGTCAAATCCTTCGCCTATTGCTTTTTGCCAATTGCATACTTACTTAATTGATCATACTTGCTTCTACACTTGCTTTCTCGGGGCGGAGTGCGCGTACGGCTGCACCGGCTTGCCACAGTTCGCTTTCGCGCAGTTCTTTTAGTTCTTCCGCCAGTTTCTCACGGTAGTCAGGCTTCGAACAGGTTTCGATTGTGCGTTTAGCTTCAGCACCTGTTGCCACGCTTTCATATAATTCCTTGAATACAGGTAGTGTAGCTGCTTTGAATTTCTTCTTCCAGTCCAACGCACCACGTTGTGCGGTAGTGGAGCAGTTCGCATACATCCAGTCCATGCCGTTTTCAGCCACCAGCGGCATCAGTGATTGAGTTAGTTCTTCTACTGTTTCGTTGAACGCTTCCGAAGGAGAGTGGCCGTTGCTGCGCAACACTTCGTATTGCGCTTCGAAGATACCGGCGATAGCGCCCATCAATGTACCGCGCTCACCGCTCAGGTCAGAGTACACTTCTTTCTTGAAATCCGTTTCAAACAAATAACCAGCACCTACACCAATTCCCAATGCAATGGCCTTGTCTTTTGCTTTGCCGGTTGCATCCTGAAATACCGCGTAGCTGGCATTGATGCCCTTGCCTTGCAGGAATAATCTTCTTACCGACGTACCTGATCCTTTTGGTGCAGCAAGGATCACATCGATGTCAGCGGAAGGAATGATACCGGTCTGTTCTTTAAAGGTGATTCCAAATCCGTGAGAGAAATACAATGTTTTGCCTGCTGTGAGGTATTGTTTTAATGATGGCCACAGAGCGATCTGACCCGCATCGGAAAGAAGGAACTGAATGATGGTTGCTTTCTTTGCTGCTTCTTCAATTTCAAAAAGTGTTTCACCAGGAACCCATCCGTGGCTCACAGCCTTATCCCAGGTTTTGCTGCCTTTACGCTGGCCGATGATTACTTTAAATCCATTGTCACGAAGGTTCAATGCCTGTGCAGGTCCTTGCACACCGTATCCGATAATCGCGATTGTTTCACCTTTCAGCACTTCGTGTGCTTTTTCCATAGGAAACTCTTCACGTGTTACTACGTCTTCTATTGTTCCTCCGAAATTGATCTTTGCCATTTTGTTTTTAGTTAATCGTTATTAAGTTAATTGTTAATCGTTGTTCAGTTATTTCTTGGGTCCGCTTTATTGGTTTTTACCCCGATGATCAGACCGGTGGCCCAGTTTTGTTTGGTGATGGTGAGGTCGCTCCTTTTTTCAATTTCGGCAATCAGCTGGGTGGCTTTCTCGGCATGACCTTCCGGCCAGTTCAGCTGTGGCAGCATATCATCGATGATGTAGAGGCCTCCATCTTTCAGCATGGCAATGGCTTCATCCAGCAACAAGTACTTGCCATGCCATGTATCGGCGAAGATGTAATCGAAGCGCTGGTGCTTGTTCTTCGCCATCCATTCGCCACCATCGGAATGAATCAGTTTCAATCGTGGATCAGTGCCCAGGAACTGCTCAGCGATGGAAAGAAATTGCTGATCGAAGTCAACGGAGATTAACGAAGAAGCATGATCCATTCCATCCAGTATCCACGCCGTGCTTAGGCCTGTGCCCGTACCCAGTTCCAAGAATTGACCCGCCGGTTTTGAGCTTGCCAATGTTCGTAGCAGTGAGCACGTCAATACATCCGAAGCCATAGTGAAGCCGGAGTCTTTGGTTGACTGGTCGATTTCAGCATACGCTTTTGGATAGGCCTGTTCTATTGTCTGGTTCATGAATTAATGCGCTTCCCTATTATCTCTTTTCTTTTACCTCGGTCTGTTCCCTCTTATCCCCGGTCGGTGTCTCCGCAGACCGAAACTGTTTATTGAACTTTGTGGTCTGTGCAGACACCGACCACGGTGTCAGACATTGCCTCGATATCAAACCAGCTCATCGTCAATTGACTTAATCCACATCCACAATCTGTTCACTTCTCTCTAAATAAAGAGAACTGCCCTGAGTGTATTTTGCAAACTCTACCTCAATCAGTTTTTCCAGCTGGTGTTTTGCTTTCTCAATCAAATCGGCGGTCGTATGTACCAGTATGATGGCGCCTCCTTTTTTGAAGTCGTTTTCGTTTTCGTATGCCATCAGTTTTTTAATCCGTATCCTTCGGCGATTGAGAATATTGATGATTCTGTTCAGTACAGAAAAATTATTCTCAGACGCTATTTCTATTGTGAACTCTTCCTTCATACACACCTACTTTGGAATTTCTAACATAACTTCAGACACGCCCGCACCCGCAGGTACCATTGGGAATACATTGTCTTCTTTGCCCACGACTACTTCCAGGAAGTAAGAACTGTTGGCTTCCAGCATTTCTTTGAGTGCGTCTTTCAGTTTTTCGCGCTCGGTCACTTTATTGGCTTTGATGCTGTAGGCTTCTGCGATCTTCACGAAGTCCGGATTCTGCATTTCAGTGAAGGAATAGCGCTTGCCATGGAACAGTTGCTGCCACTGGCGCACCATACCCAGGAAGTTGTTATTCAGTACAAGGATCTTCACACCGATGCCGTATTGCATGATGGTGCCCAGCTCCTGTATGGTCATCTGGTAGCCGCCATCGCCAATGACGGCAATCACCTGTTGCTTAGGCTTGGCTACTTTAGCGCCCATCGCTGCCGGTAATGCAAAGCCCATGGTGCCCGCACCGCCGGAGGTGACGTTGGTTCTTGATTTTTTATAGGCATAGTAACGGGAGGTGACCATCTGGTGCTGCCCTACATCCGTTACGACAATTGCTTCTCCGTTGGTCAGTTCCGAAAGCAGATGGATCACTTCGCTCATGCGCAACTCACCACCGGCTTCCAGTTCATTCCTGATTACCTTTTCGTGTTCCAGTTTCTTGAACTCCCGGAAAGTGCTGATCCATGCTTCATGATGGCCTGCCTTGCACTTTTGAGTTAATGATTGCAATGCTTCCTTTGCATCGGCACAAACCGCCACATCGGCTTTGATGATCTTATTGATTTCCGCTTTATCGATGTCGATGTGAACAATCTTTGCCTGCCTGGCATACTTGCTGACGTTGCCCGTCACGCGATCGTCAAAGCGCATACCGATGGCGATCAGTACATCACACTCATTCGTATTGACGTTAGGGCCATAGTTGCCGTGCATCCCGAGATAACCTACGTAGTTAGGATGATCAGCAGGTATTGCCCCTAATCCCAACAGCGTATTGGCTACCGGTATTCCTGTCTTTTCAGAGAACGCGACCAGTTCCTGGCAGGCACCAGATAGTAATATCCCCTGACCGGCAAGAATGTAAGGGCGTTTTGCACCGTTGATCAGCTCCGCGGCGGCCTCTATTTCTGATAACTGAAGAACTGGCTTTGGTTTGTAGGTGCGGATGCTTTCGCACTTTTTGTATTCCATTTCTTCAATGAGTTCGTTCTGCGCATTCTTGGTGATGTCCACCAGCACAGGTCCGGGTCTTCCGGTCTTTGCAATGTAAAAGGCTTTCGCGATGGCAGGAGCAATGTCCTTGGCTTCGGTGACCTGCACATTCCATTTGGTCACCGGAATCGTTGTGTTGATCACATCGGTTTCCTGAAAGGCATCGGTTCCCAGCAGGTGCGCAAATACTTGTCCGGTGATACAAACCAATGGGGTTGAGTCGATCAATGCATCGGCAAGACCGGTCACGAGGTTAGTGGCACCAGGGCCAGACGTTGCAAATACAACTCCCGGCTCGCCGGACACACGTGCAAAACCCTGTGCCGCATGTATTGCACCCTGTTCATGACGAACGAGGATGTGAGTGAGCTGATCGGCATACGAATACAGTGCATCGTAGATCGGCATGATTGCCCCACCCGGATATCCGAAAATCGTTTTTACGTTTTCTTCTACCAGGCATTGAAGCAGTGTTTCCGATCCGGAGATTTTCTTCTTCGGTTCGGTAGCGGCTTCTTTAATTATTTTAGTCTTCGTCAGTAACGCATCCATCAGCTGCAGTTTTTACTTGTTTAGCATATTTATAAAGTACTCCGCTCTTTACCGAGAGTTCAGGAGCTTTATGGTGCGATCTTCTGATCGCGATCTTCTTTTCTTCTACCAATAAATTGATCTGGCGTTTTTTGATATCAATCTCAATCCAGTCACCGTCTTCTACTAAGGCGAGAAGGCCTCCGTCAAATGCCTCAGGTGTAATGTGGCCAATCACAAATCCGTGCGATCCACCGCTGAAACGTCCGTCAGTAATGAGTGCTACACTTTTGCCCAGGCCAGAACCCATGATCAATGAGGTAGGCTTCAGCATCTCGGGCATGCCGGGTCCGCCTTTGGGGCCTACATAGCGAATGACGACTACGTCACCTTCCTTGATCTTGCCCGATTGGATTCCATCGACCAACTCAAATTCGCCATTGAATACACGTGCAGTGCCTTTGAATTTTTCACCTTCCTTGCCCGTGATCTTGGCTACCGATCCTTTCTCCGCCAGGTTGCCATAAAGGATTTGCAGGTGACCCGTCTTCTTGATCGGTCTTTCGAATGGAAGGATGACATCCTGCTTTTCGAAATCAAGGTCTTTGGCATCGGCCAGGTTTTCAGCGATTGTTTTTCCGGTTACGGTTAAGCAATCGCCATGCAGGTATCCTTTCTGCAGCAGGTATTTCATCACCGCAGGTACGCCACCAATTTTATGTACGGCTTCCATCAGGTACTTGCCACTTGGTTTCAGATCGGCAAGCAATGATGTCTTGTCGGAGATGCGTTGGAAATCTTCCTGGTTCAACTGCAGTCCTACACTCTTGGCCATGGCAATGAGGTGCAATACCGCATTGGTTGATCCGCCCAATACCATCACAACCGTAATCGCATTTTCAAATGCCTTGAAGGTCATGATGTCGCGCGGCTTGATGTCGTTCTTCAGCAGGTGAAGCATGGCTTTGGAAGCGTCCACACACTCGGCTGATTTTTCTTTGCTCAAGGCAGGGTTGGAAGCAGAGTAAGGCAATGCCATTCCCAAGGCTTCAATGGCTGATGCTAATGTGTTTGCCGTGTACATACCGCCACAGGCACCGGCACCCGGGCAGGCATTCTGAATGATTCCCTTGTAGTCTTCATCCGACAGTTTGTTCTGAATCTTTTCACCTAGTGCTTCAAATGCCGATACAATGTTCAGCTCTCTTCCTTTATAATGCCCACCGGCAATGGTACCACCGTACACCATGATGGAGGGACGATTCAACCGGCCCATGGCCATCAATGCACCGGGCATATTCTTATCACAACCCACTACGGCAATCAGCCCATCGTAGAACTGTGCACCACATACGGTTTCAATCGAGTCGGCAATCACATCGCGGCTCACCAGTGAATAGCGCATGCCGGTAGTACCGTTGCTCATGCCATCACTCACGCCAATGGTGTTGAAGATCAATCCCACCAGTTCCTGATCCCATACAGCCTGTTTTACTTCAGCGGCCAGTGCATTCAGGTGCATGTTGCATCCGTTGCCATCAAAGCCCGTGCTTACAATCCCTACCTGTGCTTTTTTCAGGTCATTTTCTTTCAATCCGATTCCATAGAACATCGCCTGAGAAGCAGGAAGTGTCGGGTCCTGAGTGATGGTCTTGCTGTATTTATTTAGTTCTGTACTCACTTTTTTAAATCGTTAATCGTTATAAGTTAATTGTTACTAGTGGCTTATAACTTTTTATTACCTAATTCTGACTTTTAACTTTTATATGTTTAACGGATAACGGTTAAACGATTACATATCCATAACTCTTATCCAATACAATGCTTCGGTACGTATCACGTATCAATCCGCTCAGTGAATCTTTCCATGGTTTAGCGAAAGCTTGTCCTTCGATGGATTCGATGGCAACGATCTCCTGCATGGTGCTGCAGAAGAAAGCGCTGTCGGCTTCAAACACTTCTTCGGGGCGGAAGTATTTCTCCTGTACGGGTATATCGAGAAACTGGCAGATGTCGATTACTGTTTTGCGAGTGATGCCCGGCAGAATGCTACCAACCGGAGGCGTATACATCACACCATCCTTCTCATAAAAAAAATTGGCTCCGGGCCCTTCCGCCACAAAGCCATTCAAGTCAAGGAGAAGACCATCATCAAAGCCACGCTTCTTGGCTTCCATGGTGGCTAAGATCGAGTTGGTGTACAACCCGCACACCTTGGCTTCCATGGTTACCGCCTTGGGGTTGGGGCGCTGAAATGAAGAGATGCACACTTTTGCCGGTTGCAAGGTGGTATGCTGATCCACTTCCCACGCGGTGATCATGAGCGATACTTCGTTGGGAGAGGTAAGGGCCATGTTGGGGCTGCAAAACACCAGCGGGCGGATGTACGCGTTGGTCAGTTCGTTTTTTTCTAACACCTGGTAGGTAATCTGGCTCATTTCTTCGGCACTGTAGTCGAGCGGAATGCCCATGAGTGCGCAGCTTCTTTTGAGGCGCTCGTAGTGTTCCAGCGCTTTGAATGTTTTGGTGCCGTTTACGGTCTCGTAAGAGCGGATGCCTTCAAACACGCCATAGCCATAGTGGAGGGTTTGTCCGAAAAGGTCGGTGCGTGCATCTTTTGCTTTGATGAACTTGCCATCGAGAAAAAGTACCGTTTCGTCAGTGTAATACATATTTTGAAACAATCGTTAGTTTGTTCGTGCCCGTATAAAACAAAACCGCCCTGAGGGTGAGTCAGGGCGGTTCATGAATTTCTTTTTTATTAAGTTATATCATTACCGCCCTGGGTTTGACTACCAGAATAATCACGCTAATGACAAGCACAGTGATAACGGCTTCAACCTGATCAAGATTGTTGCTTATGCGTTCTGTTATTTTGTTTAAAGTCAGCATTCTGTTCTGTGCGAGTACAATTGTCACAAATTAAAGGCTAGCATTCAAGTAAAAAGAGAAAATATTTTGTTTTTAGTCAAAAAACGAATGTTAGCTATTGCTTACGGGCATTAGGTTTTACTTCTTGTTTTCAATCAAAACCCTAGTTCCACCTGTAGTGCAGTTGTCCAGTAGGATCTGTAAAATGAATTGGTGGACAGGTCCGTCAGGCGGGTGTAGATCACTCCTGCCTGTACCTTGAAACGATGAGCCATGATGTACTGTGTTACTCCTGCTTCGTAGTTCTCCGTTTGCTTCTCGTTCACAGTAGGGTGTAAGGGATTGTTGTACAATTTAGAAGAAGGAGTAACCCTGGCATAGCGGGTAGCCACTTCAAAATTATTCTTAAACAGATAGCTCAACTGTGACATCCAGCCGTGGCCGGTGTAAACGGTTCTTATCAATTCCGGATTGTCATGATTGATTGTGTGAGGATCATCCGTAGAGCGTTTCATCAATTCGGAGTACCACGACCAGCCATTGTATTTCGCCACCATATCCACAGCCCATGTTCTCAGCGTGCGTGCCGCATAAAGGTCATTTCCTAGTTGTCCTTGCTGGCGCATGGCACGATCATTATACGAATAAGAAGAAGCAATGGAGACTTTAGGTTCAGGTTCGCGATCGAGATCACCTTCCACTTCTACATCCGAAGAGAATTTGCCCAGGGGTAAAAGCTCAACACGTCCGGTATAGGCGAGACCTTTATCACTGATCGTGGCATTTCTTCCCTCACCGGAAGTAAGTGCTCCCTTGAAAACAATATGGGGCAATGTATATTGACCAAAGAACCCGAAATCACGATCGATATTGAAATAGGCATTGACAATGGAGCGATCATAAAACTGCTGATCACCGGAGGAGGTCACACGTTGACGATTGCCTGGAAGCTTGGTTTGTCCGAATGAAAAACGCCAGCGGGCATTGGGGGTGTAATACATCACCGCATCGCGTATTACGTTGGGACTTGAATTCACGTTTGAGTTATCGTTGTTTACCCAGTCCATATCGGCACGTGACAGCGCCAGTTGGAAGTAATAGGTGATCTTGGGATTGTAAACAAATCCTTTGAATTTCATGCGCATTCTTCGTGTGCGGGATTCAAACTTATCAGGGGTGAGGTCCGTATCACTGGTACTGGTGTAGATTACCCTGTTCTGCATCCGGAACTGAAAGTTGATGGAGAATAAACTATCAGCAGCAACCACTCCAAGCCCCGTGCCTTTCCTGGAGTAGGTGGAAAATGGTTTTTTAGCGGTTTTTTGAGCTGCTACTTCCGAGCTAAGAATTAGGATAAAAGCAGGAACCGTGATGTATGCTGAAATGAATTTGTTCTTCACAGATTCATAAGAAATAAATCCATGAAAGAATGAAGTAAAATTTATTTTTTGGGCAATTTTTTGATTCATGCCCGCAAAAATAGACTCCTGTATATTACCTGAATTTTAAGCTTTTAACATTGCGATAACATTCAGATAATATTAACTCATGGTTCCTCAGAACGCTTTGGAAGAATAAATGCTTCACTTTACGGCCACTTCCAGCTGCGCTGCTTTGCCCACGATTTCATTTCCATCTCTCAGCTCTTCTGTTGCTTTAGCTACTACGGGCTGACCTTCTTCAAGAGGTCCGAAGATTTCAGTGAGGCCATTGGCTTGTGTGCCGATCTTCACATCGATCCATCTGGCTTTGCCATCGATGAGTTGAATGACAAACACACGCTCTGTTGAATTGACCACTGCGGTAGCGGGTACAAATAACGTTGGTGTGGTACGCTCTACCGGCAAGGTAACTTCGGCATACATGCCCGCTTTAAGTAAATGTTCCTTGTTATTGACATCAAACTCCACCATCATAGAGCGAATGGAATAATCGAGACTCTGCGAACTGCGTGATAGTTTGGCATGGAAGATCTTTTCCGGTAAGGCCGTTACTTTGAAGGTGATCGCTTGTGCCTCCTTCAACTGACCGGAATAAATCTCAGGGATACCCAATGTTAACCGCAGGGTTTGATTGTTTTCCAATACAAACATGGGCTTGCTTCGTTCAGGCCCCACTAATTCACCCGGAGAAATATTCCGCTCGACTACGGTGCCTTCGAAGGGCGCCGTGATATTTAGGTAATTCACCATCTCTTGTATTGCCTGATACGAAGCAGTAGCAGATAACACCTGCATGCTATCCACTTGCATTTTTGATTTGGCCACATCCAGTTCATTGAGCGCAATCGCACCTTGTGTTTTGCTGGTCTGCCACATGCGCGTGTATGTAAGCTTGCTGGCCATCTGTTTTGATTTGTAATCTTCCACCTTTGCCAGGGCTTCAGCCAATTGTGCTTTCAACTCGGGGGCTTCCAGTGTGGCAAGTACTTGTCCTTTTTTTACAGACGATCCGCGATCAGTAGTTACCATACGAACATACCCTTTCACCTTAGCTTGTATGTTCGTTACTTGCCAGGGACGAAGATCACCAGGCAACGCAATGGATCGGGCCGGTTGTAATTTTTGGATCATCACTGTTTCTACGGTATCAACAGATTTTTTTGATTCCGTTTTATGCTCTTCTTTTTTGGAGCACGCAACTGTGAGAATGATAATGAGTGCGAATACGTAATTGAGCGATTTCATCTTTATTCGTTTACTTGTTCTTTATTATTTGGAGTCCATGGAGCGTAGTTGACGGTAGTCAGTGGACTGATTTTTAATTAGTTATTGTAGAATCGGCTCGCTGAATCTTCCGGATCCAGCGATACCGACTGCAACGATGCGTTCTTCTGCAGGGAGACAAATGCATTGGGAAGAATCAGCAGGGAAGCTATCGTAGACGCGATCAGCCCGCCAATCACGGCCTGACCCAGCGGTGCAATCTGATCACCGCCTTCGCCCAGACCCAAAGCCATTGGCAACATACCTGCCACCATGGCGATACTGGTCATTAAGATCGGACGAATACGACTCTTCGCTGCCAGCAATGCGGCTTCACGTGCATCGCCTAATTTCATGCGCAGGTTTTCGGCATTGGTGATCATCAAAATGGCATTCGCTACCGATACCCCTACCGACATGATGATGCCCATGTACGATTGCAGATTCAGTGTTGACCCTGCGGCAAGCAGCAATAATAAACTTCCTGCAATAACTGCCGGCACGGACGATAAGATCACGGCCGATACTTTGAAAGACTGATAGTTGGCACTCAGTAAAAGAAAGATCACGACAATGGCGACCACCAATCCGCCCTGCAAACTGGACAATGTTTCGGTCAGCAACTTTACCTGACCTTTTACATTCACAATCACCCCGCGTGGAGGTTCGCCTGCGGCCTTCACTGCTTTTTGTACTTCTGCATTTGCAGAACCCAAATCTTTATTCTGAAGATTAGCCGTGATGGTGACTAGCCGGTTAGGTCCTTCGCGGTCATATTCCCCTGCCGTTGTGGTCTGGTACACGGTGGCCACATCTGAAAGAATCGGGCGACCACCCGATGTACCCAATGGAATCGTGCTGATGTCTTCCATGCTCTTGATTCGGTTTTCAGGCAACTGCACTTGTACCTGGTAGGCCAGTCCTGATTTCGGATCCATCCATAAATTCTTTTCGGTGAAACGACTCGATGAAGTGGAAGTCACCATGGAGCGAACAACCTGGTTTGCCGTGATGCCCATCTGACCTGCACGCTCACGATCCAGATCAATCTTTACTACCGGATAATTCAAGGGCTGAGGAATCTGCACATCGCGTAAAAAGGGGATCTTCTCCATCTTACCTTGAATCCGTAAAGCAAATTGATAGGCTTCCTGAATGTTTTTAGAAGCCACGGAGATTTCAATAGGAGTAGGTGATCCCTGGCTCATGATCTTTTCCACCAGCTCAATCGGTTCGAACGATACCTGCACGGCCGGTAATGCTGCTTTCCATTTTGCACGAAGGCGTTCCTTCAAGTCGGCCATGTTCGTATGAAACGCTTCGTTCAATGCCACCTGTACTACGGCTTCATGCGGTCCGCTGGTAAACACGAAGATAGAGCTTGTTCCATAGCTGGAGGGATTCGTTCCCACGTACGTGGAAGTGATGCCCATATTTTCTTCACCTACTTCTTCGTTAATGATCTGAAGTGCTTTCAGTGTCAGTTCTTCTGTTCGCTCGAAGCGTGTTCCATCCGGTGCGCGAAGCCGTAGTTGAAACTGCCCCGTGTTTGACTTGGGAAGAATGTCTGTTCCTATGAAACGGAATCCCAACCCAATTAACACAAAAGCAAGCACGAGATATCCGGTGACGACCATTCCACCACGATCCGCGAGGCTTTCCAGTGTGCGTTCATATCTCAACTTGAATTTATCGAAGCCGCTTACTTTTTGCTGATGATGGAGCGCGTTGTCTTCAATGAGCGTTTGATTTTCTTCACGACTGTCCAATGCTAAGGTGGGTGCTTCATGCTTTGGATGATCTTTCATCAGCCAGTTGGAAAGCACCGGCACTAATGTCTGCGCCAATACATACGAGGAGATCATCGCGAATCCAACTGATAATGCTAACGGAAGAAACATCGACTTGGGAATACCTTCCATCATGAACGAAGGAGCAAACACGGCGAGAATACAAAGCAGAATCAGCAACTCAGGAAACGCAATCTCCAATGACGCATCAAGAATTGCTTTCGATTTTGTTTTTCCCATCTCCATATGCTGGTGAATGTTCTCGATCGACACCGTGGCCTGATCGACCAGTACACCAATCGCCAACGCAAGTCCACTCAACGTCATGATGTTGATGGTTTGATCAAAGAGATGAAGAAGAATAACGGCCGACAGAATAGAGATGGGAATCGTGATCACCACAATCACTACACTTCGCCAGTCGCGCAGGAATAAAAACACCATCAGCCCGGTGAGCAATGCCCCCAATGCTCCTTCACTGATTAAGTTCCTCAGTTGATTGGTTACATACACCGATTGATCGAACTCGTATTTGATCGATACATCTTCCGGTATGGCATCGCGCATGCGGGGCAATGCATTCTTTACATTGTTCACCACATCGAGCGTAGAAGCATCTGCTTTCTTTACGATGGGGATATAGATGGCACGTTTACTGTTTACCAAGGCATACCCTACGGTGATGTCGGCTGCATCCGCAACGGTGGCAATATCTTTTAAGAAGATCGTAGGACCGCTTCCTAACTTCAAGGGTACTTCTAAAAATTCCTGCGGATTGCGAATCAAGGAATTCACCGGAGTCATCATGGTATAATCACCAATGCGCACGTTGCCCGCAGCCGAGGGTTGATTGGTGGCGGCAATGGATTTCACCACTTCTTCGGGAGAAACTTTATAGCTGCGCATCAGATCCGGATCCACTTTGATCACAATGGTGCGTTGATTTCCTCCGAAGGGTGGAGGAGAAGATACGCCCGGAATGGAAGAGAACATGGGGCGCACGCGGGATGCGGCAAAGTCCTGCAACTCATTCAACGTTCTGCTTTTGCTTTCAAACACCAGCTGACCAACCGGTACCGAACTCGCATCGAAGCGCACCACTTGTGGCGGTACTGTTCCCTCGGGCATGTATGCCTTGGCCCGCGAAATGTTGTTGGCCACTTCAGCCGCCGCCTGCGCCATGTCTGTTCCCGGATAAAACGTAAGCTTCATCAACGATAAGCCCTGAATGCTTTTGATCTCGATACTTCGAATGCCCTGCACATAAAGAAAGTGATCCTGATAGCGTGTGGCCATCAAGCCATCCATCTGATCCGGTGCCATCCCTCCATAGGGTTGCGCGATATAAATCGTGGGCACATCCAGGGCAGGAAAAATGTCAACGGCAATTTTTTGAATTGATATAAAAGCGAAGAACGCAATGGCGATAATGCCGACCACCACGGTAATTGGTTTTCGTAATGCGGATTGAATTAAGTTCATAACCAATAGAATTAATTGATCTGATGAGTGAGATAGGAAAGATTGCCGGCTGCAGCCGCTTTGACCAGGAGCGCACGCCATACATTGTTGATGGCAATCGACTTATCAACTTCGGCACGATTTAAAATGTAAAAGCTTTGTGCTAACTCAGGCATGCTTGCCAATCCCGATTCATAGCGGGCGTTCGACTGACGGTACGAAGCTTGTGCTGCGGATAACTGAATTGGTGCTTCCTGTGCCTGTTGTCGTGCGAAGCGGTAGTGCATGTTCGCGATCTCCAGCTGGTTTATTGACTTCAACTCGGCTTCTTCTTCGAGGTAACGAGCTTTGTCGGTTTCGAATAATTCACTGTGATAATCATTGCGTACTTTGGCAAAGCTCAGCAGGTTCATGCGAATGCTCACTGCGGCTACATAATTGTATACCTGAAAGTTTACACCGCTTGAAAAATCCGTGCGATACGAATTGTCTTTATTAGAGACGCCTGATCCGCGCGCAAAGCCAATGCCGGTCAATGAAACGGAGGGAGCATACGATCTCCGGATAGCCGTAGCACGTGCCTGGCGTAAATTCATTTGCGACTGATACACCTTCACCGATGGAATGGATTGGATGTTGATGGAATCCGAAACAAAATCGGATGGAATGGCTGAAAAGAAGCGGGCGGTATCTGCTCTCACGGCATCGACTTTTATTCCGATCAATTCAGCAAGGCGAATGCGCTGTGCCCTTTCGTTCTTCTTACTATCCAAGAACAACAACTTTGCTTTCGATACTTCCGCTGCTGCGAATGCACTGTCGGCACCGGCTTTTAATCCTGATAGTGCCTGCGCGCGCGTAGCGGTATATAATTTTTGTGCACGCTCCAGATTATTCTCCTGTGCTGCGCTGATTTTTTCTGCCACTGAAGTGAGGAAGTACGCATCCGCCACTTTAATCAAGTGCTGAAAGATTTCGTTTTCATACTCCGCTTTCGAAGCATCCACAGCCGACTTTGCGGCCTTCACATTGGCAGCGACCTTACCGAAGTTGATGGCCTTCCAGTCCAGTTGCAATGTGCCGAAGCTTCCGAACACACCATCATAAATATTTTCGGTGCGAATACCACCCGACAAACCGGTGGACATTCCTTCATTGGGATAGAAGGCTCCGTTTACCGAGTTGTTCGTACCGTAATTGACTTGGCCGCCCACCAGAAACTGAGGCAAGTATTCTGTCTTGCTGGACTGAAATCGTTTTTCTTCGCCCGCCACCTGTGCCGCTTTGGCTTTGATGAACGGGTAGTTGGTCTTCGCCTGATCCAGGCATTCGTTCAGCGAAAGTACCTGAGCGTTATCCTGCGCGAGTGCAGAGGCCGCTGTTGTAATCAGGTAGCCGCTGAGCGCAATCGTTAGTAGTTGATGAATAGTATAGCGCATCCTCTATGGGTATTTGATTCTGTCCATGAAGGTGATGAATGAATCTTTAGCAATTCTTTAGAATGAAAGGAGTGCAAAAGCAAATGATTTATTTTGGTCTTGGTCTTAGCGGGTCTTTGGTCTTAGCGGGGTCTGCGTTAGCGACCCCGCGTTCGACTTGTCCTGTGTTCATGAGGGGTCCCTTCGGAGACCCCTCATTAAAGGAAAGAAGAACGTAGGGTCCCTTCGGAGACCCCACGTGACCAGATTATGTAGATGAAGTTGCGTGTGGAGTAAAGGTGGGATGATCACCGGCCCAATGTTGAATACAGTAATCACTTACTCATAAGCCAACGCTTGGCCTTAGCGAGTGAATTCAAGATCACCGTTCATGCGGGGTCCCTTCGGAGACCCCGCATGACTGAAGCCAACGCTTGGTCTTGGCCTTAGCTGGGTCTGCGCAGCGACCCCGCGTACGACTATCCTACATCCAGATAATGTACGGGCTTGAAATGAAACCCTGTTCCTTTCTCATAAAATGATGCACTGCTATGTTCATATTGCGTAAAGTCTTCAGCCAGATTCCAGTTTCCCTTTACAGGATTGGCGTGCAGGTAATCCATTTTTTGTTTTAGAAACGACCTACTAAAAATAGCCTTCGCATCAAACGACTCTTCAAAGACCCTGTGCTTTTGTCCTTTTTTACGTTCACGAATAGTGATGCCAGCGGCTAATCGATTCAGCAGATCAATGTCCGCTGCCTTTTCCAACCTTTTTATTATTTCATAAGCCATGAATCGCTTGGCATTACCGATTACTTTGTTCAGATCAAATTTGTGTTCCCGGAAATAGAGGATGCAATGCAAATGATTCGGCATAATTACATAGCCAACTACTTCTATATTTTTATTCTTCAGGTATTCGAACCACTTATAGACGCAGTCGTAACTTTTAGTGATTTCAAAAAGGGATAGCCACTGATAGCATGTGAATGTGCAGAAATACATTGCATAAGCATCCGAGTGTTGAGTCTTCACTGCCATGATTGAATTTCAGCAAAAGAATCTGATTTTACTAAAGGAGATAAAGCATAGGGAAATGATTCACGGTGCATCGGGGTCCCTTCGGAGACCCCTCATGAAAGGAAGAAGAACGTAGGGTCCCTTCGCAGACCCCACGTGACCAGAGGAGTCCGCTCATGAAAGTACGGATGCACTGCTATGTTCCTATTCAATCACTCATAAGCCAAGGCTTCCCGAATCGTTATCTTGCCAGCTCGCCGTGCGGGAAACAGGGTAGCAAGCCAGGAGCCGAGAACGATCACGATGATCCAGATGACTAACCCAACAAATGAAACAGTTAATGATAATGGCGTTCGGAATGCCATATTACCAATCGTCTTTCCCATATAAGAGGAAAGCAGCAGCGACAGGATAAAGGCAATACCGATGCTGAACCCGCCTATTAACAAGCCTTCCCACACAATCAGGTTTCTGATCTTCACTGGAGTAGCACCGATTGCCCTCATCACTCCGATCTCGCGCGTTCGTTCAAACACGCTCATACTCATGGTGGACATCAACCCCAATGTTCCCACCAAGGCCATCATGATGGCCATCGCCAGAAGTGAATTTACCAGCACCTTCATGTGTGAAGCAACGGCATTGCGTAACAGCCAAACCGGAATAGTCGAAGCCACTGAAATATGCTCTTTCTCCAGTAATGCCTCGACTTCCTGATTTCTGATAATGGCATTTTTTTTTGAACGGTCATCGTACGCAATCCGGAGCATCTTTGCTTTTCCCGGTGTATTAACTAGTTGTGAAAAAACATGGATAGATACATAAGCGGTGGCATGCGATCCAACATCTTCTGTAAATCCAATCACCTTCCATTCGCTACGAATACCTTCAATGGACAATGATATACGATCACCCATTTTGAATAGCCCTTTTGCAGACTGATTCAGCACCACGTCACGGGCAGACGGATCATTCAACCATCTTCCTTCGGTTAGTGTCAGATTCAACAGGGGTGTGCCAACAGGAAGTGCCAGCATGGTAAAGCTTCCGTGCCCTTTGTCAGGATAGGTTGCTGTTATTTCAGTCGAATGGGTAGTGCTGATAGCTGTGGCAGCGTAGTCCCACGCTTCTACCGCTTTCACTCCCGGTAGTTTTTTTAATTTTTGCACGATAGTATCCGTACGTACAGGATCAGTAAATCGTACTTCCAGGTCGTAAAGACGCTGAAGGTAGATGCGTTTGAGATTATCTTCCCATGCTTCGGAAACGTTGAGTGCGGTCATAAACATAGCGCCACCGGCAGCAAGTAATCCCAGCGTCAGTGCAAGGCGTGAGCGTTGACGAAATGCATTTCTTATCGACAACCGGAATGTTTCATTGAGGAAATTCAACGAAGCGAATCGGACGATCACTGATGGGTCATTCATTGCTTGCAATGCTACGCCATAATTATCCAACGCGTTCTTTACCGAAATACGACTTCCTCTGATTACCGGAACCGCAGCGGCAACAAGTGGTATACCCATCCCCGAACCGACTTGTAATAAAGGAACCCAATAGGGAATCGCCGTATTTCTAATTTCAAGATTCAGCAAAACAGCTAATTGATTATAAAACGCTACAGCGGCCAACCGACTTAAGGGAATAGCAAGGATCAATGCCGCCATACAAAGCAACACAATCATGAGCAGGTACATGCCCGTGACCTGCATGGAATTGGCTCCAATTGTTTTCATGACACCAATCTGACGGATTTGCTTTACCATGATCATAGCCATGGAGGTGGATACCAGTATGGAACTCAGGATCAGGATCATGAAGCTAAAGACAATGAAAATAGACATCACTGTCGACATCTGACTTTGGTGAGGATGTTTACCTGCAGGCGGAACTTGGATCTCATGAACGGCATAGCCCAACGTCTTCAGGTAGTGCGCTACTGACGTTGCTTTATCTTTGATGTATTCTCTTGAGAACTGATCTTTTTCGTTGACCAGAATTCGTAGCTGGTCAAATCCTTGTGATTCACCCAATGCATGAAGGGTGGACAAACTAATGTAGCCGTATCCAGATTGCTCCTGCCATGCGGGTGCCAGCCCGGGATCATGCACTGTTCCTGATACCTTTATTTTCCTTGCCACGCCGTTTGATGTTTTGATCAGGATCTCATCTCCCTGTTTTGCTTGCATCACCACTAAAGCAGTTTGTTCCACCAGCATCGATCCTGTGGAGGGAATGGAATCACCACTTACCGGAGTCCATTTGTTGGTGCGTTTATGATGATAATCATCCACCACAAATAATAATATTGGATACCAGCGTTCTTCCACTTTCATCCGGGCCACCACCGTAGCATGACGCTCCGCTTCTTTTATTCCATCGATCTTCTTTACGCTATCCGTCAACCCTTGAGGTAGCGAGCCTTCTATCTCAAGGGTAGCAGATGCCGGGTTGGTGCCTAAGTAATTAACAGCCATCTCCCGTTTGATCACCGAATAGCTTCCCAGTATGGTACCAATTCCAAACACGCCAATCGCGATCGCCAGTATCAGCATACTGCTTTTGGCATAATCAGAAGTAAGATCACGGATGACCTTCCAATATCTTGTCTTCATCATGACACTTAAGCGTTTAGGGGTTCATTGGTAAGTATACCATCGGTAATCACGAACGTGTTTTCGAAGTAGGAGAAGAAGTCTCTCTCATGGGTGACGATGATTACCGTCTTCCCTGTTCGTGTCAGTTCGGCAAACAATTCAAAAATGGAAGTAGCCGTTTGTGAATCAAGGTTACCTGTTGGTTCATCGGCAATGATCAGGGGAGGGTCGTTGGCCAAAGCTCTTGCAATAGCGGCACGTTGTTGCTGTCCTCCCGACAACGCGGAAGGAAGTTTGTCTGCTTGCTCTTTGATCTTTACTTGGTCAAGTAAAAGCAATGCGCGGTCTCTTCTTTCTTTTTTTGGATAGCTGTCGCAAAAATCCATCGGCAACATGGTGTTTTCAAGAATGGTCAAGGTGGGGAGCAACTGAAAAAACTGAAACACGACGCCAATGTTTTTTCCACGCCATGCGGCCAGCGCACTTTCAGAAAGCTTATCCACCTGAATACCATTGATCCGTACACCGCCTTCTGTTGGTTTATCAATGCCGGCAATGATGTTGAGCAGGGTAGACTTCCCACTTCCTGATTTCCCCGTGATGGAAACGAGCTGTCCTTTGGGAATAGTCAGGCTTACCTTTTTCAGGGCGCTAAACATTCCCGAGGCGGTGGGGAACGTCTTGGTGACGTGGCTTAGTTCAACCAGTGGTTTCGTTGCTGAGTGATTCATATTGTTTTTTCAGCAACACTACCAGATAAGTGAACGGGTAGCGCCCGTGGGAATCCTGTTGGACGTCCTGACCGAACGATTTTAATGGACTTGCAGTTCGGACTATTCGTCCATTGATTTTAGGAGGATAGGTTCTTTTTGTATTCACTGGGCGTTAAACCGGTGAACCGTTTGAATATCAGGTTGAACGTGGACTTGGATTTGAATCCGGCTTCCAGCGCAAGACCAAGCATGTTGAAATGGTTCATGGCAGGGTCAGCCATTAGCTTCTTTACCTGTTCTATTCTGTACTTATTAACAAAGTCGTAAAAATTATCGCCAGTCCCCTCATTAATTAATTGGGATAACTGACTTCGTGTAATGTTCAATCCTTTGGCAAGTGCGGTCAGTGTTAGTTCCGCATCCAGATAAGGTTTATTTACTTCCATGTAGGCCAGCAACTGATCCAGTCGGGATTGATCTGGTTTTTCTTTTGCCGCAGGCGGCGCTGTTGATTTGATCTCACGAGAAATAGGCTCTTCCCCTTTCTGAAATACTTCTTTCTGCAAAATGCCTTTGTATCCAATAGCAAAAATGGAAAGGGAAAAAAATAGTGCACTGGCGGCTGGTAGCCAGGAAAGGTCTCTTAAATGAATTGCAGCAAACAGGCTGAACAGGAAAAGAAGATTGATTAATACGAACACCATCATGAAAAACCGTATCCATGAGATACTCACGTTCTCCGTATTCGATACTTCCTGTTCAATTTGGGCCTGGTAAACAACCAGTCGTCTTCGTACCAGCAGCTGATACCAGGAGAATTGAATAACTAAGGTTATCCAAAAGCAGATAATCATGACACGATGATACTGATTGAGCAACCAATGAAAACGTTCTGAATTCACCGATCGAAAAGAGAGAGAACAAAAGATGATAAGCAAGAAGGGCAGGAAATGAAGTAGTAATTGCCACTTCCATTCCATACGCTTTCCGGTGAGTTCACTGGCATAAAACCAGAGCAGGGGAGCAATCAGATAAAACGTAGGATCTCCAATGGAATAGACTTGGGTTGAAATATGGGTAAGCACTGCCCCGGCAAATCGTATATGGGCAATGCTGAATGTCAATGAAAGTAACAATATCGAAAGGAAGAAATTGGATCTGCCTTTCTTTACTTCCCTGTTATTAATTAGTAGGACAATGAATATCCCCTGGATAATTCCACCGTAGACCACGATTAAGAAGAGTTGATGGAAGAAGGCTTTCAATACGGGGATTTTATGAAGTGAAAGGGTTTACCATTTCTGGATAATGATACCGAGTTGCTCATCCTTTAATGCAAATTCTTTAGCGCCCCAGGGTCGTAGCGTAATTACCTTCAGGTTTGGATGTAATAGTTCGGAATAGTTGAGTTTTATCTTTTCATATACCTGCTCAATGTTGTCAGTAACAAGCCTGAATTCAGGATGGTGTTCCGCGGCATATTTCCTGTCTTGAAATAAATTGATTCGTAAATCTCCTTTTTCCACCACACAGAATGGACGTTCGGAGCTTAATTCGTCGTGCGTTATGGTGAACTCCAGGCAGTCGACAAAAGTTTTCAGACCAGCATTGATGTCTTTGTAAAAGACGTTGGGAACGAGTTTAGTGAAATTCATGTGAAAAAGGATTTTCTGCTGCTCCGTTATGTGATGATACAAAAGTAGGCTAAAATGAGGCTTTTAACATAGCTTATGCGTCTACCGGGATTTAGCCGGACACGTTCTGGACGGTTTCACTACCCATTTTTTTACACTGTAGCTAGATTTGTGACTCTAAAACTGCTTAGCAGCAAATTCCATTCGCGTTCAAACTTGATATCATGAAACACCATGCAAAATCAATCCGTCCGTTTATAGGGGCTCTGGACTTCCAGGTATCGCGGAGCTTTTATACGGATCTGGGATTTAAGGAAACAATATTGAGTTCCGGGTTATCTTATTTTAGTTCAGCTCATTTGGGGTTTTATCTGCAAGATGCCCAGGTAAAAGACTGGATCGATAATACAATGGTCTTTTTAGAGGTAGAAGATGTGGACCAATTTTGGCAAGACCTTGTCGGCTTAAAGTTGACCGACAAGTATACCGGTGTAAGGCTGGTTCCGATCCGGGAACATCACTGGGGAAGGGAGTGTTTTTTACATGATCCCTCCGGGATATTGTGGCACGTCGGAGAGTTTTTGAGGTAGTGAGTGGCCTTGGCTGCCATTGACAGTTATCTCAACTTTTCAATAAAACCAGTATCCACCCACCAGATATCATTCTCCTTCGTATAGAAAAAATACTTTCCATCCGCAGTGACAAAGGGACAATACTCTGAGCGTAAGCCATTGATTTCGTTGCCTGCGTTCTTTGCACTTGTCCAGGTGCCGTCTGCATTCCGGAATGAAATGTACAGATCACCCCGGCCATAGCCACCCGGCTTTTCTGCACTGAAGATCAGGTAGGATTCGTCGGGAGCAACAAACACATCTGCTTCGTAAGCGTCTGAGTTAATGGCGTTACTTAGTTTGACGGGTGTCTGAAATTCTCCGTTAATACTTTTTGAGTAATAGATATTGTAATCGTTGGTGTGTTCTGCTGTGTTACGGTTGGAAGAAAAATACATGGTACCTGTTTGGGTAAACGACATGTAGTATTCATTTCGCGTTGAATTGATTTTATCTCCGGCATGAATGGGTTCTGACCAGCCGTTCCCTTTTCTTTCCACGTACCAGATGTCATAGTCTTTCGGATCACCTTGTCCATCTAATGCACGGGTAGAAATAAAGTAGAGGCGTTTTTCATCGGGAGATAAGAAGGGATCGTTATAGCCGTACTTTTCATGGATGAGAACCACTTCCGGTTTGCTCCAAACATGGTTTACCAACTTAATGGAATGGATCTCTGCTTTTCCATTTGGCTCGATGGCATAGTAAAAGGTGTTTCCATCTTTGGAGAACACGGAACCAAACTCCGTCAAGCCATTGGTCGAAACCAGGCCGGGCGCGAACACTGCAGGTGTGGATGCAGGTGTGGGTTGCCCCAGGTATTTCTGTGATGTTACTTGTCCAATGGCCATTGGACCAGGTGCAAATAAAAAGATAACGGTGAGAAGAGAGCAGGCAATTGCAGATTTCATGAATGAGGGTTTGATCATTTGGTTCCCAAAATCATACCGGAATGACGTTGGATGTGGAGTGTGTAATGATACGATTAATGAAAAGTCACTGGTCGTAATTGGGAATTTCTGTGTCGTAAGCGATCAGTGAGCCAAGCATCTCGACGGAAATCAACGGCTCAATCAGAAATCAATCGTCATGGTATGTACGTGCTGACCGTACGTGTACTTCACCCGAAGCTGGTACGTATCCAGAATTGCCTTCACAATAGACAGACCAAGACCGAGTGAGTGCGACTTACTGCTGGCTTTAACAAAACGCTGAAACAGTTGAGCCGGATCGCGCATGGGTGGCTCGCCTGTATTGGAAATAGTGAATTGCTTAGCGCGAAGGGTGACAGCGATACTTCCTTCTGCCGTGTTGTGTTTGATGGCATTTACAATCAGGTTCTCAAAAAGGATATCCGCCAGTAACGGATTCATCTGGAAGACAATCGGGTTGTCGTAATTTTTGATTACCTCAATGCCTTTGATCTGGATGAGTTCTTCCAGGGCATTCAGATGACGATCCACTGTTTCATGGAGGTTGATGTCTTTCACCACATGAAATTGCCGGTTTTCAATACGCGATAATATCAACAGTGCTTCGTTGAGCTTTGACAAACGGGTAGCCGCCATGGAAGCAGTATTGATCATGTCCATCTGGTCTTCGGAAAGTCCGGGTGACTGAATCAATACTTCAAGTTTACCTTTTACAATGGCAAGCGGAGTCTGTATTTCATGTGACGCATTCTCGGTAAACTCTTTCAGGATGTGAAACTCCTGGCTGATGCGGGAAGTCATTTTTTCGATCGCCGCAGCGAGTACATCAAACTCATCGATGTTGCTTCGGCTGAACTCCAGTGTCTCTCCTTTCTCTGCTTTGTAATGGTCGATTTTATCCAACGCTGCATAGAAGGGTTTCCACAGTGATTTGGAAAGCTGGTTGTTCAACAACGAAAGGATCACGGCAAAGGAGAGGAATAACAGCACTTCGAGTATAACCACACCTTGAATGATGTCTTTTCGCTCGACCAATGCTCTTCGCACCTGGATTTTGTACTGCTCACCGCGCACATTCATGCCTAGCGATACCTGTCGGTAGCGATTGAATTTGTTTTCGATACGGTCGAAGAGAATGGTATCCGACACTACTTCCTTTCCGGCAATGATCCGGTCAACAGGGATGATACCAATACTGTTGGCCGAGAATTGCTGATAATGAAGAAGGCTGTCGGATTGTGAAAAAATCCGGATGTAATATTCTTTTCGTTCGTGAAGTCGCTGATTGAAATCACGATCAATAATTAGTTGAAACAGAAAATAGAAGAGGATTCCCCCTGCACAGAAAACAATGAGCGAGGCGGTGATGAAATAGCGATTGGTTTTATCATTTAGCTTCAAGGTCGGTAAACTTATAGCCTACTCCGTAAATGGACTTCACGTAGTCGTGCGCACCGCTTTCAATGAGCTTTCTGCGCAGATTACTGACGTGTGCATAAATGAAGTCGTACGAATCAGCTGTATCCATGTAATCTCCCCAAAGGTGCTCCACGATGTATTCTTTCGTAAGTACTTTGTCTTTATTGGAGATAAAATAAATCAAGAGGTCGAATTCCTTTTTGGTCAACGCGATCTCACGTCCATTTACCAAAGTCTGCATGGTTTCAGGCAACACGTGGATCTCGTGAAAATCAATTTCCTTATTGCCCTGAAATTTTCTTCGGCGAAGGATCGATTTGATGCGCGCATTTAATTCGGAGAGATGAAAGGGTTTCGTCAGGTAATCATCTGCACCGATGTCCAGCCCCTCAATTTTATCTTCGAGCGAATTACGTGCGGAGATAATGATCACTCCGGTATCGGATAATTTTGATTTGAGTTGCCGCACAAGATGGAGACCGTTTCCATCGGGCAATCCAATGTCGGCAATCACACAGTCGTAATCATAAAGATTGATTTTTTCCATCCCCTCCTGAAAAGTCGCTGCTTCCTCGCACACGTAGCCTTCCGATCGCAGGTAGGTAAGCGTGAAACGGAGCAGTTCTTCTTCGTCTTCAATCACCAGCATCTTCATTGCATTAAAATTAGTGAATGATTCTTTAGCAATTCTTTAGAATGGTTGGCAGGGTTGATGTGCAGAACGTGCGGAGATCGAGGCCAATAATACGCAGGGTCGCTGTGCAGACCCTGCTGGGACCAGATTAGTGAATGATTCTTTAGCAATTCTTTAGAATGGTTGGCAGGGGGTGATATGCAGAACGTGCGGAAATCGAGGGCCAACAATACGCAGGGGCGCTGCGCAGACCCTGCTGGGACCGAAGATGCGGAGACAGAAGTGCAGCAACGGATTCCTTTAGCGATGGAGTTGTGGCTGGTTATGCAGCGTTGGGTGAGACCAAACGATAGCAGGGTCACTGCGCAGACCTGCTGGGACCAGAATGATTCTTTAGCAATTCTTTAGAATGGTTGGCAGGGGTTTGATGTGCAGAACGTGCGGAGATCGAGGCCAATAATACGCAGGGTCGCTGCGCAGACCCTGCTGAGACTAAGGACCAGAGAAGACTATTCTGTTTTTGAGATGGTGAACGCAAAATGGAACGGTTTCCATAATTGAGAAATTTGTTTTTGAAAAGCATCGATTTTGGCTCAGTAAGTGAGTAATAGACGGTGGCACGGCATTCGTTTAGCACATATGGTAGAAAATAAAAGCCATGAAAACACAGATACCCCCTTTTACCCATATCGCCGTTAATCGTGCATGCGGCAACGACTTCAATGCATCATCGATCAGTGCTTTCGCTTCCTTACCTGAATTTCAAGACCTGACTGAAGCGGATGTTGATTATCCAGCCGAATCGTTGAACGCCAATTATCGGAAATCAATCGGCCACCTGTTAAGTAACTCAAAGTGAAAAAGCGATTACTTCTTCTTTTTATCCTGCTGGGTTCGTTGAGTGTACATGCCAAAGAAACAGTGATTGTCCTCGTTACTCCCCAAGACGTGTTTTATTTACAGGTTGGAAAATTAATGCAAGGCGGCCAACTCGAAATTTATGATCCTTCAGGAAACCTGATTACCACACAGCAGATCACCAAACGGAAACTGACCATTGAGTTGCCGGATCTTTCTGCCGGAGAATATACCCTGAAAATCGTTAAGCATAGCAAAGATCAAAGCTTCGGCTATCAGCGAGGTAAAGGGCAAGCGAAGGTAGCCATGCGGGATGAGATCAGTGTGTCTTTGAAACTGGCAGCAAAAATCTAAACCGATGTGGTGATCGTTTTCACTTCATGAAAACTCCCCCGATGATCCAGACCACCTGCACGTGTAAAGAATAGTACGATCAAAGGAACAGGACAACAAACAGCGGTGTGCCGCATGAGGGCCTGCGGGTATTGCCTAGGGGCCGTTCACTTAGGCAGGCGTAATCACTTCATTCATCGCGTGTATCTCATCAGCTTCCCAGGTACTCTACAATACCATCGCGAATAGAAGTGAACGTGCGCACCAGTGTCTCTTCCTGCTCTTCCAGCAGTGTTACCCGGAATCCTTCGAGTTCGGAGCAGAACGAAGAAATAGGCACCACACAAATCCCTTTCGCGCCCAGCAGGTAATACACGAAGCGTTTGTCTAAAGGAATCGGCTGATCTACCCATTGATCAACCAACGTTTTGATTGCCGTATTTTCAATCTTCATTTTCTGGTGTGGTTTCAGGGTGCCTTCGCGGAAGATGATGGTGTTATAAAATGCACCAAAGGTTTCGTTGAAGGTCAACTGTGGGACGGTGCCCAGTATCTCTGAAATGATCTTACTGCGCTTGCCGATGTTCTGATTGGTTTGCTCGCGGTACGCTTTGAAGCGGGAGTCGCCCAGTATTTTGGGTATGGATAGTTGTGGTAGCTTGGTCGAGCATACTTCAATCATCTTCGCATTATCCAACGCCAAACACAGGCGGTTGAACTCTTCATCTTTATCACGGTTGTAGTATTCCATCCACCCGCAGCGTGAACCGGGCCATGGCATTTCCTTGGAGATCCCTTTCATCGAAATGCCGGGGACATCTTCAATGATCTCGGCTAACGGATGTGCTTTGGCTCCGTTGTAGGTGATGTTGATATAGATCTCATCGGCAATGAGAAACAGATTAAACTCTTTCGCGATAGCCACGATGCGTTTCAATGTCTCCAGCGGATAAACCATGCCCGTTGGATTATCCGGGTTGATGATGAGAATGCCCACCACATTCGGATTGTATTTGACCTTGTTGTACAAATCGTCCAGATCAGGATACCATTTGTTGTTGGGGTCGAGTTTATAGGTTAATGGTTCATGCCCCGCGTGTGCGGCCTCGGCACTGGAGTGCGTAGAGTAAGCAGGTGATGGCCCGATGACACGCGAGGTGCTGGTGATGAACTGATAGGCTTTCGATATGGCATCGCCCAATCCATTGAAGAAACAGATATCATCGGCCGTAATTTGCACGCCGTTCAATGCATTGGTCTGCCGGGCGAGGAACTCGCGTGTTTCCAGCATTCCTTTTGAAGGGCAATAGCTATAGGTATCGTCCTGCTTCATCAAGTCGGCAATAATGTCTTTGATCCATTGCGGCAGCTTATGATTTTTCTGTACCGGATCACCAATGTTTTCCCAGGTGATGGGCAGCCCGAGTTTTTTTAGCTGGTCCGCTTTCTTTACGATTTCCCGTATTTCGTAACTGAGTTCTTTTGCTCCTTCGTTGAGTAGTTTTTGACGCATGGTATAATTTGTTTTCACGCAAAGCCGCAGAACACAAAGTAGAACGGGCTTTGGTAATAAACGATTTTCTTTTGCAGGCATAAATGTAATGCCGGCAGAATTAGGATGATAGAAGTACAAAAGGTTTGTTTCTCTTATATTTATACGCTCTATTACTTACAAGCATTAGTTAATCATGAAGCATCTTTTCGCACTACTTAGTATATCTGCAGTACTTTTTTCCTGTAAACCTGACGACCACAAGCAAGGCTTCATCCAGACTGAAGGCACGCATTTTAAACTCGGTGATCAAAAATATTACTACCTCGGTACTAACTTCTGGTATGGCCTTAACCTGGGCTCGAAAGGAGCAGGTGGTAACCGTGAACGACTGCTGCGTGAACTGGACCGGTTAAAGGAATTGGGTGTTACCAATCTTCGTGTTGTAGCAGGGAGTGAAGGTCCGGATACGGAGCCCTATCGTATGGTGCCTTCGTTGCAACCTGCTCCGGGTGTATATAACGAAGAGGTGTTTGATGGGTTGGATTTTCTACTCAGTGAAATGAAGAAACGTGACATGTATGCGGTGATGTGTCTGAATAATTTCTGGAACTGGTCGGGGGGAATGGCACAGTATGTCGTGTGGGCAGGGGTGGCCGATTCAATTCCCTATCCACCGCCACATCCGGGTGGCGACTGGGGTGTGTTTCAGCATTTCTCCGCGCAGTTTTATTCCAACGCCAAAGCGATGGAGTTGTTTGATGATCACATTGAGGTGATCGTGAACAGAACGAACACGTATACGCAAGTGGAGTATAAAAATGATCCTACCATCATGGCGTGGGAACTGGGCAACGAGCCGCGTGGTGCAAACAATGTGGCGGCCTATGATGCCTGGATTAAAAAGACATCCTCGCTGATCAAACAACTCGATCCCAATCATCTGGTAACTACGGGAAGTGAAGGTAAAACCTCTTCCCCTTCCTCCGGCACTCATCCGGAGAACGATCATGCCATCAGCAGTATTGATTACCAGACCATTCATATCTGGGTGCAGAACTGGGGAGTGTATCATCCTGCCCAAGCGGATTCTACTTTTCAGCCCAGTGTGGATTATGCCATCCGGTACATCAACGAACATGAAGCTATATCCAGGAAGATCAATAAGCCATTGGTATTGGAGGAGTTTGGTATCTCACGCGACAGTAACAGTCACGATCCCGGCTCGTCAACCACGGTGCGCGATCGTTACTATGAACAACTCTTTGAAGCCATCTATCAACGTGCCGCTATGCCCAACAGTGTGGTGTCGGGGGTTAACTTCTGGGCATGGGGTGGTGAAGGGCGCCCGCGCGTAGCGGAGGGCATCTGGAAAACGGGTGATGATTTTATTGGCGATCCGGCACATGAGCCACAAGGCTGGTACTCGGTGTATGATCGGGATTCTACTACGAATGAGATTATTAAAAGGTATGCTGTGAAGATGAAGGGATTAAAGTAAAATCAGTTATTCTAATTGAGAATGGTTTGCGGAGTTGATGCACAGACGAGGACCAAACAATACGCAGGGTCGCTACGCAGACCCTGCTGAGACTGAAGCCACAAGGCTGGTACTCGGTGTATGATCGGGATTCTACTACGAACGAGATTATTAAAAGGTATGCCGTGAAGATGAGGGGACTAAAGTAAAATCAGTTATTCTAGTTGAGAATGGTTGGCAGGGTCGCTGCGCAGACGATGCTGTGATCGAAGCTGTGCAGACCCTGCTGAGAACTGAGATGAGGGTGATGCCTTAGTACCTGGATAAATTCCTCAGCCGGATCAGTGCGTCTTCGGCGTCTTTATCTTCAAAGGAAAGCAACGCATTGGAGTTAATGATGAGGTATTTTTCCACCGATTTGTCTTCATTCTCGACTTCCACCGTTACATATTTGGTTGTTTTCACTCGGAAGGATGAAATCTCTCCGATCTTGTCAAACGAATACACTTTCGCCGGACGGAAGAGTTTTTTCATCGTCAGTTGTTGTGTATTCACACGTGCATCGCATACGTAGAGGAACTGATAAATGATGAAGCCACTCAGAAGGAGATACACTCCGATGGCGATCACCATTCCCACATTGAATTCCTGTTTCGTGATGATGGAGTATAGTAGCGGTGTTATGCAGAGGCAGACAATTGCTCCACCAAACACTCCTACGTTGGTCCAGCCGGAAGAGAGTTTTACTTCGTTAGGGTCTTTCATTGGTTTTCAGTTTTGAGGTTAAGCGAAGATAGGGTTTTACTTCTTTTCCTTCACCATCTCCATTACCAAATGTGCCGAATTTCGTGCAGCGGACTGATAGAAGTTTTTAATGTCCGCATAAGCGGTGTTTCCTGCATTGTCGCTGATGCTACGGATAATGACGAACGGTACTACTTGCTGCCAGCATACCTGGGCTACGGCTGCGCCTTCCATTTCGGTGGCATCGGCATTCATCTTTTTGCGTAGCTGCCCGGTGACGATGTTGGAAGAAACGAATACATCGCCCGTCACAATTGTTCCCGTGATGATGTGCGGTAGTTCTTCTTTGCCTTCTTTTTTGATCGGCTCCAGCTTTACATTCCTGCCTGCGTTGATGGCCAGTCGTACTAACGCAGTATCGCTTTTAAAGTACAATGGATTTTCGATCATGGTAGCCGGATCGCGTGTCGGTCTTCTGAGCAAACTATCCGGGGTAATGGTGCCGAAGTCGTGATGGGCGATGCGTTTGCCGATCACCAGGTCTCCGGGAGAAAGGTCTGGGTTAATTCCTCCGGCGATGCCGGTGAAGATGATTTCTTCGGGTTGAAAATGTTCGATCATCAACACCGTGACCACGGCTGCATTTACTTTGCCGATACCGGTCTGTGCGATGACGACCTCGCGGCCATGGAGTTTGCCCTTGGTGAACAGGATGTTCTGTATGGACTCCTGTTTCTTCTGCTGGATTTGAGTCAGCAGAAATTTTACTTCTTCGGGAAAAGCACCGAGTATACCGGTGACGGCTTTGTACTGGCGTACGGTGGTCTTGCCTGTCCGTTCGTTTAACTCTATAGGGGACTGGCCCTGAAGAAGGCGGATGGAAGCGGAAAGGAGGAATAGGGTAAGAAGGAGCTTATTCATGAGATGGAGTAATC
>JAHEZH010000289.1 GCA_023251155.1 Flammeovirgaceae bacterium | reverse complement strand
ATTCATCATCCGGGATTGGCGTAGTTGTTGTAAATTGAAATGGCTTAACCTTATGTGCCTTGCAAAACCTCACACTGCTTCATCGCCACGCGCTATCCAATAAGGATATTTATTTCCTGAAGATCGTTACGTTGGCGATCGCTTTTGCCAGCAGCATTCTTGTCCTGGTGTTTGCCTGGGGTGAGTTTAATTATGATGTATTTCATGCCGATGCATCTTCCATAGTACGTATTCTTAAACGTAATGAAGATAGTTCCTTTCAGGGCAATCGATTATCGGACAAGATTTCCAGAACGACTTTTGAATCCATTCATTCGGTAGTAAACGATGGTCTGTTGCTTTCCAGAGTAAAGAGGATGGATCAATTGTTGATTCATACGGATAAAGGGGAGGTGATTGTCGACCATGTGTATGCCGCGGATACAAATATTACATCTGTTTTTCGATTGGATTTTAAAGAACCTCTGAAGAATTCAGATAGCAGGCGAACGGTATTGCTATCCAATTCAATTGCTCTCAAATGGTTTGGTCAAACCAATCCAACAGGGCAAAAGATGATACTTCAGGGCAACGATACGCTGACGTATCGGGTAGCCGGCGTGTTTGCCGATTTTCCCGTTTATACGAGCGAGCGGATGGAAGTAGTTATAAATTATGATAGCATTGATCTGGGGCGATTGGGTTTTAACCCGGATGAGTCGCGTGTTTATGGCCGGCTTCAGCAGGGAGTGAACGCGATACAAATGGAAGAGCATCTTCGGGAGGTGATGAAGGAACAAAATATTGGGTACAGGTTACAACCGTTACCCGCTATTTACTTTGGGCCACGCGTGGAAGGAGAAGGAGCGAAGCATGGTGATTATTATAGCGTTCTTATACTGGTCTGCATTGCAGGTTTCATTTTTCTTCTTGCGCTTACCCATTTTATCAACCTCACTACGCTTACATTACCCGGGCGCTCCAAAGAACTGGGCATACGAAAGATAGCCGGAGGTACTCCGTGGCATTTGAGCTCGGTACTGCTGAGTGAATCGTTTTATGTAAGCTTTATCGCATTGCTCATTGCCATCGTATTGCTTCTCTCTTTCTCCCATCGAATTGAAGCGCAGCTGGCTATTGATATTGTACCTGCTTTTCGTCATGATAATGCCGTGTTATGGATAGTGATGACAGGTCTGTTGGTATTAGTTGGCATTTCACCGCTATGGACTTCTGTTCGATTTATTAAAGCATCCGCGGGAAGATTGTTAAGTACTGATGCGATTACGTTCCCACGCTTTAAGCGAAATATAACGATCATTCAATTAGGGATCAGTATCTCACTCATCATGGCAGGAATGGTGATTGAGCGACAAATCAGTTATTCATTAATAAAAGAACCGGGTCTTAATTATGATCAGGTAGTGTACCTCAACTATCCGGAAGGCATGAGTGCACCATCTTTTCATCAGTTGCGAACACAGTGGAAAAGACATCCGAATATTCTGGATGTAACAGCTGCTTCTGCATTGCCGGGGCAGATACAAAGTAAAGAACTGGATACCCGGCTTTATGCAGTGGGCATTGATTTCACCTATCCTGAATTCTTTAATCTTCAATTGGCCAAAGGAAGATGGTATGGCCCTAATGATGTGGATTCTCTGGTGGTGAATGAAGCGGCAGTAGTGCAACCGGGTTATGATGCTTATCGGGGTAGAACGATCGGCGTGATCAGGAACTTTGGCAATGATTACCACCAGGTGGAAAAGCCCATTGTCTTGCGCATAGCCAAACCGGAAGCATATCATTTTATCTGTGTTCGTGTGTTGGAAGTGGATATTCGCAAAACCATGGATTACTTGCATCGTAGCTTTGAAACGTATGGTGATGCGTCCATTTCTTTTATGAACCGATCATTTGAAGATAGTCTGAACTATGAAGATAGGCTGAATCGTTTCTCGGGCGTTCTCACTGTCGTATCTGCTGTTGTGGCCTGCTTTGCTATTTATAGTTTGAGCCTGAGTCGTGCGCGGGATCAAATGAAACAGATTGCTTTGCGCAAAGTAATGGGAGCAGGCTCGGGTAGTATTGTGCGGTTACTCATCTGGGAATTTATTCAGCAACTAATGATCGCCATTCTGATCTTTGGGCCTTGTATCTATCTCTTCCTCAAGGAATGGCTTCGCAATTTCGTTTATGCCGCCGGTTTTAGCTGGGCAGATCCGTTAATCTCCCTTGCATATTGTGTGTCGATCGTTGCCGTCATTTCATTGGTGCAGGTCATAGGCCTGAGTAAAGGAAGTCTGGTAAATGCATTGAAGCAGCCGGGTTGAGGCACCCTCTGCTTGGCTAATTGAGCATGTACAGCGTTACAAAGAATAAAATAAACCGGTATACTTCCAGCGCCACGATAAGGGACAGAATAATCAATGCCGACTTTACAATGAGGAGCCAGCCTTTCTCATTGTAAAAGACAATGCCCGACCGGATAACAAAATACAGGTTGGTCGTGATGAAGATACCCGTGAAGACCTCTTCATTCAGGTATTTGCCTAATCCCAAAGTACTGACTACAATGGTCAGCCCTAGTGCATTCACCAGAAGATTAAAGGTGGCCAGCTCAGTTGTATAATGAAGATGGTCATTGAAAAAGCGATTGCGTTTAGCGTAAAGCAGGTTCAATGGAAGAGCAGCAAGAAACACAAACACCATCACCATCATTTTGGCCAGGCTCACCGTTTTGATGTTATAAATGAACGCGAACGAGTCGAGGTTCATGCCCATGTGCGCGATCTTGCGCGCAAGTATTTCTTTAATCAGTCGACCGTGCGGAGCGTTGAGTTGTGTTTTGAGCGAAGCGTTGAATAACTGGATCACCGGAAAAAAGAAATAGAACAGGTTGAGTATGAAAAAAGCAGAGGCCGGTTTCAGGTACTTCACGGTTCGGCCATTGGCAAACTCGCGCGATACGAAACCGGGTTTGCGCACCATGTACCATAGCGTTTTCAAAAACTTGCTATCGGTATTGATGAGTGCCATCAATATGCCGTTGAGTATGGTTTTGAATGTTCTTTCCCTGGGGAGAATCACTTTCTCACCACACATATTGCAGAAGAATCCGGTAAACTGATTTCCGCAGCTTTTGCATACGTGGGGTTGTGCCGGTGGTGTAATGAGATCTGACATAATAGGGATCGTTCCGCAGCTGGCAAAGAACGGAATATTTATGGTTTGTATGAATGAAGTGCAGATTAATTGTAAGGTGATTTGACTTTGGATCGTCCTGCTTTTTAATATGAAATGGAGTGAGCCGCAATCCTGGCTGAAGCTTATGCCCTGACCGGATGGTAACTGGCTTTAGGATTGAATTAATGGAGATCTGTTCGTGGTGTCTTGATCTTCTATTCCGGTTCTGAGTTTTGTTCAGAAAATAAAACAGGGTTTATAGGGGTGAGCCATGAATATCCGGATTCGTGATATACGTATCTTCACGTGAACCATTTCGCATGGTTATTCATTTAGGAGGTTGTATTATTTTAGCACTCAAAATTCACTTAACTAATGAGTTCATCTCCATTACCCGAAGTATGGCTACGCGGTCCATTGACTGGTGTGCCTCCATTATTACAACCGGTGGCTCATGCGTTGTTGCAGGCCAGGGAAGAGGTGGAAGCACTGATGGCTGATTTTCCGCAGGCATTATTATGGCAACGGCCCGCCTTGGTGGCTTCGGTGGGTTTTCATTTGCAACACCTTACCGGCGTGCTCGATCGTATTTTTACATATGCTTCAGGAAAAGCACTGTCGCTGGAACAGATGAGGGCACTGTCAGTGGAAGGAGTAGCGGATGATGCCATACAGGTGGCTGATCTGGTACATGCTTTTCACCAGCAGGTAGATAAGGCGTTGCTACAATTGTCGCAGACGGAAGAGAGCACGCTGACCGATTTCAGAGGAGTGGGACGCGCGCAGCTTCCCTCCACGGTAACCGGATTGCTGACTCACGCTGCCGAACACACCATGCGCCACACCGGCCAGCTGCTCGTCACGGCAAGGATACTCCGCGGGTAGTCATTGGAGCAGGAGCATCTTACTTGTTAGTTCATTTTTCGCATTCGTTTTCTGGATTTCTTATTTCCCATTGCTATCTTTTTTGAATGGCAAAAAGTATTATTGTGATTGTCGGGCTTTAATGAATTAAGATGAATCTGTTTTCCATGCTTCAGCAACTGAAATTTTCACGTCAGTTGCTGGCAGCGATAGTTACCACTCCTCTTCTGCTGGCGTTTGGCGGAGTGATGTATTTCAACAATAAAGAACACGTAAATCCTGTGGTGCTCAATACGCTGCTGTGTGTAGTGGTGGTAGCTACTGTTGTGTTCGCCTTCTATTATGTGCGACAGCTTTCACTTCGCATTGTTCACATCAAAAACAGTGTAGCGGATCTGGCAGAAGGAAAACTAAATCCATTGCCCGTAGAAGGCAGTGATGAAGTGGCGGCCATTGCAGTTTCACTCAATCAGTTGACCGCACAACTAAAACATACGGCCGAGTTTACCAGGAAGATTGGCACCGGTGATCTTCATGCCCTATTCCAACCTGCCAGCGAATCCGATCTGATCGGCCATTCCTTATTGAAGATGAAAGACGATCTGGTGGCGATAAAAGCGGAAGATCAAAAACGTATCTGGGCCACTGAAAGTCTTGCTCACTTTGCAAACGTATTACAGTCCAACACCAATTTGAAATCATTGTCCGATGAGATCATCAAAAAT